>NZ_QGDO01000001.1:1238203-1547754 GCF_003149185.1 Sediminitomix flava | reverse complement strand
ACAATATGAAAGTTGGTCGCTACCAATGAGTATTTTGCTTGGAACTCCATTTGCCATCTTTGGTGCATTGGCAGCTCTATGGTTGGCTCGCTTGTTCTCCCCGAGTTATGAGAATAATATTTTCGCTCAAATTTCTTTTGTAATGCTCATTGCGATGGCTGCCAAAAATGCAATCCTTATTGTAGAATTTGCAAAGCTTAAGTTTGATGAAGGTCTAAAACTTTATGAATCAGCAATAGATGCAGCAAAGCTTCGTTTTCGTCCAATTTTGATGACAGCATTCTCTTTTATTCTTGGTATCCTTCCGCTAATTTTTGCGTCAGGTTCAGGAGCAGAAGCTAGGAAGGTTATGGGAATGACACTGCTTGGAGGTATGGGGCTAGCTACCCTTTTAGGGGTTTTCTTTTATCCGATGCTTTTTATCCTAATTGGGAAACTTGGAAAGTATGAACAAAAAAGGGAAAAGGCTACAGCTAAAAATAATTCCACTCAAACAGACCCAGATGAAGATTAGATCAATACTTTACATATCGATATTGAGCATCTTATCTGCTTGTATGTTTAGTAAACCGTACAACGGAACACCTGTTCTCACTCCAGATGCTTATCGCTTTTCGGATATTCAAGAAGTTGAAAAAGAACGATTGAAGACAGAGGAAGAAGAGGAATATCAATTATTGAGTTGGTGGGAAATCTTTAACGATTCATATCTCGATACGCTAATTGTAACTGCACTTCGGAATAATAGAAATGTGTTGATTGCGAGCCAACGAATTGAGCAAGCTAGAAAACAACAGTCGATTACAAAAAAAGACTTACGTCCAAAGTTTGGAACTCAGTTACAGGCAGGACGAGGGAATTTTGTTCAAGGACTTCCCGGAGATGATGCTTTTAACTTGTATACAGGTTTTGTGAGTACAAGTTGGGAATTGGATATATGGGGAAAGTTCAGAAGTTTAAATAGAGCTGCAAAAGCAAACTTATTAGGTTCCGAATATGCTAAGAGAGCTATTCAAATCTCGTTGATATCAGATGTAGCTACTAGTTATTTTAAACTTCTTGAATTGAGAGAATTACTTCGTATTTCAGAAAGTACTCTTAGTTCTAGAGATAGTTCGACAAACCTTATTCAACAAAGATTTGATAAAGGAATTGTAGCAGAAATAGATCTTAATCAATCTCAAATTCAGAAAGCGATTGCGGCAGGGGCCGTGCCTCTATACAAAAGACAGATGTATCAGCAGGAGAATGCTTTGAGTATTTTGATTGGGGAAAACCCGAGAGGATTTTTACCTGAGTTTGAGCTTTATGAACAAGAAGTCATGATCGACATCCCAGAAGGTCTTCCATCAGAACTTCTGAGCCAACGTCCTGATATATTACAAGCAGAGCAACAAATTGTAGCTCAAAACTATCAGATCGGAGTAGCTAAGGCAAATAGAATTCCTGCAATTAGTCTAACTGGACTTTTAGGATTAGCGAGTACAGAGCTGTCGTCTATAACAGACTCTTGGCCCGCTTGGAATATACTAGGTGATTTTACCGGTCCAATTTTTCAGTGGGGGCAATTAAAAGACCAAGTAAGGATTGAGGAATATCGATTACAAGAAACAATTCTGAATTATGAACAAAATGTACTTGTGGCTTTTCAAGAAGTAGAAGATGCCCTTATCGGAATAGAAACCTTGAAAGATGAGGTTAGGGCTAGGGAAGATCATGTTAGGGCAGCAAGTAATGCTGAAATGTTATCAAGATTCAGATACGATAAAGGTGTGACTAGTTATTTGGAGTTTTTGGAGTCGCAAAGACAAGCTTTTGATGCTAGCCTAAGCCTCGCTCAAACAAAGCAACAATTACTTTCTAATTATGTATTGCTTTACAAGGCTTTAGGTGGAGGTTGGATAAGCCCAGAAGAAAAATCTGAAGCAGAACAAGCCGCTCAAGAAAATACTAAAGAGTAAATGTTAAAGGGATTTTTTTGTGTTTATGTCTGAGCTTACCTTTTATGGGGTAAGCTCTTTTCCTCTGTATTTATAAATAAAAAAACACTTTTAATAGCTGTGTATTAAAAGTGTTTTACGTAGTGAAGTAGTTGTGTAGCGACTTACTTCGAGTTCCTTTCTAAGTTGACGTAGTATTCGATAATTGGATTATAACTTACAAAAACTCGATCCTTAAAACGAAGTTCTGTTCTGAAGAAGATATCGTCACTTATATCTACACTATCTTGTCTTGCTTCACTATTTAATATGATTTCTTTTAGAGAAACTGGATCTGGATTTACAACTGGAAACTCAAACTTTTTACCAACTTTAATAATCTTGCTACTGATCGGGTTCATTCCAACAAGTACTTCTCTATCAGTACTGAAGCTTCCAATATAAACTAATGCTGTATCGATATTTGCGAGGGTACAATCTCTTTTTACGTTATTGATATCTATAGCGTCAAACTGGACAAATAAACAGTCAGATGTGACGGTTCTGATGATAGAACGCTCAAGTTCTAGTTGACTATCTAATGTGATATTAATCGTCAATAAAACAGAGTCAGATGGAGGTGTGCTATACAATGAATCTAAGAAGTTGTTGTCAACGTTCTCAACATTTAATAATGTACCTGCATCTAAACGCTCTTCTAAAATTTGAAGGTTATTAAGATCTTCAGGGAAGCAACTATAAAAGATAGGCATTAACAATAGGCCTAAGAAAAGAGTAAATGAATGCTTCAAGTTTATATTTTTCATATATCGGTATTGCTATCAGAACTAATGATCGCATAAAATTAAAATAATACCATCAATTACGATAATATTCCTTCTAAAAGAATATCGGAAATCTTAGTTAGGAGGCTAATATTTTGTTTTAATTCTTTACTTTGCGAAGTCACAAACTCACAAAAAGGAGAGACTTACTAGTAGCAGAAAGACTAAAACAGGTAGACGGAATTATGAGATTGCTCATTTCTATAAAGCTCTTATTGGGGCTTTTAATTTTTCAACATTTATCAAGTTTTGCACAATCGGGTATTAAACGAGAATTCAGAGGCGTTTGGATTGCTACAGTAAATAATATTGATTGGCCCTCTAAGCCTGGACTTTCATCAGATGAGCAAAAACAAGAGTTTATAGAAGTTTTAGACCATCATCTTGAAGATGGATTAAATGCTGTTTTTGTACAAGTAAGAGCTGCTGGAGATGCAATTTATAATAGTCGCTTTGAGCCTTGGTCTTCTTGTTTTACTGGTACACAAGGACAGCCTCCAAATCCTTATTACGATCCATTATCTTTTATGATTGAAGAGGCTCACCGAAGGGGAATGGAATTTCATGCTTGGATTAATCCATTTAGGGCTGTAACAAATACAGAAAAGGTTAGGGTTAGTTCAGATCATCCTATTTATTCAAACCCTTCTTGGTTTCTAGATTATGGAACTCTAAAGTTATTTAACCCTGGAATTCCAGAAGTAAGGGCTTATGTCTGCGATATTATTTTAGATCTAATCAAGAATTATGATTTAGATGGGGTGCATTTTGATGACTATTTCTATCCATACCCTGAATATGGAAAAGTGTTGAAAGATCGTTCAGCGTATTATAAATATAGGGAAAAGGGGCAAGGCTTAGCCGATTGGCGTCGTGAGAATATTAATGATTTGATTTATATGACTCATAAGACTATTAAAAATTATAACTCAAAAATAAAGTTTGGAGTAAGCCCTTTCGGAGTTTGGAGGAATAAAAGAGAAAGTCCATACGGGTCACCGACGCTTTCAGGTTATACAAACTATGATCATCTGTATGCGGATGTCAGACATTGGATGGAAAATGGATGGGTAGACTATATTGCACCTCAAGTTTACCAAAGTACACAACATGATAAAATCCCGTACAAACCATTGGTGACTTGGTGGGCTGAAAATGCAAAAGAGTTAGGTTGTCATCTTTATGTTGGTCAAGCGGCTTACCGTTTGCACAATAGTTTAGAGGCAGGGTGGAAGGATAATTATGAGTTATCAGATCAGATTTTACACAATAGGAGAGAAAGGGTAGAAGGGACGATTTTATACAATTCCACTTCTTTAATTCGTAACAAAGGGCATATTGTAGATACATTACGTCAAAACTATTTTTATCATCCTGCTTTGTTGCCAACAATGTCTTGGATTGATAGTGTCGCGCCCTTGGAACCATCAAATGCTGTAGTGAGTATGTCTCCAAGAGGTGTTACTCTTTCTTGGCAAAAACCACAAAAGGCTAAAGATGGAGAAGAACCTTATTGGTATGTGATCTACTGTACCAATAATGATAAAGAGCCTAATGTGAAGAACCCTGCAGATATTTTGAGAATTATTCCAGCATCCGAAACTCAATTTTTAGATGTGGATGCAACTTCAATCGATCAGTATAACTATAAGATTACAAGTTTAGATCGGCACCAAAATGAGAGTAAAGAAGTCAAGGTTATTACTGAACAAGTAGCTAAGTAGTTGTTTTTAAGTATTGATTCTGAATATCTGATATTCTTTATATCCACGAATGAATTCTCCTAAAATCACACTCAGAATTGTGAAGAAAGGAATTGCGATAATCATTCCGACTACTCCTCCAAGTTCGGCCCCGATAAATACGGCTAAGAATATTACAAGAGGGTGAGTTTTTACACTCCTAGAAAAAATAAGTGGTTGAATAAAAATATTGTCGGTGACTTGTACGATTCCGAAAACTGAAAGAATTTCAAAACTAAGGAAAAGGTAGTTTTCAGAACCAACTAAAGTAGTTGTTGAGATACCTACAAAAAGACCAAATGCAGCCCCCAATATTGGACCTAAATAAGGAATTAAGTTTGCAAGGGCAGTAAATACAGCGATAATTACGGCGTAGTCTACACCAACAATGATCATTCCTATAGAAATCATAGAAAATATGATGATCATTTGGGTAAATAGCCCTAACATGTAGTTGGAGAGTAAATGTTCTGTTTTACTGATGGCGACAATAGAAACCTCAAAATATCGATTTGGGATTTGAGAAATTAGATAAGATTTGAAGATCAAATTATCATACAAAAAGAAAAAGGTAATAAACAGAACAGCCATTAGTCCGACAAATAGACTTCCTGTAAATGAAAAGATATTATTTAGGTAAGTCGTAATCTCTCCTTGATCAAACCACTCCGTAAATTTAGCCTGTATATTTTTCCAGATAAATCCTTTTTCTTGATCTAAAACACCATTTGAAATAAGGAATTCTTCAACGAAGTCAATGGGTTTATTAATCTTCCCAATAAAAGATGTGTAATTCAGATTTGAAATAACTTTTATCTGTTCAGAAACTAGGGGTACAAAAAGATCAATAAACAGTGCTACAAAACCGATAAGTAAAGTAAATGCAAGGAGTATAGCCAATGATTTAGGAATCCTTACCGAAAGTACTTGAAAGCTTTGTAGGTAGGTGACGACAGGTCTGAGAATAGTAGTGAGTACATATGAAATGACGAGATAAGTAATAATATCTGAGAAAACATATACAATTCCCCAAAGCATAGCAGCCACAACCGTAAGGATGAGAAGTTGCTTATTGATCCCAAAAAGTTTATTACTTGTTACCTGTTTCATTTGTATGTATTAGAACTGTCGCTATTCCACAAAGAAAAGAGTTTATGTAGTTGTACCAAAACTTGGTTTTAAAGAATTGGATTTTAAAAATCTAAATCATCAAGTTTATTCGCTATAAAATTCCCGTTATAGACATTTATCTAGATTTGTTTTATCATTTAGCTAATGTGAAGTATCAAAGAAATCAGATTTAAAAATCGTTATTTTATTGAACTATTTTAATGTCTAGTCATAGACTAACTTCAAATTGGAATTTGAGAAGAGTCTTCCTTGTTAATGAGTAAGATTCTTTATGAAATATCAGAATATCTGTAATTTTTTCAACAGGTGAACTGGTAAATCAAGACAAAATCCAATACGTATGCAACAGCAAAGACTCGACAAGAAAGCCAAACATGTAATTCAGAATGCACAAAGAAAAGTAAGCGAAATTTACCAAGATTCACCGAAAGAAGAGCTTGCTAGTGCAATAACTCATGGAATTGCAATTGTACTTAGTATTTGGGCTTTGGTAGAGATGCTTTATGTAGTGGAAGATCAAAATACGAAGAAACTAATTAGTGTGTGGGTATTTGGTCTGAGTATGATTTTGGTTTATACATTTTCTACCCTTCTTCATATTTTTTATAATCATAAACTGACATATATTTTTCTTCTTCTAGACCATGCAGCCATTTTTGTATTGATCGCAGGTACGTATACTCCTTATACATTGATTACGCTTGAGAAATCGGAAGGCTTGTATTTACTGACCTTTGTATGGGCTTTTGCACTTGGGGGAATTCTTTATAAAGTATTTCTGCTTAATCGTTACAAACGGTTTTCTTTGATGCTGTATCTATTTTTAGGATGGTTAGGAGCTCTCAAATATGAAGAATTATCAAACCATCTAGGAGAAGGTTTCGATTGGTTGCTCATAGGTGGTGCTTTATATAGTATCGGTGTAGTTTTTTATGTTTGGCGCAAGTTACCTTATAATCATGCCATATGGCACATCTTTGTAATCGGAGGAAATTTTGCTATTTTCTACAGTGTCTATGCTTATGTACTCTTAAGATAAGTACTCAAAGTGTAGACATAATATTTAGTTTACATGGAATTATAAAACACTCAAGGCTTTTTTCCGTTCTTAGAAGGTATGCTAACCGTTAGACATCTTAGATTTTTTTGTATGATAGGTTTGACGACTCTCAAACTGCTCTTTTTCAATCAGGTTTTTGCCCAAGAGGCTTCTTCATTTGTCATTGTCCTTGATGCAGGGCACGGAGGTAAAGATCCCGGAGCACATGGTAAAGAAGGGATTGAGAAGGAAGTTGTATTAGATGTATCATTAAAGTTAGATTCGTTGCTAAAGGTTTTTTTGCCTTCAGCTAAAATCATACATACAAGAAAAGATGATACGTTTGTACCCCTAAGAGAAAGAGCGAAGATAGCCAATGAGGAGAACGCTGATCTTTTCATGTCGATTCATTGTAATTCTGCACCAAAAGGAAGTAGAACTGCCAGAGGCAGTGAAACATTTGTACTTGGTCTCAGAGGTGATATTTATGAAGATTATATAGCTGAATTGGAAAATTCAGTTATTGAGCAAGAATCTAATTATGAAGAAACCTATGAAAAGTGGCAATCATCTTCACCCGAAGCACAGATAATGATGGCAAACTATTTTTCGGTGCATTTGGAAGAAAGTATGAATGCAGCAAGGCTCATTCAAGAAGAATTGGGATACTATGACGGTAAATATAACAGAGGAGTGAAACAGGCGCATTTTTTAGTGCTTGCACAAACTACTGTACCGAGTGTGTTAGTAGAACTTGGTTTTCTAAGCAATACAATTGACGAACAAAAGCTCATGTCTGAAAAAGGGCGAATACAGCTTGCTACTTCATTATGTTATGCCATTATACGATATAAGGCGCATAAAGAAATGCATGAAGGTTAATCAAAAATGCTAGAAAAAGTTAAAATACACACACATGTTTTGTTTACAGAACATTACAAACGAATTCAAAAAACAAAATTTCTATCTTTGGTCGAATTTTAGCAACTCAATTTTATCTAATGTTGCGTTCTAGAATAGGCAGATTTTTTTTGCAAATTAAAATATATTATTCCGTGCTTACGAAAGAGGTTAAAGTCGGTTTATTTACATTGATTTCAGGGCTAATTCTTTATTTTGGTTTTAACTATCTAAAAGGGATTAATCCATTATCAACTAAACAGACTTATAGTGTGATTTTTGATAGGGTAACAGGTTTACAATCTTCAAACCCTGTAGTAATCAATGGATATCCTGTAGGGAAAGTCTTTGAGATTAATTTATTACAAGACCAAGGCAATAAGCTTGAAGTCATCATGGAAATCAAAGATGAGGTCAAGCTAAACAAGAATACATCTGTCGTTCTCATTGATCAAGATGTACTTGGAGGTAAGGCAATTGAGCTTCACATTCCTAATGATGGTTCTCCTGTTGTGGATATGGGAGCACAATTTATTGGGACAATCAAACCTGGTTTGGTTGAAGATTTACAACTTAAAGCTGAGCCTGCAATTTCTAAAGCGGCTTCTGTAATTGATTCTTTACAGATCATGATTTCGATTCTTAATTCGACAATGCCTCATGTGAAAAACACAATTGTTCAAACAGAGGAGTTGGTCAAGGAAAATCGTGTTCATATCAGAGAGACGATGATCAACGTGAAGAATATGTCAGGGAACTTGACAAAAACTCAAGAAAACTTAGATCAATTACTGGTTAAAATGAGTGTGATAGCCGATTCTTTGAATGACGCGAATCTTAAATCTACTTTATTGGCTGCCAATAAATCTGTGATTGAGATGAAAGAAATCTTGGAAGGAATCAACAATGGTGAAGGTAGTATTGGACAGCTCGTAAAGTCTGATGAATTACACACAGAAATGGTTCAAACGCTTCAAGATTTGGATAGCTTATTTGTTGATTTGAAGGCAAATCCTGCCAGATATGTACACTTCTCTGTATTTGAAAAGAATAAACAGAAGAAGAAAAAAAAGAAAAAAGACAAAGAATAAATAGAACAATTATTTAATAATTTCGTTCATTAAGAGGTTAGGAATATACTCCTAACCTTTTTTATTTTTGCTAGACCTATTTAACCGAAGAAACTCAGGCCTTATTTCTCATCTGACTCAATGAATTTTTATATTGACGATTTGTCAGCCCCGCGTTTTCTTCTTAATCACTAATAAACAGCAAATTATGATCACAGGTAGTGAGCTCGTAAATCTTGTTCGTAACGATGAAGTATTTGAGGCAACCATGGAATTGAAAAAAGATTTCATGAAAGCATCATCATTTATGCACTTAGGAGATGATGACTTTATTGCTCTCATTATGTTAGCACCTTCAGTTGGAGTTGCTTTAGCCAATGGTTCAGTTAGTCTTTTTGAAGAACTCTCATTGAATAAAAAAATGAGAAAACTTTCACGTAAAAGCTTCTTCCAGAAACATGACCCATTAACTCCTGCATTGCAGTTTTTGGTAAGACGCTTCAATGTATGGGAAAACCGTTTTTATGAGGTATTGAAGTTAACAATGCACTCATCACTTAAGAAGAATGATGTGATTTTGGACTCTTTGAAAAATCCTGCATCACTTACAGGTGATTTCACTATAGATATCCTAAATGCACCATACATTTTTGTGAAATTCTTGTCATTCCTTTTCCTTGATGAAGAAGATGATCTACTCAATCAAAGAACAATTAATAAGGTTGAGCATGAAAAAATTATAGCAATTGGTAATTACCTCGAGCTTGATAACATTCCATTATTCCAAGAATTCTGTGAAACGTTTATCATAAAAGAAGAGATTGTATACCAAGCATAGAAAAAAGGGAAGTAGTTTAAAACTACTTCCCTTTCTCTTTTTATGACTTTTTGAATTATAGTCCTAAAAGTAAGTTGACGGCATCGTGTGTGATTTTACCGTAGTCGTCAATCAATGTTTTTGATACTTTAGGCATTTGAACTTTATCGTCAGGGTTGTCAATTTCTTTTTTCTGTTCTTTTGACCAATCTGTTACTTTTTCTAGCTGATTTTCATCTAAGATGACTTCCATATCAGCCTTACGCTTCTCAGCCAAATCTTTAATCTTCTTTGACTTTTCTTTTGAATCCATTTCGCTTTCATTCAGCGTGTTGATTTCAGTAACCAACTGCTTGTTTGCTTGTTGGATTTTTGTTCTTTGGTCTTGTGATAGCTCCAAGTTTTTGTCGCACCATTCGCCCATTTCTTTAATTCTTTGGTCAAGTTCAGCAGTTGCTGAAGTTGTAAGGTAGGCTCCTCGAGTTTGTGCTTGAGCTGTTAGTGTGAAAGCTAAAGCAAATAGTAGTGTTCCAATAATTACAAATAACTTTTTCATAAGATGAAAGTTTGATTATTAGTTTTTTGAAAATAAAAGACATGGTGTCATATCTTTCAAATCAACAAACGCCCTTGTACACAAACTTTCTCCTTTTTAAGTTGATCTTATTGAAGAGTTACAATTTCATCCTTTTTTGATGACAATATAAGTGGCTATCTATAGGTTTTTTACCTATACTTTCTTTCGATTTAATAGTAGAGTAGTACTTGAAAGCTAAGATTGAGAACGGTTATTTTCCGCATATCTCTTTTTGATACGACTGAATGAGACAGGAGTCATTCCTATATATGAGGCTAAATACTGTTGAGGCACACGCTGAAATAATTCGGGCGTCTTTTCCATCAGATACTCATACCTTTCATAAGGTGTGAGTGTTAAGAATGTATTCTTGAAGTGAAATTGTTCTCTCATGCGCTGTTTATAGAAACGTCCCATCACAGAGCCAAATCCTTGATGTTTATCTAACAGGTGTAGATAAACCTCTTTCGTCATTGAAACAACTGTTGTTTTTTCGAGTGTTTCGAAAATTAACTCATTAGGTTGTTCTGAGTCAAAACTATCATATTCAGAGGTGAAGATATTTTCACGCATAAGAGAGAGAGTTATATCTTTATCTTTGGCATATAAGTAAACACGAATGAGTCCTTCATATACATAATATAAATGACGACAGACTTCATCTTGCGCTAAAAGTATCTCATGCGCAGGATAAACATTAACCTCGACCAACGAGGCAATCTCATCCCATATCTCCTCAATACTTGGTGAGTACTCCAACAAGTGGGCTTTGAAATTCTCTAAAACTTTCTCGCGCATTGTGATACCTTAATTGATAAAAATATCTTCTCTACCTAAGAGAAAAATGACTTTGCAATTTTCAAAGATAAAATAAAGTTGATTTAGAATAGAATTTGAAGTGATTAAAATGAAACCTTCGGCTAATAATGTTATTCATGAGGTTATTTATATAGAATAAAAGATAAAATAATTCCGCTCATATGATGTGATTGTGAAAAAATATTCTCATATTAATGTGTAAACAAATATAAATATATCTGTTTTGAAACAAATTCCGCTTAACAACCGAAGAACAAAACCTTGTTTTTCTCATACACAGTTTTGAAAAGGCTGCCTTGGATTTCCGAGCAGCCTTTCATTATTTTACCATGTTTGATATCTTCTTTTGACATGTTCTTGTCTTATAGAAATCTGTTTCTTTCGTTGTTCGGCATTAAAACTAGGAATATCTCTTGGGAGTACAGTGTCTAATTCGCTTAGTTTAACGAGGGTTGTTTCAGGCTTTATTTTCTTTACGTCTTTTTGTTTTACACTTTGCAGACGTATTACAAAAACTCCAGCAGTCATACCACAAGGGTCTAACCAATTTTGTATTTGAGGATCTTCTTTTGAGATTACAAAATAATAGTAACCGTCTTTACTTTTATAGGCTTGTGCTTTTCCATTTCTGCCCCAAGAAAGGCTACATTGTCTGTTAGGCCAATCAGGTGAAGCAGCCCAAAAATCTGTTAATTGAAAGCCGCAATATTCGGCATCTATTTCAGGGATTTTTATGACCAATGCATCATTATTTTCCAATTCAAAGCTACCAACAGAATTGTATTGTGTCAGAATACCAATCTCACCAGTTGGTTTAAAAGCTATTGCTTTATTTTTTCCTATCAATTTAATTTTACGCTGAAAACTTGGCCAAAACTCTCCTTGATACTTTAAAATGTTAGCGGCAGCTGTTATTCTTTTCGCAAGAACTGTAGGGCTTGAATTCTTTGATGGTTTACCTTCTGTTCCTAATCTTTCAATATAAATATTTCCTGATAGTTCCTTTTCCCAATTAGCATGGCTATGTCGGGAAATAATCATATATACTTTATCTGATTTTGGGAATTCGATCCAGTTTTCACCTGTTTTATTTGCACTTATATATACCTCGAAATTACCATTTTCATCAAAAGTAATTTCTTCATCATCCATTACAGAAATAGCTCCTTTAGGGTTTTCGGGAAAGAAAATTTCTAATAAAAAGTCCGCAGTATTACCTCTGTTTCCGTATATCCGATATACAGTTTTACCATCAAAATTAGAAATATTAGCAGCTCTGTAATATGTATCAGGGTTGTCTATTCCAATTCTTTTTCCTGGATCTAAAAGATTTCTAAAATGTGGATATGAACCATCACCTCCCGAAACGGCTCCTGATAATTGTGCTGCAATTTGAGTTTGAAGTAATTCGTAAGCCCCTGCTTTATGGACAGAGTCCATTTCATAAACCTTTGTAGCTAAATATTTATCTTCGATCTCACTTATTGTCTGATAAAAGGTATTCCAAGCTTGCTCTAGCACTTGCTGTTCATTTGTATTTTTTTTCTGGCTTTTACAAGCTACAGAAAGCACAAATAGTATCAGTACAATTGGTCTTAGTTTCATTTTTCTTAGTTATAGTTTATAAGTCTGTTATGGTAATACAGCTTTAGAGAAAGCTAAAAAGCCTCAGTCATATTGAAGTAAAGTAATGTTTGATTGTTGATAGGGTTTTTACCCACATCTATTCTAAAATTCATTCTGGGTTGAACTTCAATTCGGAGACCTATACCATAGTTGGGTAATATTTCTGATAGTTCATCTAAACTAGGGCCTATTGTTCCCATCCCTCCCCAAACAGCAAATCCTGTTTTAGAAAGCAATCTAGAGAATTTTGTACCTCCAGGAGTATTAAACATATGTCTGTACTCCACAACACCAAGTAGGCTATTTGCATCTCTGTATTGGCCTGCATAGTATCCTCTAATATCAAAAGGAGAACCAACGATAGAAAGAGAGGTAAGAGGGACATCACCTGTAGTTAATCGGGTTTTTACGTGCCAAGCTAATACTTTACGTTCTCCTATGAATGGCAACGATTGAAATTGACGATACTGTAGGGTGTAAACGGAATATGAGTTCGTTGCACCAAAAATATCTGCATAATAAGTGGCATTAGCTTCCAGTAGCATTCCTTTGTATGGATTGGCTGGAATATCTCGGGTGTCATATGAGAGATTTAGACCAATACCAGAACTATAATATTTTATACCATCTTCTGTACCTCCTTGCTCAATGTAATTGGGGTCGTTTACCACTCCTTCAGATGGATTATCCATGGTTGAGTGAAGGAAATCTAAGGATGGTCCTATGTAAAAATCTGAATCAGCTATTTTGAATAGGAATATAGGATTGATTTGATAACCAGTTCTTCTAAATTCGGTAGTACTAGAACTTCTTTCTGTATTTTTATTTGTTTCGAAACCAACTCCGTAGTAGTTATCTTGAATATTTACATAAGAGAAGTTTCCGAATAGTCTAAAGCGATCTTCATTGAAGAATAATTGAGGACGGGTTAAAAGATTTAGTCCTCCCTCAAACATAACGGCAAAGGCAAAAGGAACAACTGAACGCTTCAGGTCTGGATCATCTTCAGTTCTGAAAGTAAATAACATACTTCCTCCAATTAGGAAACCAAAGTCAGGGGTATAGCCTGGCCCTCCGAGAATACTAAACCTAAAATTTTTCTCCTGTTTAGTAGTGTCGGTTTCTTGAAGTAGAGCAGTTGAATCTGCTTTAATATTTTCTTGAGCATTCGTTGATATATTTATCCCAATGACAAATAAGAGGATAAATAAAAGGTGTTTGAAATAGTAATTCATTGAAGTAAATAATCGAATACTCAATGTCATGCTGAGTTAAGCAAGCTTTTGAGTATTCTAAATTGTTTGTTATGACAATCCATTATCAAAAGTTGTGGTGATTTGTGGAGAAAGCATATTCAAAAATGTAATTATAAAAAAGCATTTCGGAAATCAGATTGGACGGCTATTTTTCAACTTTTTTTCTCTTCATAGCCAAAGTCTTTCCATTAAAATTCACTTGCCACAACCAATAAGGTCTAAAGATTGAACCCTTAGTTAAGTAATTAGACACACTTGCTGATAGAATACGTTGAGGCTATTTATGGTTGTTAACTAACTACTACTGATTTCAATTTTGGTTACTTGTCTGTATTTAATTTTTGGTAGAGGTTGTTGCCTGTGAATGTTTGTATTATTAGAAGCTTGAATTAGTTTATTTTATGATGTTTAATTTTGAGCCCTAAACTGTTTAAGAATGGTGTCTCAAATTGAAATAATACAATTTGGATCTTCTGATAAACAAATATCATTCAAGTAAGAAGATCTCTAAATTTTTATATGCTACTTTTCTTTTTTAATCAAATAATGAGAATTTCCAACAGCGAAAAGATTTCAGGTTTTAGCGACAAGTTTTCGATACTAATTTCTTTTCGCTAAAAAAAATTAAATGATTACTGTATTACTAGATTGTAACATAAACCAATAATACCTTATTCTATTGTGAGTTTTATGCTAGCTATGTTTACTACATGAACTGACAAAATCAACTATTAACCCTCTATTTGCTATAAGCTATACCACTTTGTAGTTTATCAACCCATTATTCTTTATACAGATAACCTATATAATGCCCATTAATAACCGACTCTACACTATACCTGACCCAGAATTGGTTACAAGTGCGAACCTTTTTATAGAAGAGCTTCGCACTTTTGTAACTGACTTTACAGTATTTGATCAGAGTATTGATTTGACATATCCGTTAGAAATTGCCAAACTCTTAAATGATCTTTCCTCAATTAAGCCAGATGTGACCTTTGTGACTCAGCAAGCTGAGCTTACCGAAAAAGTAGCAAACCTGATGAGGCAAGGAAGAGAATTGTATGGTACACTCTCTTTTTTTATTAGAAAGGCTTTTGCAGACAATCAGAGTATTTATCAGCAATTTGGTTTGAGAGAATATGGTGGAGTGAGAACAAATGTTCAGAAAATGATTGTCTTTCTTGAGGTTATAAAGGAACAGGTTTTAATAAATCAAGAGCATTTGGATGAGATAGGTTGTCAGAGTACGGTTTTATTGTCAAACTTAGAACAAGTCATTTTAGATTTGAGAACAGCAGTGCTTATGCAAGATGTAGTTCGAAGAGATCGGAAACAAATGACAGAACTTCGGGTAAAGAAATTGAATGAAATTTATCTACTTCTTAGAAATATTGAAAAAATAGCGAATTTTATCTACAAAGATAGTCCTGAGAAATTACAAAAATTCACACTACCTGTTCGTAGAAAAAAGATCGTTAAAGTAACTGCTTCTAAAGCGTAAAAAGCTTGTACTTTAGTTAGAAAGTGCAAGCTTTTTGTAAATCATTAAACTGAATTTAATTTTTAAATTAACTTCTTTTTCTTCGTTTGGTCCTTTCTATAGAATCTTTCTTAAGCTTGAATTTTTGAATCCATAATGAAAAGAAGAGCAATCCCATTTGGAAAGGTAAGGCTACGAGCTGTGGTTGGAGGTAAACCCATGTTTTATGTGGTAGTTTTTTATAATGTTTCCAGTTCCACCAACTAAGGGTGTAGCTACTTTCTACGTACCAAATAGGAATCATCATAAGTGCTAAAGTGAAAAAGATATATTTAGTACGAGTTTTCTTTTGCATAGGAACAAGTTCCAAGGAAGAACTTAAAAGCAGAGCAAACAAGGAAGAACAAACAGTAATGACATAAAATATCCATCCAAAGTGCATCCCATGCTTTTTCCATAAGACTTTTGTCAGATCATGAATTTCGTCATAATAGGTGACTGCTCCTTTACTTAAGATTAAAGTGAAGAAAAGCATCATCACAGATATGATGAAGACCTCTATCCATTGTGGGTGTTTGAAGGATTTTGAAAATAGTTTTTTGATTAAACGTAAAGGGGCTGTTAGAAATAAGAATATTCCTTTATGTATTCCGAATAAGAATGAACGTTCTTTTTGGTAAGTTGGTAAAACAGGAAGTTTATTTTCTCTCCTTTCTCCAATTCGATCTGGGTAAACTTCGTAAAATGCATTTTGATGACCATTAGTCACCCAAACAAATTTAGCCAAAGTACTTGCGGCATAAGAGAAACCTTGGTCAATAGCTTGAATAAAAGTTCCTTGAGTAATTTGTTCTTTTTTGCATTCTACAATGATAAGTGGCGATTTACATTCATCATCTTGATAAACTACAATATCAGCCTCTTTTGTAGATGAACCCATTTTTACTGGAACACAGACCTGAATACGATGTACTGGATATTTGTATTTATAGATAAGAGCTAAAAAAGTTTTTAGTTGAACAAGTTCTTCTGGATTGCTCAAACTCCGACTTTTCCCATAAGGTAGGTAGGTGACTCTATTCGCCTTTTTATTAAAAATAATATATCTATCCTTTACCGCTTGTTTCAGTTGATTCATATCAAAAAAGAGACCTTATATTCAAAATTTATAGAATAAAAATATAGATAATGTGATTTTATTCTATTTGAATAGCAAGATCTCTATTTTTTAGTAGAAAAGTAAATAATTGGAGGGGCAATTGAGTAATATTTGAACTCTATTATTTCAATCTTAGCTTTTTTGAAGGGCTAAAGATTCCTGTTTTTTTTGATCCAACATCTCTTTCCACTTTAATATTTTATCTGTAAGAGGTGGTTGTTCTAGTGAAATACCTTTTGCGGCTAATACTTTAGAGCTTGGAATAACTTTCCCTTTTTCTAAGTAAACACCTCTAAACTTAGCAATAGCAGCAACTTTGCTGTTTAATAAGAATTTTTGTTCAATGTACCAGTATTTTTCATCCCAGTAAATTAATTCTGTTTCTAAGGTGAATTTAGCGAAAGGAGGGATTTGTTTAATGAAGGTAATCTCTTGAGCATTAACTACTGCAGCCCATTTATTCTTGATTAAATGTTTGAATAGTCCAAACTTGATCATACCGTAGGTACGTCCTAAGTCTGCAAATGCAAAATATCTAGAATTGGTAAGATGAATATTAATGTCACAATCTGAAGGTAGAACACGAAACGTTTGTGTCCATTTAAGTTCATCAGAAGTATTTATGAAAGGTAATTTGAGTAGTAGGGCAAGTAATCTCCAGTAAAGATTCATGTTGGTAAAGTTGAAAATGTTAGTGGGGAATTTGGATGTCTATTTAGAATAGATGAGGTGAGAATAAGAAAGAGGTCTCGAGCGGATTCGAACCGCTGTACATGGTTTTGCAGACCACTGCCTAGCCACTCGGCCACGAGACCTTTTGTCTTTTGCGAGTGCAAATATACGAGCCTCTATGAGAAAATAAAATATCTTTCATGCTTAATCTAGTGATTACTATTTAAGGTGTTGTTTATCAGTGTGATTATTTAATTAAAATATTAGTTAATATCATATGTGATGATATTTCAACCTAATTCAATAGCTATTGAATGGATTTGATTCACCGTTTAATAACATGTTGTATTTATTTTTGTTCAATTTTATACTTCTATTATTGGGAATAAAAAACTTTTCAGTTGTGTTTTTGATATAAAGTCGAAACATTAATCTTTAAATAGTATTATTCTAAGATTATCTTTCTTTATATCAAGAATATTAACTGTAGCCTTTTAATTTTTTTAGATCTGATTTGACAACGTTAAGAAATCACTTACCTTTGAACTGTTGATTATGAAGTACATGAATCCCGAGAGGGATTATATTGATTGACCCTCTTTTAGCAATTTTTTCGATCTCTATTTTTTTAAATTTCATTATATTTTTTGCTTTGTGAAGTGTGTATTTAGGATTAAAGATCATCCTTAATACCGAATAAACCTCTCTTGGAAGGTCTGTTTCTATAATAGGAACAGACCTTTTTTTTATGACTATTTTTATATTGTTACATACTGCTACGTATGTGAATGAATTTAATTTTTTGAATTAGGGTTTTGACAGTGACTTAAGGCTAACAAACAAATCAAGACCAAATTATGAAAAGAATACTTACCCTAACTATCTGTTTTGCTCTTACTATATTTTTTTGCTCGCTAACACTGATTCCACAAACAGTATTACCTGATGTAAATCCTCCAGAAAAGAATTGGGAGTTCTATAAAACTTTCAATAATCAAGATGTTTATTTTGCTATTGAAAACTATCAAGGTGAATTCTATCTATTTGTTCGTTATGGAGTGGATAGTGAGGAGGAAAAACAGTATCAAGTAATACTAACTAGGGAAGAGGCTATCGGAACAGAATGTAGTGAAAAGAATATTTCTGCAGCTCAAATAGAAGGTAGATTACAGCAAATGCTAAATGTAGTTTTGAGTTGTACGGCGCAAGAGTCTGAAGAATCTACAATAATGGAATCGAAGTAACTGACTTGTAAGCTTCTTAATTATTTTTTCTGATTGTTTACATTATTAGCTTTGTAGCGTATCATACTCTATGTGTTATGATAATATGTAACTTTACTTTTTGTTTTGTTATTTGATATAATGAGAAAGTTTTCGATTCTAAATATTTGTATTCTTCTATTTACCCTTTGGAGTTCAACGATTATTTATGGCCAAGAACTCAAGCATAAACCTAGAAAAAGTGAAGTTGGTCTTGTCAACTTTCGAGATGGTGAAAATTATGTAAAAGTAACTTATGGTAGGCCTAAGATGAAGCATGAACGTCATCACCCTTTTGGGTATAATGTTCCGTGGAGGAAATTGTGGCGTTTTGGTGATGATGATGCAACTGAAATTACGTTTACAAAACCAGTTATTTTTGGCGAAGATACCTTGAATACGGGTACTTACGCTTTGTTTGCAATTCCAGATACAGCTGAGTGGACTATGATTGTAAATAAAGAGTTGGGGCAATGGGGTACATTTAAGTACAGGCAAGAGTATGATATCGCTCGTATGAAAATTCCTGCCTTTAAGTCTCCATATGTATTTATGCAGTTCAGTATTTTCTTACAGGAAACGGATGAGTTTTATGGTTGTAATCTGATTGCAATTTGGGATAGACGCTCAATTGTGATTCCTATCAGATTTTTAAAAGAAGAAGACTTATTAATTAATACTGAAGAGGCAGATTCTTTGAATGTTACTGAGTAAATTTGAATAATTCAAACAATTAGAAGCAGTTAAATAGGTTAGAATGAAGAAGTATTTATACATCGTAAGGCATGGTCAGACTAATTACAATAAGAGTGAATTAGTACAAGGGAGACAAATTGATGCAGAGTTAAACGAAAAAGGTTTAGAACAGGCTTCAGCACTTTTTGAATTCTATAAAGATAAATACTTTGATAAATGCTATACATCAACCTTACAGAGAACTTGGCAAACTGTAGACGGCTTTTTACAAGGTGATCTAAAGTGGGAGAAGTTATCTGGCTTAGATGAAATGGATTATGGTGCATTTGAAGGTAATCCTATCGATGACACTGTAATGGCCTTAAATGATGCTTGGAATAGAGGAGAAGTGGATGCAAAAGCGGAAGGAGGAGAATCACCTCAAGATGTACAAGATCGTCAGAAAGAAGCTATTTCATATATAATTTCTCAAAAGGAGGAAAAGCATGTGTTAGTGTGTATGCATAGTAGAGCTATTCGAATTCTATTATGTCTTTTATTGCAAAAGCCTTTAGTAGAAATGAAGAATTATATTCCTAAAAATACAGGAGTGACAACGGTCGTTTATGATGAGGAAACTCAAGAGTTTTCTTTAGAAGATTTTAATAGAGTAGATCACTTAGCTTAAAGAAATAAAAAAGCCTCCTTCATTTGAAGGAGGCTTATAATTAATTTTTTAGCAAGCTTAATTACTGAACATTGAAGTTCAAAATAACAGGCTCAGTACCTTTAGCATCTGTATCTGCAGGTGTAACTGTAAGGCTTACAGAAGTAGCGCCAACAGAAACACTAGTTATTGTTGCTGTAATGTTGTTTCCAAAAGTATTAGCATTTGCATCGAAGCTACCACTAATATCGTCGAAAGCAACACCAAGTACTTGTTCAATTTGATCTAAACCTAGCTCTTGAGCTGTACTTGAAACACTAGTTTCAATAGTTCCTTTAGAATAATCTGGAGCACTAAAAGTCAATGTAAATTGAAGGTCTCCTGATTCGATAAGGAATTCTCTACCTGTTTGAGTAACAGAGCTTGATGCATAGTTTAATGGATCAGGATTACTTTCGTCTTCTCCTCCACAACTAGTCATAAAACTAAGAGCGATAAGGGCTAGAACATATGAGCTCAGCTTGATTAATTTTCTCATGTTTGGCTTTAATTTTTTAATTAGAAAAAATTTTAAAAAATGAGTTTGCCCAAAATCCGTTGTCAATCTACGAATTTCTTTTGTGATCGCCTATTTAAAATGTGAAATATTGAGGTGATTTGTACAAAAATCATATTCATAAGGCTGATTGGAACAAATCAATATAATTTTATTTGAACGGTCTATGTTTTCAATCTGTTGATGATACCATTCAATATTCTGATGATCAAGGTTTGAGGTCGGTTCATCAAGGATTAATATCTGATCAAATCCAAAAAAAGCAAGACCTAATTTGAGCTTTTGTTTCATTCCAGAACTAAAATCTTTAATTGCTTTTTTCTTCGAGTGTTTAAGCTCCATAATCTCGATCAACTCTTCAGGAGTTACTTGTAGGGGTTTGAAGTTTTGGTAAAAATGAATTAACTCAAGTAATGAGAATTCTTCAATAACTTCTGTGTAAGGTCCTGAAAGTGATAGGTATTTATGGATGTCGTCAGGATGAATTTCTGATTGATCTAAGTGGTATGATATTTTTCCTTTAGAGAGAGGGAGAATTCCTGCAAGACTTCGAATGAAAGTTGTTTTACCACTACCATTACTCCCAGTAATAGCATATGAATTTCCAGCTTCGAAAGTGTAGTCTAGATTTTTAAAAATCCAATTTCGTCCAAAACGTTTACCGATGTTTTCTGCGTGGATCTGAATCATTGGAGAGAAGGGGAAAGAAAGAAAAAAGGTTCGGAGTATTTGTGAAAACAAAACTCGGAACCTTTTGATAGTATTTTTTAGTATCCTTTGATAACGCCTCTTGTGGCATTTTTCAAGAAGTCTACAATGATGTTTTTCGCTTCACAGTCATGTACTTCATCTTCTATTTGCTGAATAGCTACTTCTTTACGAAGACCTTTAGCATAGAACGTGCGATACATTTCATGAATCTGACGAACTTCTTCATCGTTAAATCCTCTACGACGAAGTCCTACGCCATTTACACCACAATAGCTCAATGGATCATTTGCTGCTTTTACGAATGGAGGAACATCTTTACGAACAAGAGAACCACCAGCTACAAAAGCGTGCTTTCCTATTTTAACAAACTGATGAATGGCAGCTGTACCACCTACGATAGTGAACTCGTCGATCTCAACATGACCAGCAATTTGTACAGCATTAGAGAAGATACAGTTGTTTGCAATAATACAGTCATGGGCAACGTGAACGTAGGCCATGAGAAGACAGTTTTCGCCAATTTTGGTCATCATTTTATCCGACGTACCTCTATTGATCGTTACACACTCTCTAAGTACAGTATTGTTGCCAATAACGGTTGTAGTATATTCTCCTTCAAATTTAAGATCTTGAGGAACTGCAGAAATCACTGCACCAGGGAATATTTTACAATTCTCACCAATTCGAGCGCCATCCATAATGGTAACATTAGGACCAATCCATGTACCTTTACCAATCTCAACATCTCCATAGACAGTGGTAAAAGGTCCAATTTCTACACCTTCATCAATCTTAGCATTAGGGTCTATGCTCGCTAATGGACTTATCATTCGTTTTTGTCAGTCTTGTTTGAAAACAAATATTTTTAGAGCTAAAGAAAGGAACCTCTTATGAGATTCCTTTCTTTATAACACATTATTGATCTTTTTTGACCAAAGAGGCTGTCATTGTTGCTTCGCAAACAAGTTGTCCAGCAACATAAGCTTGCCCTTTCATCTTGGCAATACCTCTTCGAATAGGCATGATCAGTTCACATTTGAGAACTAAAGTGTCTCCTGGAACTACCATTTTTCTGAATTTACAGTCATCAACTGCTACGAAGTATGTCCAATAATTCTTAGGCTCTTCCATGTTTTTCAACACAAGAATACCACCAGTTTGTGCCATAGCTTCAATCTGAAGAACACCTGGCATTACAGGATTTCCTGGGAAGTGCCCTGGGAAGAATGGCTCATTGACAGTTACATTTTTAACACCAATAACGTAGTTCGGTGTCAATTCTGTGATTTTGTCAACAAGTAAGAATGGATATGCGTGAGGAAGAAGTTGATTCAACTCGTTGATGTCCATGATTGGCTCTTGCTTAGGATCGTAAGCAGGGACATTACTATCCTTGTCTGTCTTAAGCATTAGCTTTTTCAATTTACGAGCAAACTCTACATTGGCAGCGTGACCAGGACGAGCCGCAAGAATTTGAGCTTTGATTGGACGGCCAACAAGAGCTAAATCTCCAACCATGTCTAGAAGTTTGTGACGAGCAGGTTCGTTATTGTGACGTAGTTCTACGTTGTTTAATATACCTTCTTCTTTAACTTCTACTTTTGGTAAGTCGAATACATCAGCCAATTCATCTAATTCTTGCTCAGAAATTAGTTGGTCAACTACGACAATTGCATTGTTGAAGTTTCCACCTTGAATTAAACCTAGTTTTCTTAACGCTTGTACTTCGTGTAAGAAACAGAATGTTCTAGAAGAAGCAATTTCTGTTTCAAAGTCAGAAATATTTGAAAGTAAAGCATGTTGGCTTCCAAGTACAGGTGAATTGTAGTCTACCATTACAGTAAGACGATAATCATCTAATGGAAGTGCCGCGATTTCTACTTTACGGTCTTTATCTTGATAAAAAACACTGTTCGGAACTTCAAAGAATTTTCTTAGTGCTGGTTGTTCTTCTAACCCAGCTTCTTTTAAAGCTTCAACAAACATGATAGAGCTACCGTCCATGATTGGAGGTTCAGGTCCATCAATTTGGATTAGAACGTTGTCGATTTCTAGTCCGACTAAGGCAGCTAAAACGTGCTCTACTGTGTTAACACGAGCTCCATCTTGTTCGATTGTTGTACCTCTAGAGATATCAACAACGTTATCAACATCTGCCTCAACTATAGGTTGATTAGGTAGGTCTGTTCTTTGAAATTTATAACCGTGATCAGGCTCGGCTGGCATAAAAGTCATTGAAGCTGTAGCTCCAGTGTGAATACCCACTCCAGAAACTGTTACGGCCTTTTGTATTGTATGCTGTTTTGTATACATTCTTCGCTTAAATTTTGAAAACGTATTCTAGTAGTCTGTTAAAAAGGTTACACATCTGGTACAGACGACTTTTGAGATAAAAATTCAAGTCGCAAATATGAAAATAATATGACCTATCTAACAAATAATTGACTTTAAATCTGCTAAATAGCCTTAATCTTTTTTCAGATTTGCAATTTCTTTCTCCAATTGCTTCACAGTTTTTGCCAATTCAGGCAAGTTTCTAGTAACTGCAAAAGCTTTTAAATTCTGAGCAAATGAAATAGCTGGAGTTCCCATGATTTTGGTGTTCTCCTCTTTTACAGATTTTGCAAGACCAGATTGAGCTCCAATTTGAGTGCCGTTAGCAACTGATAAATGTCCAGCAACACCTACTTGTCCTCCTATCATACAGTTGTCTCCAATAGTACTTGAACCAGAAACACCAGTCTGAGAAGCAATAACAGTGTTTTTGCCAATCACCACATTATGTGCTACTTGAATAAGGTTATCTAATTTTGCGCCTTGCTTAACAACTGTTGATCCCATAGTAGCGCAATCGACTACTGTATTGGCTCCAATATCTACGTTGTCTTCTAGGATTACATTTCCAATTTGAGGTATCGTTTTGTACGTGCCATCTTTTTGAGGAGCAAAGCCAAAACCATCAGAACCAATAACTGCTCCTGCTTGAAGCGTACAGTGATTTCCAATGATTGTGTCATTGTAGACTTTCACACCTGCGTATAGTGTACAATTGTCTCCAATCGTAACATTGTCTCCAATGAATGTATTTGGGTATATTTTTACGTTATTACCGATTTTCACGTTCTTTCCAATGTAAGCAAAAGCACCTACGTAGATTTGATCTCCTACTTGAGCAGAATCATCAATGAAAGAAGGTGATTCGATTCCTACTTTTAAGCTTAGAATCAATTTTTGATACTCTGTCAACAACTCTGTGAAGGCTACATAAGCATCTTCTACATAAATGAGTGTTGAGGCTATTTCTTTTTTAGGCTTGAAATCCTTATTTACTAGAACAGCAGAAGCATTAGTGCTGTAAATGTGTTCTTCATATTTTGGATTGGCTAAAAATGAAAGAGTGCCTTCTGTACCTTCCTGAATCTTTGAAATATTGTGGATCTTTTTCTCTCCATCCCCAACAACTTCACCCTTTATGATTTGAGCAATTTGATTTACACTTAATTCCATTTCTTCGAACCGTATGGATTGATTAATTCTAGCTTATTGAGAGCGAAAAATTCAAGGATAATATCCCTGTATTTTCACCGACTCAAAATATTGCAAAGATATGATATAAATTCGTAAAGATTATACTGTATTTCAGAATAGCCCTTTACTTAATTATTAATAGTTTCTATTTTCATCAAGGATTATATTCCTCTAAAGGAAATACCCACTGCTAATTGCCTTGTATTTGAAGAAATACCATCTAGAGCATTGTTCTCAAAGAATTCATTCAAATTATACGTCGCAAATAGGTTGATATTGTTCAAGCCTATTCTACCCATTACACCATATCGGAATCGATTGATGTTATAATTTCTTTTTTCTTTAGCAATTACATTACTGCCTTGTCCATCTTCGTATTTGATTTTAGTATGTGTGTCGAAGATGAAACCAAAGTATCCTCCAAGACCAATAACAAAACCTTTACGGTTTGCACTAGTTCTGTAGCGAAACTCAAGTGGGACATCGAAACTATTGACTGCTAATTTACTTTTCTTGATATCTGTAGCTTCCTCAAAGATGTCTCCGACAGGAACGATAATGGTTTTGTTATTATCTGTAGGGTTCTCTCTGATCGTAAAGTCATCTAAAAAATAACTGTCATGTACATAACTAATACCAGGGTTGAAAGTGAATTGCCCTCCCCCTAATGAAAATTCTGGCTGATAAGTAAGTGCAAAGCTGGTTTGACGACCTTTATAATCGAAGTCGTCAGGTGTATCTAATATAGTACCATAAGCAATCTTAAAAGAAGTGTTTTTTAAGACATTACTTATAATTCGTGTAGGATTTTGAGCATACGTGGTACTCATTACTCCTGTAAATAGAAGTGTAAAAAGAATTCTTTTCATGTTATTAATATAAACTAGTCTTAGCTAGTGTAAGGTAAGATGCATCTAAGACAAGAAAAATGAGAAGTGAGAATCTACACTAAAATAATTCTTTTTTTAGAATATTTAACATTTGTAGATTGAAACGATCTGCCTGTTAAGGATTTTGTTCTTATCCTAAGTTGTTTTATCAGAAATGGAAGATTGATAGCCTTGCAAAGGAAGTATTAGGAATGACTTGGAAAGCAGCTATGTGGTTTTTATTTACTAAAAATAAAATTCATATACAAAGCATTAGAAAAAATACTTTTAATCAGTATATTTGCAAGCTTAGAAAAACCGCAAATTGCAAATGGCATTCAGAAAAAACAAGAAAATTAACACGGACTTTACTAAAGTCACGATTAGTTTGGCTTCTCCTGAGTCCATCTTGGAGAGTTCTCATGGTGAAGTGACGCAGCCAGAAACGATTAACTACAGAACGTATAAACCTGAAATGGGAGGTTTGTTCTGTGAAAGAATCTTTGGTCCAGTAAAAGACTGGGAGTGTCACTGTGGTAAATATAAACGTATCCGTTATAAGGGTATCGTATGTGACCGCTGTGGGGTAGAAGTTACTGAGAAAAAAGTACGTAGAGAGCGTATGGGACACATCTCATTGGTAGTTCCTGTTGCTCACATCTGGTATTTCAGATCTCTACCGAACAAGATTGGTTACTTATTGGGACTTCCGACCAAGAAATTGGACCAGATTATCTACTATGAAAGATATGTAGTTATCCAACCTGGTATCAAGGCGGAAGATGGAGTTCAAAAAATGGACTTCCTTACTGAGGATGAGTACTTAGACATCCTTGATAAATTACCAAGAGAAAACCAAGCATTAGACAATGACCACCCAGATAAGTTTATCGCTAAAATGGGGGCAGATGCTTTGGAAATGCTCTTGTCAAGAATCCAATTGGATGAACTTTCATACCAATTGAGAGATGCTGCTTCAAATGATACTTCTCAGCAACGTAAAGCGGAAGCTTTGAAACGTCTGAAAGTAGTTGAGGCATTCCGTGAATCAAATACAAGAGACAATATCGAAAACCGTCCTGAATGGATGATTATTCGTATGGTCCCTGTAATTCCACCAGAGTTGCGTCCTTTGGTACCATTGGATGGTGGACGTTTCGCAACTTCAGATTTGAATGATCTTTATAGACGTGTGATTATCCGTAATAACCGTCTGAAGAGATTGATCGATATTAAAGCACCAGAAGTTATCCTTCGTAATGAGAAACGTATGCTTCAAGAAGCTGTTGACTCATTATTCGATAACTCTCGTAAAGTGAACGCTGTAAGAGCTGATGGTAACCGTCCGTTGAAATCACTTTCAGATATGCTGAAAGGTAAGCAAGGTCGATTCCGTCAAAACCTTTTGGGTAAAAGGGTTGACTACTCTGGTCGTTCGGTAATCGTTGTAGGTCCTCAATTGAAACTTCACGAATGTGGTTTGCCAAAGAATATGGCAGCCGAGCTATTCAAGCCATTCATCATTCGTAAGTTGATTGAAAGAGGTATCGTTAAGACGGTGAAATCTGCAAAGAAAATTGTAGACCGTAAAGATCCTGTAGTTTGGGATATCCTTGAAAATGTATTGAAAGGACACCCTGTACTTCTTAACCGTGCTCCTACGCTTCACCGTTTGGGTATCCAAGCCTTCCAACCAAAATTGATTGAAGGTAAAGCTATCCAACTTCACCCATTGGTATGTACGGCATTTAACGCCGATTTCGATGGTGACCAGATGGCGGTTCACGTTCCTCTAGGACATGAGGCTATTTTGGAAGCTTCTTTATTGATGCTTGCTTCTCACAATATCTTGAACCCTGCAAATGGTAATCCTGTAACGGTACCATCTCAGGATATGGTATTGGGTCTTTACTACATCACTAAAGGACGTTACACTACTCCTGAAGAAAAAGTACCAGGCGAAGGAATGACTTTCTATAGTGCTGAAGAAGTAATCATCGGTATTAATGAAGGTGCAATTTCTAAACACGCTTATATCAAGTTAAGAACAAAAGTTCGTAACGATGAAACAGGCGAGTTAGAGACTAAGATTGTAGACACAGTAGCTGGTCGTGTAATCGTTAACCAATTCGTTCCTGAAGAGGTAGGTTATGTAGATGAGCTATTGTCGAAGAAGTCACTACAAAAAGTAATTTCTAAAGTGTTTAAAGTAGTAGGAATGGCACGTACTGCTCACTTCCTTGATGATATTAAGCACTTAGGATTCCAATCAGCATATAAAGGTGGTTTGTCTTTCGGTCTTGACGAAATTCAGATTCCAGCTGAAAAAGTAACTCTAGTTGAAGCGGCTAAGGCTGAAGTGGAGACGGTAACTACCAACTTCATGATGGGTCTTATTACTGACAACGAGCGTTACAACCAGGTAATTGATATCTGGACGCGTACAAACAACCAGTTGACAAACACGCTAATGGAGCGTATGGAGACTGACCAACAAGGATTTAACTCTATTTACATGATGATGCACTCTGGTGCTCGTGGTTCTAGAGAGCAGATTCGCCAGTTGGGTGGTATGCGTGGATTGATGGCGAAACCACAGAAAAACCTTGCAGGTGGATCTGGTGGTAACATTATCGAAAACCCAATTCTTTCAAACTTTAAAGAAGGTTTGGATGTATTGGAATACTTTATCTCTACTCACGGTGCTCGTAAAGGTCTTGCCGATACAGCATTGAAAACTGCCGATGCGGGTTACTTGACTCGTCGTTTGGTAGATGTAGCACAAGATGTTGTAATTAACGACACTGACTGTGGTACGCTTCGTGGTCTTGAGGTAGAAGCACTTAAAGATAACGATGAAATCGTAGAATCATTAGGTGAAAGAATTGTTGGACGTACTTCACTTCATGATATCTCTAACCCAGTAACTGGAGAGTTGATTGTAGGAGCTGGTGAGTTTATCTCAGAAGCTATTGCAAACAAGATCGAAGAAGCTGGAATCGAGAAAATGGAGATTCGTTCAGTACTTACTTGTGAAACTAAGCAAGGAGTTTGTTCGAAGTGTTACGGTCAAAACCTAGCAACAGGACGTAAAGTACAGAAAGGTGAATCAGTAGGTGTAATTGCTGCACAATCTATTGGTGAACCAGGTACACAGCTTACACTTCGTACGTTCCACGTCGGTGGTGTGGCTTCCCATATTTCTGCTGAAAACACTACAATCGCTAAACAAGGTGGTAAAGTAGAGTTTACAGAGATGAGAGCAGTATCTTCTAAGAATGCTGATGGAAATCCTGCAAAAGTAGTTATGGCACGTACTGCTGAATTGAACATTTTGGACGATTCAGGAAAAGTACTTTACAATACGCACATTCCTTACGGTTCTTACTTGAGAGTCGAAGAAGGTGATGTTGTTGAAAAAGGAACAGCGATTTGTGAATGGGATCCATTTAACGCAGTAATCCTTGCTCAATTCGACGGTACAGTTGAATTTGAAAACATCGAAGACGGTATTACTTACAAAGAAGAGTTCGATGAGCAAACAGGTTACCGTGAGAAAATCATTATCGAATCAAGAGATAGAACTAAGAACCCAACAATCATTATCCGTAAAGATGATGGCGAAACATCTTCAGCCAACATTCCTGTAGGAGCTCACTTGATTGTTGAAGAAGGTCAACGTCTATCAGCTGGTGATATTCTAGTGAAAATCCCTCGTTCAGTAGGTAAGTCAAGAGATATTACCGGGGGTCTTCCAAGAGTAACGGAATTGTTTGAAGCACGTAACCCTTCAAGCCCTGCTGTAGTAGCAGAAATTGATGGTGTTGTTTCTTACGGTGGTATCAAACGTGGTAACAGAGAGTTGTTCGTAGAGTCTAAAGATGGAATTAAGAAGAGATACCTAGTGTCACTTTCTAAACACATCCTTGTACAAGAGAATGACTTCGTGAAAGCGGGAATGCCATTGTCAGATGGAGCAATTACTCCAGCAGATATCTTGGCGATTAAAGGACCAACAGCTGTACAAGCTTACTTGGTAAATGAAATTCAAGATGTATACCGTCT
Organism: Sediminitomix flava; assembly: GCF_003149185.1. Classification (NCBI taxonomy): domain Bacteria; kingdom Pseudomonadati; phylum Bacteroidota; class Cytophagia; order Cytophagales; family Flammeovirgaceae; genus Sediminitomix; species Sediminitomix flava. The sequence continues at coordinate 1,518,366 of NZ_QGDO01000001.1, read as the reverse complement.
ACAAGGGGTAAAAATCAATGATAAACACATTGAGGTTATCGTTCGTCAGATGATGCAAAAAGTATTCATCCAAGACAGTGGAGATACTACATTCTTAGGGAATCAAGTTGTTGATAAATTCTCATTCAGAGAAGAAAACGACAAGATTTTGAATATGAAGGTAGTTACTGATGCGGGTGAATCTGATCGTATGAAAGCGGGTATGATTATCTCTCCAAGAGAACTTCGTGATGAGAACTCATCGTTGAAGCGTAGAGATAAGAAAATCGTTAAAGTACGTGATGCAGAGCCTGCTAGAGCGAGACCAATTCTTCAAGGTATTACACAAGCTTCTTTGGATACTAAATCGTTTATCTCAGCAGCTTCCTTCCAGGAAACTACTAAGGTATTGAGTGAAGCATCTATCAGAGGTAAAGTAGATAAATTGGTAGGTTTGAAAGAAAATGTAATTGTTGGACACTTAATTCCAGCAGGTGCAGGTGCTAGAGCCTTCCAAGATATTCGTGTAGGTTCTAGAGAAGAATATGAACAATTGATGGGAGGTGCATCTCCTGCAGAGACTAAACGCAGAAGCGTTTACTCTAGATAAGAATCAATGCGGTTTTTTAATATAAAGCCTTGACCTTCGGGTCAAGGCTTTTTTTATGCATTATTTTAAATTGGATTATTATAATATCACACAAGTTTATAAAATAGAATTAGTTTTAGAATGCATTGTATTATAAGGAGTTTCTTAAGGAACTCTATTTGATTATTTGTATTTTTGCCGCAATAATTGATATCCAAAATTAATTTTATGGAAGACAAAACTAAAAGGTCTTATTTGCTACTAGAAGGACTAAAACAATTTTTTCATCCTATACATTTTGCAGGAACTGTTTTTGTATTCCTTTTCATGTATTTATTACAGTTGGTAGGAGTGCAAACAGAAATTTTTAACGTTTTTGAATCTGTTTTTGAAGAGTTTGAGTTAACTGATATTTATTACAGAGATATCCGAAATCCTCAAGAAGAAACTTTTGAAGAAAATGTGATTCTTGTGAATATTGGGCACCTTCCACGTAGAGCTATTGCTGAGCAGATTAATATTTTAAATAAATATGAACCTGCCGTTATTGGAATAGATGCAGTTTTTGCTGGACCTAAAGAAGATGACCCTATGGGGGATTTTTTACTAGCTCAAGCTGTTGCAGAGTCAAATAAATTTGTATTTGCTTCAACGCCTTTGGAACCTACGCGTAAGGAAAATATTGTTACAGCTGATTCTATTGGTATGCCTTATGAATTATTTCTGGCGAATGATAGCGTGATCTCAACAGGGCATGTTTATACTGGAAATGAGTATGCAGATTTCACAACTTGGAGAGAAGTTCCTGTATTCGTAGATAATAAAGGGAAATTGGAGCCTAGCTTAGCAGCTGAAGTAGTTAGGCAGTTTGATGAAGAAAAATACAAGAATCTTTTAAAAAGAGAACGTATCATTGAACCGATTTATTTTAAAGGGAATCTTGATAAGTATCTTAAATTAGACCCTAAGCAAGTTCTTTTAGAGGAGTTTGATACAGCGGCTATCAAAGGAAAGATTGTGTTGATGGGCTACATGGGAGATGAGTATACGGATTATTTCTTTGCAGAAGATAAATTCTATACACCTTTAAATAAAAATCTATTAGGTAGAGGCTTTCCAGATATGTACGGGGTTGTGGTGCACGCTAATATCATCTCAATGATGTTAAATGATACTTACATTGATGCAATGCCTCAGAATTTAAGTTTACTAATAGCTGTTCTTTTGTGTTTTTTTAACGTCAGTGTCTTTACCATAATTGTCAGATTTAAAAGAATGGCAGTATGGTACAATGCGATATCAAAAACTATTCAGTTAGTTGAAGCGATAATTGTAACATACTTATCTATAATGTTATTCGCAGAATATCATTATGAAGTTAATTTCTCTTTGGCTTTTTTAGTAATACTATTATCAGGAGATTTAACTGAAATCTTTGTGGAAATTATAGTTCGATTTGTACGTAGAGTATTAAGAATGGCACCATTACTGTTTTATGACTCCTAAACAGTATAACCTTATAAATATTTTTTTCGTTGTTAATACTGCAATTGTAAGTAACCAATCAAAAAATGAAAATACTAAAACTGACTTTTACATTACTCCTTAGTCTAATATATTTTGTTGCTACAGCCCAAGATTACTCCTTTATGATCTTAGGAAAAAAAGGAGATGTTACTTTTGATGGAAAGAAAGTATTTGTTGGATCAAAATTGAAACTAAAAGGGAATTTAGAATTAAAAGAAAATTCTTACTTAGGTCTTGTTCATAACTCTGGAAGAACAATAGAATTAAAGAATAGCGGGAAGTTTTCAATAAGTGATCTAACTAAAAAAATAGATACTAAACAGAAAAGTGTAACCGATAAATACGCTGCTTTGCTTCTAAGTGAATTGACAGGAAGTAAAAGTAATGTGAATTCTAAAAAAGCAAAGTATGGTTCTGTAAGCCGAGGGATTGGAGAGGTTCATCCTTTGGCAGGGAAAAGGACTAGAGTGTTGTCTGATGTCGTACTGCGTTGGGAAGCTAAAGAAAATAGCTATGACGCTTACAAGGTGATTTTTAGAAGCACTAAACGTAAAGTTCTTTTAGAGAAAGAAGTAAGTGCGAATAGCCTTACTATAAACCTAGATGAAGTAGGTTTGGGAAAAGAGAGAAATGTACTTTATGAAATAGTACCTCTAGGGGTTGATGGAGTTAAGCCTGAGACTTTTATGCTGACTAGACTTAGTTCTAAAGAGCACGAACAATTGGAAGAAGAACTTTCAGTTATTGAGGGACAAGATGGCGAAATGGCATTGCTTCTACAGGCTCAAATGTATGAAGAGCATGGTTTGTTATGTAACGCAACAGAATCGTATGTTAAAGCCGTTTCAGAGGGAGGAGAGATCGCAGAACAGTTATATAAGAACTATAGAGGTCGTTTAGGCTTAGAAAAGTAAGATCGAAAATATCGAAATAATTAGGCTTGTTTCAGTTTATGGAGCAAGCCTATTTTTATTTATAGCTTTCTGAACCACTCTGAAAAGACCGATGACAGACAGTAAAATGAGAATACTAATGATCATTTTGACTTCCATTCCGCTTCCACTTTCTAAAACATGTTGAATATTTTTTGCTTCGGAACCAATCCAAATACTAATAAGTGTTCGAGGTAACATTCCAATCAGGCAACCTAGAACATAATTAGCCAATGAAACGCCTCCTATTGAAAGCAAAAAATTACTTACAGCAAATGGCAAAATAGGAGACATTTTACTGAATATGACAACCTTCAATTCATCATTTTTTAGATTATCCAATAACTCTTTTGCTCCTTTAAATTCCTTTAGAGATGTAGTGAAATTTCCTCTATCAATCAGTTTAGCCAAGTAAAAAGCTAAAATGCATGCTAGTAAATAGGATGGTATTATTCCTATAATACTAAAAGCTCCAAGTAAATATCCACTAAGAATTGCAATAACTGTAGTAGGAGTAAGGGCCAGACCCATTGTGAATACTGTCCCTAGATAGAAAAGGAACCAGTTAAAAAGAGTGAAGCTCTCAAATAAGGTCTCTTGTGTGTAAATAAAATAGCTAAGGAATGAACTGCTCACTATCGGGATGATACTAAAAAGTAACATACTGAGAAGTGACTTTTGGTTCTTTCGAAGGAACTTTTTTATGGACATTTCTTAGAATGAAAGTGCAAGTTGAGAATAATTAAACCGACGAAAATAGTAAAATATTATTCTAAAAATATAGCTTGGTGTGTTAATAAATCATCTTGATAAATTATTATTGAAAAAAGTATTCTTTTTTATGCTAGTGTATTGCATTCACTGAAAATAGTACTATATTTGCATCGCTTTTCTGAAAAACAGAAGAAAAAAGCCTCTTTAGCTCAGCTGGTAGAGCAACTGACTTGTAATCAGTAGGTCGCTGGTTCGATCCCGGCAAGAGGCTCCAAAAGATCTTAGTTGTACAACGAAAAGCCTCTTTAGCTCAGCTGGTAGAGCAACTGACTTGTAATCAGTAGGTCGCTGGTTCGATCCCGGCAAGAGGCTCCAAAAGATCTTAGTTGTACAACGAAAAGCCTCTTTAGCTCAGCTGGTAGAGCAACTGACTTGTAATCAGTAGGTCGCTGGTTCGATCCCGGCAAGAGGCTCCAAAAGATCTTAGTTGTACAACGAAAAGCCTCTTTAGCTCAGCTGGTAGAGCAACTGACTTGTAATCAGTAGGTCGCTGGTTCGATCCCGGCAAGAGGCTCCAAATAAGATCTTAGTTGTACAATGAAAAGCCTCTTTAGCTCAGCTGGTAGAGCAACTGACTTGTAATCAGTAGGTCGCTGGTTCGATCCCGGCAAGAGGCTCCAAATAAGATCTTATAGTTGTACAATTGAAAAGCCTCTTTAGCTCAGCTGGTAGAGCAACTGACTTGTAATCAGTAGGTCGCTGGTTCGATCCCGGCAAGAGGCTCCAAATAAGATCTTATAGTTGTACAACGAAAAGCCTCTTTAGCTCAGCTGGTAGAGCAACTGACTTGTAATCAGTAGGTCGCTGGTTCGATCCCGGCAAGAGGCTCAAAAGAACCTTCTAAACAAGATGCGATTTAGAGGGTTTTTTTACGTAAAATATTCTCGACTTCTGTTTGTGTAGAAATGCTGAGCTTCCAGTATTAAGGGGAGATTTCGTTCAAAATCTGAAAAGAGATTTTGGGATTTTCTCTTAATTTTCAGATATTTGCACACTCGATATTAAAACTGATATTAAAATGTCTAAAGTTTGCGATATAACAGGTAAGAGAGCTAGAGTTGGTAACAACGTTTCTCATGCCAACAATAAAACAAAAAGAAGATTTTACCCAAATCTTCACACAAAGAAGTTTTATATTCCTGAAGAGGATAAATTTATCACTCTAAAGGTTTCTACAACGGCTCTTAGAACTATCAACAAGCACGGAATCAGTGCAGTGTTGAACAAAGCACGCAAAAACGGAAACGTTCTTGTTTAATTAATTAAAAAGTATTCACGGCTCTGACCGACAGCGGGGAAGCTGTCCTTAAGGTCCAACAACTTCTATTTTTGTCATGGCAAAAAAAGGAAATAGAGTTCAAGTAATTCTTGAGTGCACTGAGCACAAAGCAACAGGAATGCCTGGTACTTCTAGATATATCACTACGAAGAACAGAAAAAATCATCCTGAAAGATTGGAGCTTAAAAAGTTCAATCCAGTTTTAAAGAAATATACAGTTCACAGAGAAATTAAGTAATTATGGCTAAGAAAGTAGTTGCAACTCTGAAGAAAGAAGGTGGTGTAAAGTTTGCTAAAGTGATCAAAGCAGTTCGCTCACCAAAAACTGGAGCTTATTCTTTCAAAGAAGAAATCGTACCAGAAGACCAAGTTAAAGCGGTCTTGGCGAAATAATATACTCTCAGAGATATTATTCACTGACTTAAACCCTACTCAATAAGTGGGGTTTTTTTTATGTTTAAAGCAAGCGAGCAAAAAAAAGCAATAAATTCGTTCTTGTATTAGATAAGATCAATTAATTTGCTACCAATTGAGTTTGTAATACGACAGGATGATTGCACTGTAGGTATTTCTTGAATATCTGTGAAGTTGGATCTTTCTTATTTTCTGCGTAGTCAATAAATCAGTATTCATTCGTCGTCTCTAAATTTTAAAGAAATGGGCTTTTTTAAGAAGTTATTTAAGGGCAAAGAAATTTCTCAAGAAGAGAAACAAGATTTAGATAAAGGGCTAGAAAAAACTAGAGGATCTTTCTTCGATAAGTTAAGTAAGGCTGTTGCTGGTAAGTCTAAAGTAGACGATGATGTACTAGATAATCTAGAAGAGATTCTTGTAACCTCAGACGTAGGAGTTGATACAACTTTGAAAGTGATTGAGCGTATCGAGGCTCGTGTAGAAAAAGACAAGTACCTCAATACCGAAGAACTTAATCAAATCTTGCGAGAAGAGATTGCTGCATTGATGGCAGAAAATCAATCGGAAGATGTGGAAGGTTTTGATATCCCTGAAGGGAAAAAACCATATGTTTTGATGGTTGTTGGTGTAAATGGTGTTGGTAAAACAACTACAATCGGTAAACTTTCTGCGAAGTTCAAGGCAAATGGTAAAAAAGTTGTTCTTGGAGCAGGTGATACCTTCAGAGCTGCAGCTGTAGATCAGTTGAAGATGTGGGGTGAACGCACAGGCGTAGAAGTTGTAGCTAAAGGAATGAATACAGACCCTTCAGCAGTGGCTTTTGAAGCTGTGAAGAGAGGAGTAGAGGCTGATGCAGATATTATCATTATTGATACTGCAGGTCGTTTGCATACAAAAGTCAACTTAATGAACGAATTGTCTAAGATTCGTCGTGTGATGACAAAAGTAATTCCAGATGCACCTCATGAGGTAATGCTTGTGTTGGATGGAAGTACTGGGCAAAATGCAGTAATCCAAGCGAGAGAGTTTACGAAAGCTACAGAAGTTACTTCTTTGGCAATTACTAAACTTGATGGAACAGCAAAAGGTGGGGTTGTCATCGGAATTTCAGATGAGTTTAAAATTCCTGTAAAATATATTGGTGTGGGCGAAGGCGTAGATCACCTACAAGCTTTTAATAAAGCAGCTTTTGTCGATTCACTGTTTAAGGGAGGAGAAGCTACAGAAAAGTAATTTTCTCTCAAGAAAGAAAAATAAAGCGGCTGGTGTAAGATACATCAGCCGCTTTACTTTTTTAAGAATGATTGTTCCAAATACTTTGCCATTCAAAGGACGAAATTGGATATAGAAGGTCGTGTTCTACATCAAATCGCCAACCCTTAACATATTTGTCATTAGGATTAACATTAGTCATGTAAACCATGACATTTTTGTCTCTTTGAACGGATGCATCAGATAAAACATTTTGCGCATAATTTCTAGGATTAGAGATTTTACCATCTCTTTTTTGTAATCCTTTCATATTATGATCAAGTTTTAACATACATTGTCCTCTTAAGGATGTGATCAGAAAGTAATTATGTTGTTCACTCATGGAGGGTAGTGTTAGAATGTTCATAAAGTGCAATCATTGAAACTTAAAAAATTAAATTCTGAGATTGCGATTTTTGTATCGTCTCAAAAAAATGTAGTGTTTTATGAAGACAATATAAAGAATGGAAAATTGTAAGCAAAACACTTTATGAATTATTAATAGAGGTATGCTTTTTTGTAATACCATCTAAATATATGCGTTATTTCAATGTATATTTCGTACTAAATTAGGATAAGAAGCCGCTAGCGTTTTTTTATCTTATTCTGAATGAAAAATATTGCCAATCAACAGATGATGAAGAGATTAGTAATAACCTTATTTATTTTATTTTCTATACAATTATCCTCACAGACTTTCGGACAAGGAGCTAAAACAACCTTGAAAATTGGAGGAAGTGCAATTAGTTACAAAGGAGATCTTAGCCCAACTTTTTCGGATTGGCAAGGTGCAGCTCGTGCCGAACTGAATTTTAATGCTCACAAAGACTTAAACTGGGGAATTAACTTATGGTATGGTCAGATAGCCGCAGGAACTTCCGATGCTCTTACAGGGGATGTGCGTCCAGAGATGAGGTTTACGAATGTAAGAACTACCTTATTAAGTACAGAACTGTTTTTGGGTTATCAGAAGTTTATCACAAAATCCTTGAAAGCATACGCTCGTGTTGGTGTCGGTGGAATGAAATATGATCCGATAGGAGATATTTATAGAGAACTCGGTGATGGACGGATTTTACGTGATAGAAACATAAAATTAAGAGATGTTGAAGTGACTAGAACAGAAAACGAAGAGGAATACGGTCGTTACGCATTTACCTTACCTCTTGGCATTGGTCTGTCTTACACTTTACCGAACGGTTTTGGAATTGATACACAATTCAGATACATAAATCCATTTACAGACTATTTAGACAATGTTTCTGAGTTGGGGAGTGTAGATGGGAATGATAAATTAATAGAATGGAATATTGCTTTAGTCATACCATTGAAATATTTATCTAAGACTGAAAACACAAAATATAAACAGAAACTTCGCAAAGAAACACTTATCAGACGTAGGTGATGTTTGAGACTTTAGTGCTCATTTTTTGGAGAAGAGAATCATTTAAATTGGAAGCGAGAATATGGACTTCTTTGAACAGGTGTGGGAGGTAACAAAACTTATTCCAGAGGGAAGAGTGACAACTTACGGAGCCATCGCTAAGTATCTAGGAACAGCAAGAGGTGCAAGGGTTGTAGGTTGGGCATTAAATCAGTCTAACATGAAAGCCGACGTTCCTGCACATCGAGTTGTGAATAGAGTGGGAATGCTTTCTGGAGCAGCTCATTTTGGCGGTGAACAAATGAAAGTGTTACTAGAGGCAGAAGGAATTGAGGTGAAATCGAATAAAGTGCTCAAGTTTAAAGAGCTGTTTTGGGACCCTGTAACAGAATTAGAAGTCTAGTTTTCTCGAAGTGATTCTTTTTTCGAGCATTAGTAGACTCTATGGATTCAACCCAATTTATACCCATTTGTAAACGATTAGCCTTACTTATCAAGCATAAGTACAAATTATTTAATCTTCAAGATGAATATGGTGACAACCAAAATTTTGGAGAGAATGGGCAAACCTTTATCGAAGGATTAAACGATAAAGCGAATAAGATAGAGATGACCTTAGTGCGTAAGGATCTCGCCCCCGATGAATTTACGGCTTATCTGCTAGAAGCTAATCACCCTGTTTTAGCATTTCTACAAACCTCTACGCTTATTCCTGTAGTTCTACTCAGAGATGAGAAAGAGGAAAACATTACGGTGTACAGCTATCACGGTAAGGAAGAAAAAAAGACAAAAGTACAACCCGATCAACTTGACCATTTAGCAAAGAATGAAGAGGGACAGATTTTCTTTTCTGTTCCATTATCTATGCATCCATTGGTCAGTAGTGATGACAATCTTACTACAAGAGTAGTAGGTCCTGTATCTCGCCTTTTCAGATTATTTGAGTCCGAAAGTAAAGATTTTGTACTCATCATGTTTTACGGGGTACTTATCTCTGTGATTAGTTTGGCATTGCCAGTCGGTATACAAGCAGTCATAGAATTGATTTCAGCAGGGGTAGTTTTCAATTCCATCATTTTACTTATTTCTTTGGTTCTGATAGCCACTTTGGTGGTTGGCGTATTGCAAGTTATGCAGAGGTCAATGGTTGAGTTTCTTCAACGGAGACTATTTGCAAAGGCTGCTTTTGAAATGAGTTTTAGGTTGCCTAGGGTGAAAATGGAGTCTTTGGTAGGTGAGTCTGCTCCAGAATTGATGAATCGCTTTTTTGATGTTCTGACCATTCAGAAGGGTTTGCCAAAACTTCTTATGGAGATGACAGGTGCAGCTTTGCAAATCATTTTTGGTTTGATGTTACTCTCTTTCTATCATCCGACCTTTATTTTACTCACTGTTTTCCTAATCTCTGGAGTAATCATACTCTTGTTATTCACAGGACCACAAGGTTTGAGAGCTAAATTGATAACCTCAAAATACAAATACAAAGTAGTTCATTGGCTTGAAGAAGTAGCAAGAACGCTTTATGTATTCAAATTAGCAGGACACTCAAATCTTTCGGTAGAGCGGATGGATAACTTTGTGAACAATTATCTGTTTTATCGGAAAAAATATTTCTCCAAAATCATCCAACAATTCTTTAGTGTGGTTCTTTTCCGAACATTAATCACAGGTGGGTTATTAGTTGTGGGAAGTTGGTTGGTGATTGAGCGTAAGATTACATTAGGGCAGTTTGTGGCAACAGAAATTATTATCATTCTTGTCTTAAATGCACTGGAGAAACTTGTCGCAGGAGCGGATACTGTCTATGACATGCTTACTGCCGTAGAAAAAATAGGACAGGTTACAGATCTCCCTCTTGAAAAACGAGGAGGAGTCTCTTTGCCTAAAGGAGATGTGAATGGTGCTTTCTATGAAATTTCAAACCTTAATTACAAATACCCAAATTCTAAAAGCTATGTGCTAAAGGATATCAATCTGTCCATAAAATCGGGAGAAAGAATTTCAGTGGCTGGATATAATGGTGCAGGGAAAAATACCTTAGCGAAGGTACTCAGTGGAATGGTTGATTCCTTTGAAGGAAATATTATCATTAATAACACATCTGTCCGAGATATAAACTTGAGCCATTTAAGAGATAATGTATCTAAAAATGTAGTGGAAGATAATGTTTTTGATGGCACAATCATGGAGAACATCAGTATGGGGCGAACAAGAGTTTCGTATCAAGATGTGATCTGGGCTTTAGAATGTGTTGATCTGGATAAATATGTCAATGCACTACCGAAAGGATTACTTTCTCAGATGTTGGCAACAGAAAAACGCCATTCTGCGGGTGTAGCCAAACGGATTACGCTCGCGAGAAGTATAGCTGAACGTCCTCAGATGCTTATCCTAAATGATATTTTCCAAGATATGTGCAAACATGATAAACTGAAAGTTTTAGGGAAAATCATGGATAGAGAAAATCCTTGGACAATGATGTGCATCACGAACGACCCTCTCATATTTTCGCTTTCAGACCGAATTTTGTTTATGCAAGATGGCAAAATCGTGGGGCAAGGCTCTTATGAAGAAATGCTTCAAAACCCAATATTTAGAGAAGCCCAATCCGAGTGGGTTCTCCAAAATACAGAAAAGAATACCCAATTTAAACCTCAATCAAATAACTAACTCTTTACTATAATTTCATGTTAGAATTATCTCCAGAATCTCCTTTGGAACGAAGAGAAAAGGAGGCAATAAATAAGCAGTATCTTTCACTCAAAACCTTGTACTCTCCTGCTTCTATTAAGCTACTTTCTTATTGGCTAATGGGGGTGTGTATATTGGCTTTTATTGTGTTATTTCTTCCTTGGCAACAAAATATTAGAGCTATGGGAGAGCTTACGGCATTGTCTCCTCAAGATCGACCTCAGATTATTCCGTCTCCAATAGATGGAAGGGTTGACAAATGGTTGGTTCAAGAAGGTTCTTATGTCGAAGAAGGTGAAGTCTTAGTGGTGGTTAGTGAAATCAAGGATAAGTTCTTTGATCCAAAGTTAATCCAAAGAAAGGAAGAAGTCATAGGGGCAAAGGAAGATGCTATTAAAGCCAAAAAGAAGAAAATAGATATTTATAATCAACAAATTCAATTGCTCAGAAATGGACTGGCTCTTAAGCTACGTCAAAACGAAAATAAAATTCTTCAGCAAACCTTTAAGGTCGAAAGTGATAGTCTTGCTTGGATGGCAGGAATTGTAGACTTCGAAAATGCCGAACGCCAATATTATTCTAACCAAATTCTTTATGACAGTGGGCTCGTTCCATTGACCTATTTAGAGGCTAGCAAAAGTAAAAGAATGAAGGCAGAAGCTAAGATTTTGGTTCAGCAGAAAAAGCTGGATGTCTCTAGGAATGAAAGGAAAATATTAGGCTTGGAGAATAATGCAATTCAAGTTAGTGTTTTGGATAAAATTGCAAAGATTGAGTCTGAGCAAACTGCTGCTATTGCTGAAATGGCCGAAGCTGAAGGTTCATTGATTAAGTTGAGAAATGAGCTTTCCAATTTGAAAATTCGGGCAGAATACAAGAATGTACGTGCTCCTCAAAATGGGTATATCATCAATGCTAAAAAGAGTGGGGTAGGTGAGACAGTCAAATTAGGTTCGCCATTACTAACTTTTATGCCCGATAAACCTTCTTTAGCGGTAGCATTGGAAGTGGATGCGAAAGATGTTCCTTTTATCGGTAAAAATAGACATGTACGCCTACAGTTTGAAGGCTGGCCAGCTATGCAATTTGATGGTAGACCAGATATTGCCGTGGGGACTTTTGGTGGTGAAATCAAAGTAATTGATTCTGTGATAGGGAAAAATGGAAAATTTAGAGTCTTGGTTACTCCTGACCCATTGGAAATGAATGAGGCTTGGCCTTCAGAACTACGAATGGGATTAGGGGTTAAAGCTTGGATTTTGTTGGATGAAGTGCCTACATGGTTTGAAATCTGGAGACAGTTGAATGGATTCCCACCTAAGCAGAAAAGTAAAGATGAAGCTCCCAAAATGGCTAAAAAAGGATGAGTAGAATAAAGCTACTGATATACAGATTTATCTATACTCTTCTTTTTGTAGCAATTGGTTTTACTTCTGTCTTTGCACAAGAGGAGGATATCCATGTTTCTATTGAAGAAGTTTTTCAGATGGTAGTTCAGTATCATCCGATAGGTAAGCAGGCGAACCTTGAGCTTGAAAAAGCAAAATGGAAAGGCATGAAACTACGAGGTTTTTTAGACCCTAAATTAAAGGCTTCACTTTCCGAAAAAGCATTTAACGATAAGACCCTTTACCAAAAGTCTGGAGCTTACATAGAATTGCCCTCGGGTTTTGAAGGTTTGAAATTCAAGATGGGCTTAGAACAAAATGATGGTTCAAAGCTAAATTCTGAGTTGACAACCAATGATGGTGGTGGTTGGTCTTTTGTTGGTATTGAAGTCCCTTTAGGGCGAAAAGAAATGGCTGATAAGCGGAGTTGGATACAGAAGGAGGCTACTTTACTTCAAAGTTTATCGGAAGTGCAGAAAACTAAAAAGGTAAACAAGCTGCTTTGGACTGTTGCAAAGAATTATGTGGAATGGCACTATGCTTGGAATGCAAATAAATTATTAGTTAAAGCCTACGATCTAGCTCTATTCCGACATCAATCAATTATTGCAAGAATAAATCAAGGAGCATTAGCTGCTATTGATTCTGTAGAATCGGGCATCATTGTACAGCAAAGAGAAATAGATAAAGATAATGCAGCCATTGTACTTCATAATGCAAGATTAAGAATGTCTCAGCATTTATGGAATGAAGATGAAAATCCAATCATTTTAGCAGAAAAAGCATATCCTCAACAAGTAAGTTTAGATCAAATAAGTCCTGAGGTTTTAGAAAAATTAAAGAGTTATATACAAACGAATCACCCTTTTCTACTTGAAAATGAGGTAATGCTTTCTCAAGAGCAACTCCAGCGGAAAATCTTGAAGCAGCAGTTTAAGCCCTATTTTTCTGTTTCTTATAAATATATGTACCCATTTGGAGAGCAAGAGTCATGGTATTTTAACAGCCTTCAAGAAAATTACAATTGGGGAGTAAAACTTACGATGCCATTATTTCTTCGCAAAGAAAGAGCTGCACTCAAATTGAATACGGTAGCGATAGATAAACTTGAATTGAAGAAGCAGTTTTTAGATCGACAGCTTTTGGTAGACTTGGAATTGAGCATTACCAATTTTAAAAACTACAGAGCACTTCATCGTCAACAAATGAAGATGGTTGGAAATTATGAACGTTTGCGTCAAGCTGAAATCCAGAAATTCAATCAAGGAAATAGCACCGTTTTTTATGTCAATGTGAGAGAAGGAAAGCTAATAGATGCAGAGCTTAAAGCTTTACAATTGTCATTGAAAGGGATGAAGGAAATGGTTGATATGTATGGTAAAGCTGGTATGCTCACGTACTTTGGTATAGAATAACCCAATATGAAAAGCCCTAAACTACTTTTATTATTCCTTTTAATATTATACTCTCAAGCCTTGAAAGCTCAAATTGAGTTGAGTTCAGATTCAACATCTTTTTGGGGCTATCCTGTATTGGAGTTTGAAGTGACAAACAACCTTACTTTTCAAGGAGAAGTTGGTTTGCGTGCTGAGTATATGTTGAATGAGCGCTTTGCGAAAAATGATGAAACACAAAATGATACACATCGTTTCCGAGAGCGTGTAAGGTTACGTTTTGGAGCAGAGTATCATCCTAAAAAATGGTTTACAGCAGGTTTCCGTTTTAGTACAGGGCAATCTACATATCCACCCTCGGGTTGGAGTTCGTTCAGTGATGACTTTAATAGAGATCCTGTTTCTTTGGATCGGGTATATTTTAATCTTGACCTTGAAAAATTTCAACTTCGATTAGGTTCTAATTCAAACCCAATTTTTAGACCTACTGAGTTGGTTTGGGATGGTGATGTACAAGTTTCGGGAATAGCAGAAGTATTTAAGCTTGGACACTGGGAGTTGATAGCAGGGCAATTCATGTTGGTGGAGTTGAGGGATTTATTTCCTCAGGAGATATCTGGAAGTACGCTTTATGCGCATGGGATAAATTATGATATTAAAAGAAATGGTGAATTGCGATTTGGTGTATTTCATTATTACTACAATAAACCAGATGCAATTGCAGTAGGAATTGAGAACGGAGTACTCGATGCAGACTTTAAAACAAATCGTCTTTCTCCAACAGATTCTACTAGTTTTTTTAGTAACTACAACTCTGTAGGAGCTAGTTTTTATTGGAGACATAATAAGTGGAGAGTTGTGGCTGAGGGTGTGGTAAATTTAGCAGCCAAAAAAGATGCTTCTTTAGGAGATGCCTATGCCGATAAAGAAAATGTAGGTGCAGGTTTTTTAGTCCGATATGGACGATTAAAAGAAGACAAAGATTGGAGTGTAGAGTTGGGGTATTTCTATATTGAATCTGATGCTACGATAGCCGCTTTCAATTCAGATGATTTACAACAAACCAATGTACATTCGATTCCTGTTTGGTTTCGCTATAAAGTACTTGGAAATACAGTGATTGTTTGGGATACATATTTTCAGAAACGAATCGACTCTTCCCCTCAGTTATTTGTGAGTGGTGGTGTTCAACATGATGAAAATGCACTGAAAGTTCGTTCTCGGTTGACACTTCAAGTAGGTTTTTAAGGCTAGAAATGAAAAAGGCTTTTCCATGAAAGTGATGGAAAAGCCTTTTTATATTTATCTAATTTTATACCCTAAAATAGATAAGCATAGTCTAGGAAGTAAAGAATTCTTAGGGAGAAAATCGTGTCCTGCGATTGATCAAAGATATTATTCACCTCATCAAAGTAAGACTTTGAAAGTACGCTTTGATCAGACTCTAATTGGTTTTTCCACATCAGACTCAAAACACTACCAGGTGCCCAATACCAGTTGAACGTAACTTCTGTATTGAAGGCACTATAATTTCGGTTATTTTGATCTACTCCACTCTCATCGAAGTTAGAATAGTTGGTAGGGTAAAGGTAACCATCGGTACCAAGTTTGGCATACTTCTCATAATTTACTTTACTCCAATAATGTCTAACTCTGAAATTCAATCCCATAGTAGGCGTAAAAGAATATTTACCTCTGATAGATGATGTGACATTTCGGATATCTCTTTGTCCGTAGATCACATCTTCTAGTTCTCCAGCAGTATTATAAGTTTCATCTACATAACCCTCTTCATCTCTTGCCCAGCTGTGGTTTTGCTGAATCACAAAAGAGAATTGATTATTAACTCTGAAGTTAAGTTCTAGGTTGAACCAATTATCTGTTTGGTTACGTGAAGGTCTTCTCCACATACCTGCATTGGTTTCAAAATAAAACGTTTTTCTACTATCAGATTCCAGACCTGTATTGACTACAAACGAAGGTTCTCTGACATAGAAATATCCTTTTTCAATATCTTGTTGAGGACCGAAGTAATCATAACCATCTCCTACTTCCCAGTTCATAAATCCGAAAACAGTCCAGAATGATTTATTTCTAGCTCTGAAGTTAGAGCTGATTTCAGTACTTTGATATTTGAATGGTTTATAAAGTGAAGATTGACTGATATTAGTCCAACTTCTAAAGCTGTTTAAATAGTCACTTTTAGGGTTGTTGTTTACATAACCAAATTCGCCACCAAAAGATACTTCATTAGGACTACGAAGAAATCCTAAATCATTTGGGTTGTAGGTGTCTGATTCCAAATTACTCCACAAACCATATCTGATTTTACCACTTTGTTTACCAGCTCCCATATTTAGTTTGAAACCTGGAGTAACTTCTCTAATGTTTTCCTCATCATCCCAATCAGAAACATGACTGTAGGCTACTGTTGAGTTAAAGAAGTAAGTATTATCCTTTGAATTGAGAGACAGTTGACCTGCCGAAACATTGGAGCGACTACCTTTCCCATCTCTGAAAACATTGGTATTTGTGAAACTGACATTAGAGTTGTTTGGTAATAATTTGTCTACCACCAAGACATTAAAATTGGTAACTGGGTCAGCTATTATTTCTCTTGTTTCACCTGTTGTCGTGTTTTCTACAGTAGCGTAAGTTTGATTAGTTACAGCATTCAGAAAACCAATACCAATACCATCATTTGTTCTTCCAGAAATTTTGGCGGCATTTATAATTGGAGCATCAGATGGAGAGTCAATAATTTCCTCTTCATCACTTACCGTATTTTCTTCTAAGATATCGAAGCTTTGCCCAATTCTTCTTGAGTAGAAAATATTTCCTTTCTGAAATAGATCAGTACCTTCTGTAAAGAATTGTCTGTTTTCATCATATCTTACTTCAAAAGGACCGAGGTTCAATATTTTATTGTCAGCTCTTACTTGTCCAAAATCAGGAATCATCATCATATCAAGAGTGAAACTCTCGTTGATTCCCCATTTTAAATCCATACCACCCGTAACTCGGCTACTCCATTTTGTATCGTCTGATAAATTTTGAGCATAACCTGTTAGGTAAGGAGAAAGGGAAAGTCTTAAAGGAGGTTTGATATTTTTAATACCTTTAAGTACTCCAAATTGGTTTTCAAAACCTGCAATATCTCTATCGATATGATTCCAAAAAGACCATTCATTTAATCGGATAGAACGACGCATGAAGTTAACACCCCATTCTTGTACTTCTTTTTTCGGAAAACGTAAGGCGGCATAAGGAATTTTGAATTCGGCATACCAACCGTTTTCATCTTTGGATACACCACTTTCCCAAACGGCATTCCAGCTATTGTCATTATCTCCGTTAATGAGTATTCGGTCAGTTTGAACACCAGATGCAGAAACAACGAAACTTACAGCACTGATTTCAGATTGATAGGTGTCAAAGTATAAGGCAAAGAAATCAGAGTTTACTCCAAAGCCAGAGTCTCTGTCTCCTAATTCTCGACCAATCTTTTCTACTTCATCGTCATAAAGCCAAGCAGCAACATAGATTGCATCGTCATTGTAATAAAGACTGATTTTCGTTTCAAGAGATGATTGTGCCCCATTCTCGGGAGAGCGTTGAGTGAAATGAACAGTTTTTTCTGCATTTGCACTTTTCCATACTTCGTCATCAAGCTTACCATCAATGTTAGGTTGTGGAGAATCTTTTAATTCTTTGGCCCACATTGTCATTTTATTGACGTTAGAATTGGTTTCTTGTGCTATTGATGAAATGGTAGACGTGAGTAAAAAAAACAGAAGTATAGCAATATACTTCTCGTAATTGTACTTTCTCATGAGTAATAGTTTTGTAAAAAGACAGCCATCAAGCTGTATGTAAAGTATTTGACACTTTTCACAAAGCAACTCAAGTTAATAGAGAAATGCAAATAAGTTTTAAAGAAGAAAGCCTATCACTTTGTCTAAAGTAATAGGCTTTCTTGAATTTATGATTAAAATCTCTGTATCGAGATTAGATTAGTCGATTTGAACGATATTCAAATTGTCAAAAGCGAAGTAAGTAGGCGTGTTAATGACGCCCTCAGCAGTTGAATCAGAAGAAACAAAACTAAACTCTAAAGCATCTACTTCATTCAGTAAACTCAAGTCTACATTTTCCCAAGATTTTAATGGTTGTCTGTAAGGCTCAAATATACCTTCTGTATAATCTGCAAGTCTAATTGATCTTTCACCTACAATCTCATCATTCAAGATACCTGTAATTACAAGATCAAAGAAATCACCTTCTTCAAATGCTCGAGCGTTGCTATCACCATTTTCGATGGCAAGAATAGCAGTCCCAACATTAGAAACTTGAACATTCCAAGCTCTAACCGTTTTGTCAAATGTGATTCTTAGTTTATTCTCAACAGGATCAACATATGCAATTCCATAATTATTTGCTTCTGAAGTATTGGCTGGAGTAACCATGCTATATTCAAAAACATTGTAACCAAAACCAGTAGTATCAGTGTTTACATTCTCGCTGAAATCTGTACGGTTAGAATAAGTGAAATTGTTGAGTTGTGCTTTTGAAGGCGCTCCAACATTTTCATAAGTATGTGTTAGCGTAACTTCTCCAGTCGTAAATTCTGAAGTAAATAGATTTCCGCTCTGATTGCCAGTCATCGCAGTATCCATGAAGAATGTGTTTGTTTCTAACTCTAGGTCTTGGAAGTCTGAAGATAAAATAGGCGGCAAAGTTTCAAAGGCATCGTCATCATCGTTACATGAGAAGATTCCAAGGCTTAGCGCCAAAATTAAATAAAGACTAATTTTTTTATTAAGCATATGGCTAGTTTTAATCAATTTTAAAACCCAAATATAAATTTATAAAGGCTATTTTACACTACTATTAAGACCCAAAAGCGTTAAAAAAAGTTGAAAGGAAGTGAATAGCTGTTGCTCTTATCTCATATTTGGCAAATAAGGATTTTAAATTGTTAAAAATGAAGCCAGTTGGGAAGTTGTTAAGGATATAAAAATATAAAGCTAAAGTACCTTTTCAGATACCTTAGCTTTCATATGATTAAACGTGTCTTTCAACACTAGAATATTAACTTCTGAATATCTACGCCATTGGTTGTGTAGCTTCTAAAAATATACAACTCGCCTTTATTTAATTGTAAAGGAATTGAGGTGTTTTCAGATACTGTTTTTTGGAAAATCATTCTCCCTGTTAGATCATAAATCTGAATGTCCGCAACCTTAGAACTTCCGAGTTTTATTTGAAGTGTTTCTTGGCTATAAATGAAAGAAAATGTTTGTTCTTCAATTGAAACATTACTTTTTCTTGAATTACCCGATCCCCAAATTAAGCTCACAAATTCTGGGTAATCAACAAATGGATTTCGGTTACCTTGATAATTGTAGGCATTATTGTTTCTGTCAATTTCTTTCTGACTTACAGGATCTGAATTGTGCCAATCGATCAAAAGATTTAAAGCCCAAGTTTCAAAAACCTTGTTGTCGCTACCGTCTAGTACTGCATTTCCGTAGAAGCTATTATTTTCCCAATTGTCAATAACATCTTCGTAACGAGTAGCCATATAGAAATATGCTCTGGCAAGGTCTCCCTTAAATTCATCTATTGGTTCGAATACAGTACCGCTGTATCCAGATTGTCCAGTCCCCCTTTTACTTCCATTATTTGAGGTAAAAGTTGATGAACTTACTTCTCCGTAAGGATAGCTACTTCTGATGCCATTTACATATCCGTCAGAAGGAAAAATGTGATGGACATCTGAGTTCATTGGTTCAACGGTACCGCCAAACCAACTTTTTGGGAAAGAATGTTCTCTATTGTAGCAACTGCCTTCTCCGCTGTAACCGCCGCACTGATCAGACGAAGGAGTGAAATTATAAGGGTCAGAGCCGTTTGGATTTTCTGAATAGATGTCTAAAATACTACCATCATTTTCGTAATAAAAATCTTTTTCGTGGCTACTATAAAATGTCCAAAGTGAGCCATAACCTTGGTTAGAATGTCCATTTTTGATAATTCCATGAAGGGCAGTTTTTAAGGCGTAACCCGAAAGTCCATTTGCATTTTGGTAATAGCCTGAAAGGTCAGGAGTACTAGGGTTATCTCCTCCACCAGATGAATTTCCTATTGAAAAACTTTTGGTTTCAGAAGATGAAAAAGAACCTCCAGATGCTAGCGTTGTGTTTCCGTTTTTGATGTTGTAAGCCCCATTTCCATGACTGCAGCAAATACCATCTCCGTAGCTGTCATAGATCGTGAACGAGTAATTCCCATCAGCTAAACAGAAAGTTTCAGAGTAGTTGCTATTGCTAGCGTAAGAATCTCCTTGGTAGAGAACAGTTCCAGTACTATTTTTTAATTCCCAAGAAGTTTCAGAACCATAGTTGTCTGTAGTGAGATCAAAAGTTACCTCTGTATCTGAACAGTTTACAGGATTACCGCCACCGCCGCTTTGATTACTGTTTGGTTGAAAATCATCAATGTAAACAATCTCACTACCATCAAATCCACTTTGATCGTAGAAACGAAGTCCTACTTCAATTGATGAACTTGTAGGCGTATAGTTGAAAGAGATTTGTTGCCATTGATTTGTCAGATTGTTATTTGAATAGTTTTGGTAACCATTTACATACAATCTAGCTTTTACATTCCCTTCCGTATGATACACCCAAGCAGAGAATGTGTAGTTGGTATTTGGTGTAACCGTAATAGTTTGTCTGAAGTCTGTGCTACTTTGTGTCGTTGTGTTTACAGAAATAGCTGCAGATGAGCTTCCTTCTTTTACGATAGACGTATTTCTGCTTACATTGATACTACCATCAATGGTTGTCCAATCCGATGGTGTATTCCCACTCCAAGATTCAAAATCTCCATTGCTTACTTGTGCAAATGATACATTTGCGATAGCTAGCATTAGGCATAAACCTAACAGAAAAGTAAAGGTTTTTTTCATTTTTTCAGTGAAAAAAAGTGATGTAAAATAATGAATAATAGTTGTTTATAAAGGATTGGGAAGTACGCTTTTAAAGGTTAAGATAGTTCGATGTATGGGTTAACATTTCATGTTTAAATTGTTACGAACGTGAAGTATTCTTGTAGTCTTTAAAAAGCTGAAAATGTGGATGAAAAATTGTGGAGAAATCTAAGATTTGATTATTTGGTTTTGGGTTAGAAAAGGGCTGTAAGCTGAAGTTGGGCAGTATGAATCATTTTCTGATTTTCTGACTTACGTCCATCGTAAAGAGCATTCATCTGAAGCCCTCCTACAAGACGTTGCGTCCAACGGATATTCCATTGGTAATTGACTCCGTTTCTTAGTCCCTCCAACATTTCATAACCCAAAGGAGTGTTTACTTCACCTTCATAATTGATATGTGTCAGCGCTAAAGAAGCCGAAATACTACGCTTGATGGCTTTTGCCCAGCGCATCTCAAAAGTACCTTTATGGAAAAGGGCTATTCCGCCATCGTTTTCGCCAACCAATGGTGCATTTTTATGCTTGTAAGAATATTGTCCCGAAATTCGGAAATCATTTCGGTGTTGGTAAATCAATTCTGGAGCCACTCGCCACTCGGTATAATCATAGCTTTGTTCTTCTAAAAAGTCAGATTCTTGATCTACTATTTTTTCAGCAAGTGTATTTTGGAATGAAAAATCTTTTGTCAGTTTCAATCTAGAAATGAGCATATATTCTTCATTTATTCTTCGTTCAAATCCGCTGCTAAGCAACGACTTTGCATCTGAAAAATTAGCCTTCACTTCCGCTCCCCATTTCGGGTCTGCTCTATTGATAAACAAAGAGTTTTTGAAAAATACTTTCTGAGAAATCAGATCAGCCTCTGCTATAGGCGTAAATGGAAGAAATCTTTCTTGAAGATCTTCAGAGGTTGTTTTTCGATCTGAGTTAATGGAAGAAACCAACGAAAGTCTAGCCAAAACATTCTTTATTCCTTTTTCTTTTAGCCAAGCTTTAGGTGTTCGAATATTAAGGTTGAAAAGAAATAAAGTACTGTATGCAGGAATGTATTCTCCTGTAGGAACATAGAATTTTGCATAATTTCGTTCATCGGGATTTTGGGCAGGATAAAACTCTTCCAATTCCTGTATTCCGTTTCCATTGTCGTCTCGCCAAGTGTGAGTACCTCTACCAGCTTCTACTTGAAGAAAAACATATTCTTTTTTCAGTTCTTGTCCTGTACCCGTTTCGTAAGAAAAGTTGGTGTTGATATTTCTTTTCCACCAATGTTTATTCAAATCGAGCCTTGCTGTCAATGTTTTCTCAACAAGATCATCACTTGTATTTTTATAGGTCAGTTCTCTGTAGTTTATACTCCCGACCCAATTGGTTGTTTTCCCTTTATTCGAAAATCTGAAACCCACCATCTCTGCTTCTGTGTATGGCGTAATGGCTCCCTCAGAAACATAATAATCTTCTCTTTGCGTATAATCGGCTCTGATCTTTGCTTTTATACTATCTCCAGATTCTATATAAACGGTATGTTCTTCAAAATAACCTACAGATGAAAGCGTTTCATTGTCGGCTCCTTTAGCGAGTGTATTTTTCTCTTCTCTGTAGGTATAACCCGGTTGAAGAATTGCGCCATTCCATCGTATATCTGCTTGGTATCTTTCCCAATTGGCTACAGTTGTATCTTTTAAAATCTGATTTTCCATGAGAAAAGCTTGTCCATCCAATTGCAATTTTCCGACAGGATTTGTAGAAAGTTTGAGCTGATGTTGCATACCATCTACACTTAATCCCCGATCTCTTTTCAAGAAGTCATAGGACAGGTAATCTTTTTCTTTCCATGAAATTTTTGTTCCTGTAGATAGAATTTTGTCTTGCTCATCTTCAGAAATGACAACGCCCCAATCCCGATCATATTCCACTGATCTGAAAGGATCAATCGCTTTGAAATTATCAGAGGTTTGTTGATAGTCAGCATATAATTTCCAATCAACTTTCTGATTTAATTTATTATTCGTTTCAAAACCAAAGTTGTAGGCAGCGCCATTGTCATCATGTTTGTCTGTCGTGGCAAAAAGGTTGAGGTCTTGATTGGAAAGTCCTATTTCAGCGTAAATTTTATCGTTTTTTCGAGGCTTGAATTCACCACCAAATACCCAAAGTGATTTCTGGTTTGGAGCATACAATTTTCGGATTGGAGCAAAATCACCTTGCGGTACGCCGTTGATTGGAGCAACCCATTTATATACTCGTCCTCCACCTTCTTGGGTAGAAAAAACATAGTCACCATTGTTTGTACCTACATTCGTGAAATTGGCTTGAACTAACAGTTCCGCAGAATTATCTGCTCTGACAAGAATGTCTGTATAAGGGACGTTGTTAACAATCGAATCTTTGTAGGTGTATTGAATTTTATTCGGATCAAAAGTTGAAACCGTATCAATGGAGTTGACATAAATTTCATCAATGTTATCTCCTTTACTTGCGATCAGCCTTTTTTCCTCATCAGAAAGTTGATAAAACAGTGAGGTATTTTTGTTATCCTTCTCTTGATAAAAATCAGTGAAGAAAGTGAATTTACCGATTCGCTGTTCATGACTTACTTGAGAGATTGTTCGTGCAAAGTACTGTACCGCATATTCAAAATCTACCCGAATACGACTGTTTTGAGTAATCACCTGTTTTGCGGTAAAAGTAATTTCTGCCAAGTTATAATCAATTACATAATCTTGGTCAAAACCTCTTTTCATCAAAATTCCATCGATATACACTTTTTCAGAACCTGCGATTACCACAATATTATTTTCGTTCTGAGGTCCTAGTAATCGGTAGGGGCCTTTTACACCCTCTAAGGCTACAATTTCTTGACGGTGGAATTGTCCTTTTGCCTGCGAAATACTAGCTACAGTTTTTGACTGATATTTGCTGCTATCATTCCCGAAATTAGCGGTTGCTTGAAGCCCTTGTACGTTTTTGGTATATCTGAGAAAAGCAGATATTTTATCATCCATAATCTGAACATCTCCAGCACTCAAACTTCCTTTTTCATGACTTAGTTTTATTAAGATTCGATCAAAGTCTTGAATGTTCTGCGTATTTCCTTCAGGCTGATAAGGTACTTGACTATCCGTAATACTCGCTTCCAAGAGAATATCTTCCGTAATCGCTCCTTGCAATTGTAAATTCAGCCCCGAATTCACGTAAAAATCTTGATTACTTCCAATCGAAAATCCTCTGCTAATACTACCCATAGTTTGTACTTCTCCTGTGTCAAACAAGGATTCCCTTTTGAAGCTTTTCCGATTATTTCGTCTTCTGTTTGAAAATGTATTGGAAGTAGTATCTGACTTAAAGTGAAAAGAAGAATAGGTTGTATTGGTCTGAATACTATTAAAATCTAGTACTCTGTAGCTTACCAAAACAGAATCAATCAAGGAGCTGTCAGCATTGAATATCAACTGCTGATTTTCGAAAAGAATATTTTCGTTTTTCGCCTCACCTACAATCTGTAGAACTTGGAAAGAACTAGGGTCTACAAGGAGCTTATCGAGCGTTTGATTTTGGGCATAAACCCACTTTCTACGAAGATTAGAATTCTCCGAAGTTTGTGCTAAGCTGGGTATGCTCAAAATTAGGAATAGGAAAAAAGTAAGCGTAGGCTTCACTCGGTATAAGTCAATAATTGTATATTCTCTATCTCAAAAAGCTATGTTTTAGCCAATATTAAAGACAAAACTACGTAAAAGTCAGCTGATTTGATAATATTGCATACAGAAGATTAACGTCTTAACAATTTAACTTTTTGAAGAAAATGTAGCTAAGTTTTACCGAGTGAGATAGATCAGAAAAGACGTATTATTTGATTTTAGTCTCAAAACCATCAATACTCAAGGTGTTTTTTTCTTCCCAATAAGTCTCTATTTTTTCTTGTCCTTTCTTCTCCGCCCAAACATCCAGTGTTTCTCTGTCTTCTTTGAAGTCCATAAAAGGAACTCCGAAACCACATGAAGTTTGTACCAAGTCAACTTCCATTTCAATAATTTGACGTGAGCCTAATGCTTGAGGAAATAACCCGATGTAATCATGAAATTCTTGATCTCTATCATGATAGATTTTTGCTGTTCCATAAAGCCTTAAAATGAGTGGATTTTTCTCAAAGGAGCAAAACATGATGGTCATCCGATCATTTTTGAGCAAATGAGCAGCCGTTTCGTTTCCACTCCCCGTTTTGTTTTGCCATACAATTTTATTTTGGTCAATCACTCGGAAGGAATCGCCGCCTTTGGGAGAAACATTTACTCTACCTTCATCGGCTGCTGTACCAACAAAAAAGATATGCTGATCTTTGATGAATTCTTGAAGTTGTGGAGTGATATGGTCAATCTTCTTTCCCATGAAATGAAGTGTTTTTGGATTTTATAAAATGAGCTGTAGTTGTGAGTAAGTAACAAAAAAGTAGCAGTGCATTTGGACTACACTGCTACCTGAAAAGATTATATATCTCCTAATTGTGGACGAACCACGATATCTTCTACCACAGAATTTTGAGAAAGTGTGTAGCTCGCAAATACCAATTCAGCAATATCTTCACTCTTACTGAAACGGTCGTCTGGAAGATCGACACCATCCCAACTCGCTGTACGAGTAGCTCCAGGCATAATTGAAGTTACTTTTACATTGAATGGTTTCATTTCTTCTCTCAACGATCTCGACATCCCTAGCATGGCATGTTTTGAGATAGAGTATGAACCACCATTGGCATAAGCCATAAAACTAGCTACAGAAGCAATATTAAAAATATGTCCTTCTTTTCTGTCCATCATTTCTCTGATGAACCCTTTTGTCAGACGGTAGGCACTATAAAGGTTGGTTTCGATCATTTGTTCCAAAATACCATCCTCTTCTTCATGGATTGCACCCGGAATAAATACACCTGTGTTGTTCACTAAAACTTTTACAGGCTCACCCACTCTTTTCACAAAATCAATAAACGTAGCAGTATCTTCTTTTACACTCAGATCAGCTGTTTGTATATATACTTTTACTTTATATTTTTCTTCAATTTCTTTTTTCATGTCGCTCAATTGCGCTGCATTTCGAGCACATGAAGCGATGTTGTGACCTGCTTGTGCGAATTTTTCAATGATCGCTTTACCAATTCCTTTACTTCCCCCTGTAACAACTATCATAATTATTCGTTTTTGTTATGATTATTTACCTTCGAATTTAGACAAAAATTAGGAAGAAGAAAGCAGAAAAAGAAAACTGTTAAATTAGACAAAAATCAAATATTGAAGTTTGAATGCTATTCAGATCTTTATATTTGTAAGTTACTTTTTAAGGAGTAGAAATAGAGCTATCTAAAAGATATACTATGATTAAAAGATTGGGAAGTTTCACGCTGTTTTTGAAGCAGCTGTTTGTAAACAGAGAATCGCCCAGAGTTTACGGAAAGCTATTTTTTGAAGAATGTATTCGTATTGGCTTAGATTCTATTTTCATTGTGTCAATCGTGGCATTTTTTGTAGGAGCTGTAAGTGCTGTACAAACGGCCAATAACATGACAAGCCCGTTTGTACCAAAATATATCGTGAGTTTGATTGTTCGCGACATGCTGTTGTTGGAAATCGCACCTACATTTATTGGGGTTGTTTTTGCCGGAAAGGTAGGCTCCAACATAGCAGGAGGACTCGGAACCATGAAAATTACGGAACAGATTGATGCCCTTGAAGTAATGGGAATCAATTCCGTTTCTTATTTGGTTCTTCCAAAAGTCTTGGCTTGTGTCGCAATGTTGCCAATGCTAACCACGCTAGCCGCTTTTCTAGGGATTTACGGAGGTTATGTCGCTTCTATTTTAGGAGGATGGCTTACCCCAGAAGAATATATTTACGGATTACGATTCGAGTTCATTCCGTTCAATGTCACTTTTGCACTCATCAAAGCCTTAGTTTTTGGCTTTTTGGTATCTACAATTTCTTCTTTCTTGGGTTATAATACTGTAGGAGGAGCTTTGGAAGTTGGAAGATCAAGTACAAAAGCAGTAACAAATAGCTGTATTGCTATTTTGGTAGCGGACTTCTTATTAGCTCAACTTTTAATCTGATTCGGAGAACATGATAGAAATAACAAATATCAAAAAGGCTTTCCAAGGAAAGGAAGTACTGAAAGGAATCAGTGCAAAGTTTGAGCAAGGACAAACCAATATGATTATTGGTGCATCGGGTACAGGTAAAAGTGTATTGCTGAAAACGATTGTAGGCTTGATAGAACCCGACTCTGGAACGATAGAGTATAATGGCAGGGATTTCTACAATTCTAGTTTGAAAGAACAGAAAGCAATCAGAAGAGAAATAGGGATGCTTTTTCAAGGTTCTGCTCTTTTTGATTCAAAAACAGTTTATGAGAATGTGAAATTCCCTTTGGACATGATGTCAAAAATGTCTGAAGGAGAAAAAAAAGATAGAGTTGAATTTTGCCTTTCAAGAGTAGGGCTTGCCGCTGCTGCTGATAAAATGCCTTCTGAAATTAGTGGAGGTATGCAGAAAAGGGTTGGTATTGCTCGTGCTATTGTCATGAATTCACAATACCTTTTCTGTGATGAACCAAACTCAGGACTTGACCCTCAGACTTCGATTGTCATTGATAATCTTATTCAAGAAATTACACATGAATATAACCTGACGACCATTATCGTATCTCACGATATGAACTCTGTAATGGAAATTGGTCAGTACATTTTGTTCATGTATCAAGGTCATAAAGTTTGGGAAGGTAGTAATGAAACTATTCTTGATTCTGATGAGAAAGCATTGCATGACTTTATCTTGGCAAATAAGCTCATGCAGAAATTTAAAGCTTTACGATAAAAAATAGATTTATGCCTATCAAAGTCATTCAAGGAGATATCACTCAGATGAAAACGGATGCCATTGTAAATGCAGCCAATACATCCTTATTGGGAGGTGGAGGAGTAGATGGTGCAATCCATAGAGCTGCAGGGCCAAAGTTGCTTGAAGAGTGTAAAACCTTGAATGGCTGTGCTACTGGGCAAGCGAAATATACCCAAGGCTACCAATTAGCAGCCCGATACATCATTCATACCGTAGGGCCTATTTGGCAAGGAGGAGCAAAGGGTGAAGAAGAATTACTAGCTTCTGCTTACCTCAATTCTTTGAAAATAGCTGAATGCCTAAAATTAAACTCCATCGCATTCCCCAATATCAGTACTGGAGTTTATGGCTTTCCTAAAGAAAAAGCTGTAGAGATAGCATATAACACAGTGAATTTGTTTTTAAGAACAACTTCTACAATGGAAGTTTATTTTGTCTGTTTTGATGCTGAAAACCTTTCTCTCTATCAGAATAAGTTGATTTAGAAGATAGTACTATTTATAGCAAAAGGTGTTAAATGGTACATTGAAAACGGATTTTGTTTGTATTTTCTTGACAAACAGGGAATTATTGTTACTTTGTACTTTACTTTTGAAGTGTCTGTATTTTAAAAAGCGCAGATACCCAAAAACAACCAGCACGTATTTAAACGTCAACTCGCTATGAAGTATAGAAAAGAAAAGAAGCCAAAGGTGAATCCTGCCTTGGATGGCTTTGACATTCGTATCAACTCCTCTGGAGAAATCGAAAGTACTTACACCATCGAACAACTCAATGACTTTCTAAACCAACATGTTGTTGACAAGAAATTGAAAAATCGAAATGATTTAGACGTTAAAAAAGAATGACAATAAAAAAGTCCTTGGAAGTGTTTCCAAGGACTTTTTTATTGTTGGTTTAAGGTCGTTTATTTTAGAATCTTATACCAAACATGATTGTATTTAACTCAGGGTTTGTATCTGTATATCTGAATAATGGAGAAAGCTCATAATTGGCGAAAATTTTGAATCCAGCTTTCGGAATACCAATTTCAGTACTTAAACCATAACGGAAATCTTGGATATTGAATGGATCATGGTCTTTCTCTTTTTCCGTGTCACCGTCTCTAGTGAATTTGTGTTTTTGCCAGCTATCGATTCTATAGTTTGCATAACCTCCAATACCGAATTGGAATGAACCTTTATCTCTACCAATCTGAAGCATGATCGGAATGCCAATATTTGCGACAGCAAGTTTATTCTTTTTCACCGAAGACCAATCTGAAGGAACTTCTCCAAAAACTACTTCTTCACCTTCAACACTTAAGAGTACATCGTCTTCGAACATATAATTGTTCCAAGAAATTGATAAACCATATTTAATGAAGAATGGAGATTTATCTAAGTTACCAATCTGAGTTCTCCAGTTATGAGAGAAGGCTACATATCTTGAACCAAGAGGATCGAGTCTGTAAGGGACATTTCCTGGTATTTCACCATTTTCGACGTATGTATTCAAACCTAAATCCATGTTCCAATATGATCTAGTACGTCTTTTGGTCTTCTTCTGACCGTCGTTGTTACTATGTCCAAAGTTGATTGAGATACCGTCGTCACCTTTCACATTGATTGTTTCAGACTCTTCCCAATCGCTATCCCAGTCGTTGTCCCATTTATTCCAGAAATCAGATTCTTTTGAAGAGTTTGTAACTACTTTTGGTTCTGAAGAAAAATCACGTCCAACTCTAGTATCTACGGTCAATTTACCCCATGATTTATCCAATTGGTAGAAGCCGTTGTAGCGGTCAGCTGAGTCAGCTAAAGTTTCTATACCTATAAGAACTTCTATGATATCACTGTATTCTAATTTCTCTCCTGATTTTGATTGGAAACTCAAAGTTGCTCCATCAGCAAAAATTACTTTTACAGAATCTGTATTAAATTCTTGAGCCGAAACCGTTAAAGAGGAAATCAAAAGAGTAATAAAAATAAAGACTCGTTGTATACTTCTTCTAAACATATCTATTTGGTTTTATATGGTATTTATTGCTAAACTTTATGGAAGATGATTGCTTAGTTTTCGATTAAATTTGAATTATTTTCAAAAAAATAATCATCTTCGTTTCATCTCATTTTGTACAAAAGATGCCTCTTTCACTTAGAGGTTGCATCAATTCGTCAAATTTGTAAATCTTTTTATATGCTTTCGCTTAAAGACACCGAAAAAGGGACAAATACAATATTGCTTGTTCATGGATTTTGTGAAACAGCAGATATTTGGGATGATATAATACCTTATTTGTCCGATGAATTCAGGGTTATAGCTATTGATCTCCCTGGGTTTGGCCGTAGTCCGATGTTAGAAAAAACGACAATATCAGGAATGGCTAATTCTATAAAAAATACTATAGATCAATTAGATATTTCAAAGATACACATTATCGGACATTCTCTAGGAGGCTATGTGAGTCTTTCTTTTGCTCAACAATATCCCGAAAAAGTTGCAGGGCTAACACTTTTTCATTCTACCGTTTTTGAAGATGGTGATGAGAAGAAAAATACGAGAACTAAAGCTGTCCAATTTTTAGCAGATGAAGGAGTAGAAAAGTTTACCACTTCTATGTTTAGAGGTTTGTTTAGTACAAAAACAAAGAAAGAAAAGGAGTATTTGATCAATCAGACCATTAAGAATAGTTCAGAAACAGCGCTTGAAGCTGCACAGCAAACGATGCTTGCAATGAGAGATAGAGATGATTCGACTGAATGGTTAAAACAAACAGATATACCAATTCAATTCTTGATAGGAAATGAAGATCAAGCTGTTTCTTTAGATGACTCTTTAAAGCAGTGTCATTTGGCCAAAAACAATACGGTACATTTTTATCAGGATGTAGGGCATATGGGAATGCTTGAAGCACCTCAGAAAACTGCTGAAGATTTACTTTCTTTTGCTCAAAAGATTTATAAATGATACAAAAAAAATCCCATTCAGATGCTGAATGGGATTTTCACCTTATTACTTACCTATTATTGTATTAGTAGACAAACTAATACACCGCACAATATTCACATTTACTAATCTTGTTCACAGATGCCTATTATAAGTTACATCTGAGATGTTTTAGCTTTTTTGATTTCTGCATTGCAAATATGGCGGGATTTTCTCGTTATTATTTACAAATTTCGGACAGCTCGTTATGGAAATCGGACAAATCGGATTGTTTATGTGCACATTAGCAGTTAGTTACATTTTAAGGTGTCCTAAATGCTTGTAAAGCTTAATCAATATTAAGTTGCTCGTATTGTTTTGGTGTGATTTTGTGATACTTCTTGAACATAGAGGAGAAATGTCCAAGGCTAGAGAAACCAAGCATAAATGCGATTTCTGTGAGGTTGTATTTCTTCTTTCGAATGAGACGCAAGGCTTCTTCCATTCTGTATGATTGAAAATATAATGAAGGAGAAGTTCCAAAAGTTTGATTGAAGATACGTTGTAGTTTACGAGGACTCATATTTACTTCTTCTGCAAGGTGACTGATACTAGGAGCTCCATCCATTATTGAATTCTCTAGTTTTGCTTTCACTTTAAATAAGGAATGCAAGTCCGTAGAATTTATAGGCTTGATATCATTATCGTCTTTGATCCGATCATTGAAATATTTAGCAATCAGAATGAAAATTTGAACGGATAGACTTTTTTGCATGAGCCTAAAAAGCATTCGATTGTCATCTAGATAATCCAAGAATTCTTTGATTAGATTCTCTATCGGAGATTTTATCTGTTCAAAAAGTAGTGCATAGGGGTGTTCATCAATGAATTTTAACCAAGTACGAGTTGCGTCATTTTGAACTCCTTTTCTCAACTTATCAATAGAATAATAATAGGTAAACCAAGTACATTCTCCTTTCGGAATATTTATGAAATGATCTAAGCCCGAGTAGGTGAGTAAAACGCCCGATCGGTAAAATGTACCTTTGGTAGATACCACTTGATCTGAATCAGATGGGAGCAAAACTACAACTTTGAGACTATCCTCTGCATCTTGTTCTGTTCGTTTTAGACTGATAGCACGTTTGAAGTTAACAGAAAAGAAAGTGACCTCAAGTCCTTTATCTAAAGTGTGATGTACGATTTTTCCTTTTCCAAAGGAATTGTCAAACTCCAGTATGCCATTGGAGACTTTCCCCTGAAAGATCTCCTCAAATATTTGTTCATTTTTTACAAGCGGACCTTCGGGTAATTCAATAACGAGGGATTTCTCTATACTCATGGTATTAGGTTAACAAAAAAGGGTGTAAAAAAGTAAAATTAGGTTTTGATTGGGGCTAAAAAAAAACTGCTCCAATTTCTTGAAGCAGTTCTTAAACTCTTAGAGTGAGAAAGGATAAACTAAACTGTAGTATCCATTGACCATTGCTCTAGGTAGTCTCCAACCTTGCGAACAAACATTCCTCCTAAAGCACCATCTACAACTCTGTGATCATAAGAGTGAGAAAGGATACACATATGACGGATTCCGATGAAGTCTCCTTGAGGAGTTTCTACTACAGCAGGTTTTTTATCGATAGAACCAAATGCCATGATACCTACTTGCGGTTGCATGATGATTGGTGTTCCTGCAATGTTACCAAATGATCCGATGTTAGACATAGTGTAAGTACCGCCTTGAAGATCATCTGCCGTAAGTTTATTCTCACGAGCTCTTTTTACAAGGTCATTTACTTTCAATGTCAAGCCAGAAAGACTATAATGATCTGCATTGTGAATAACTGGTACGATCAAGTTACCGCTAGGCAATGCTACAGCCATACCAATGTTTACATCTTTCTTCTTAATGATTTTATCTCCTTCAACAGAAACGTTCATCATTGGGAAGTCTTTCAATGCTTTTGCGATGGCGTGAATCAACAATGGCGTAAATGTAAGGTTACTGCCTTCGCGTTGTTTGAATACATTTTTCCACTGATTTCTCCAGTTTACCAAATTGGTCATATCTGCTTCAACGAATGATGTAACGTGCGGTGAAGTATGTTTAGATTCAACCATACGCTCTGCAATCATCTTACGCATACGATCCATCTGAATGATTTCATGCTCTCCACTTACAGATGAAACTGGAGTAACAGGAGCAGATGGTTTTGGTGCTTGAGCAGGAGCTGCTTTTGGAGCTTCAGCAACAGGTGTAGAAACTGCTGCAGGAGCAGCCGAACGGTTTTCTAAGTATGCTAAAATATCATCTTTTGTCAGACGTCCTTCTTTTCCTGTACCCGGAATTCTAGACAGTTCATCTACAGCAATATTTTCAGTTTTAGCTATATTTTTTACTAATGGAGAATAAAAACCATTATTCTGACCTTCAGCTAGTGGGGTAGTATTAGTGGCTTCAGGGCTTACAGGAGTAGCTTCTGCTACAACTTTTTCTTCTTTGGGAGCTTCTGAAGTTGTCGTTGTTGGAGCAGCAGTTTCTCCAGCGCCTTCTACTTCAATAATTGCGATTGGACTACCAACAGCTACTACATCTCCTTCTTTAACTAAGATCTCTTTTAAGACACCATCTTCTAAGGCAGGTACTTCAGTATCAACTTTGTCTGTTGCTACTTCAAGTACTGGCTCGTCTTGCTCAATTGTGTCGCCGATTTCTTTTAACCATGAGAGAATTGTACCTTCCATAATACTTTCTCCCATTTTTGGCATTACCATCTCAACAAGTCCCATATGATAATATTTTATATTTTAGTCCTTTAACTGGATAATCTATTGTGTTATAATAAGATGTGGCATGAAAAATTGGTTGCCCATTATAGCGAATGTAAAAAAGAAGTAACCGCAAATCCAATTAATTACATGCACTTTTTTACACTTCATGACGATAATAACTATCTTTAAGTATCCAAATTCTATTGATCAAAATCTTTTTACTACATTAATTTATTGCGAATATTTAAGAACTCTAATTTTAAATTTTGTGAAACGTAATTTATTCAAACATATATTTTTCGATCTTGACCATACACTTTGGGACTTCGAAAAGAGCTCGGAAGAGACTTTAATCGAACTCTACAAAGATTTTCAACTTGAAAAACGAATGAATGCTCCTGTTGAACTTTTCGTAGAAACTTTCCGAAAAGTTAATTTTTCGCTTTGGGCACAGCTCGATAATAGAGAAATCACGAAAAAGTATGTGAGAGAGCAGCGTTTCCCTTTGGTATTTGAAAAATTAGGTGCAAACCCAGCAGACTCACCAATTGGTATGGGAGAGGAGTATTTAAGAAGATGTCCTAAAAAGGCAAATTTGATAGAAGGGACCATTGAAGTTTTAGAATACTTGAAGGATGATTACCAGCTTCATATTTTGACGAATGGTTTTCAAGATGTACAACACATTAAAATGAGTCATAGTAATATTGATTCATATTTTGAAAGTGTAGTAACGGCTGAATGTTCTGGTTTCTCAAAACCCAACAAAAGTATGTTTGATTATGCCTTGAACTTAGCCAATGCCAAGGCTGAAGAGTCAATTATGATTGGGGATAACTTGAATGCAGATATTAAAGGAGCGATAGGAGCGGGTATTCAGGCTATTTTTTTTAATCCCGATGAAAAAGATCATGAAGAAGAGTTGTTGGCAGATATCAAGAATTTGAATCAATTGATCGATTTGCTTTAAAATGCAAAATCCCATTCTGTAGCGATCAGAATGGGATTTCGTATTTATGCTAAAGATCTGGTCTTCTAGACTACTTCTTTGTACTGAATTTCATAAAGGCGAGCATAGAAACCGCCTTTGGCAAGTAATTCATCATGAGAACCAACTTCTTTGATTTCTCCTTTATCTAAAACGATAATTTTGTCAGCTTCTTTGATAGTTGCTAAACGGTGAGCAATCGCAATAGAAGTACGCCCTTCCATCATAGAATGCACTGCTCTTTGGATCAACTCTTCTGTTTCACTATCTACTGATGAGGTAGCTTCGTCCAAAATCA
Organism: Sediminitomix flava; assembly: GCF_003149185.1. Taxonomy (NCBI): domain Bacteria; kingdom Pseudomonadati; phylum Bacteroidota; class Cytophagia; order Cytophagales; family Flammeovirgaceae; genus Sediminitomix; species Sediminitomix flava. Next base: position 1,483,921 of record NZ_QGDO01000001.1, on the reverse strand, counting down.
AGATTTTAGGATCGTAGACCATCGCACGCACAAATGAAATCAACTGACGTTGTCCTACAGAAAGTGTAGAACCTCTTTCCATCACATTATAATTCAATGTTCCTGGTAATTTCTCGATGAAATCTTTTGCTCCAACCAATTCGGCAGCTTTCATGATTTGTTCATCAGTGATGTCCGTATTGCCAAGCGTGATGTTATTTCTGATGGTATCTGAGAATAAGAATACATCTTGCAATACAATTCCGATGTGTTGTCTGAGGTAACTCAAATCATACTCATGAATCTCTTTTCCGTCCAAGAAGATTTGTCCTTTCTGAATTTCATAAAAACGATTCAGTAGATTGATGATTGAAGATTTACCAGCACCCGTAGCTCCTACAAAGGCAATTTTATCTCCAGGATGCATTTCAAAGTTGATGTCTTTTAGTACATAATTCTCATCATTGTATGCAAAGAATACTTCATCAAATTTGATATGTCCTTCTATTTTTTCTGGTTTTTGCTTTCCTTCACTTTGAACAGCGTCTTTGATATCAAGTAAGTCAAAAATACGTTCTGTACTTACTACACCCATCTGAAGCGTGTTGAAACGGTCAGCAATCATTCGGATTGGGCGGAAGAACTGACCAATATACATGATAAAGGCAACCATTGTACCCACTTGAATATCTGCGCTCAGCACTTCTCTGGCTCCATACCAAACCAAAAGTCCTGTACTACTAGCCGAAATGACTTCTGCTACAGGATAGTAAACCGAGTAGTACATTACAGAACGAAGGTTTGCTTTTTTGTGCTCTTCGTTGATTTGTTCAAACTTCTCTTGCTCTCTTTTTTCACTGTTGAAAATCTGAACGATGTTCATTCCTGTAATATGCTCTTGAACGAAGGTATTTAAGTTCGCTACGGCAGTACGCACATCGTGGAAGGAAGACTTGATTTTCTCTTTGAAAATGTATGTCGAATACAAAAGAATTGGAAGTACAGAAAGACAAACCAAAGTAAGTTTCCAATCTGTATAGAACATCAGAAGTAAAATGAAGAATAACTGAAGTAAGTCTCCAATAAGTGCCGCGACACCATTTGAGAAAACTTCTGAAAGCGTCTCGATATCAGAAACTGTTCTTGTAACCAAACGTCCGATTGGAGTCTGATCGTAAAAAGACAGTTTGAGTTTCAGAATATGCTCATAAAGTTTTACTCTGATATCACGAATGACGTGTTGCCCTAGCCAACCTGAGATATAGGTATGGGAAAATTGTACCAATGCTTGGAACAAGGTAAGTCCAATCAAGAGGATAAGCATGAAGTTCAAGCCTTCAAAATCTCCTGGTACAATGTATTGGTCAATCGTTTTTTCAACTAAAAAAGGGCGGACTGGAGCTAATACTCCCAACCCGACAGTTAAAAGGACTAAGCCTACAAAATGTACTTTGTATGGCTTGGCAAAAGTGAAAAGGCGCTTTAATATGTGGCGATCTAACTTCTTCTTCTGTTTCTTGTGCTGTTCTGACATGAACTTTTAGCTTCCGTGTTTACTTTTTGGAGGCAATGATACCCTCCTTTCAGAACAACAAATTTGCTCAATGGTTTGACAATAGGCAATAGAAGACCTCAAAAGTTCATAAAAGCCTGATGATTTGACGTTAAAAAAATAAAATTACGTAAAATTTACACTTTTTATATAATTCGGATTCTTTCAATATTACCCAAATTATTTTCTTCAAAAATACAGGGTTGTATGGGTATTATTTGTAGATATTCATTAGGTTAATTATGTCATAATTTTAAGATGCGTACGGAAGGAAATATGGGAGGAGGATTTTTCATGAAATAATCTATTTTTGCATCTTAAACATTAAAAATAACACAATGCTGAGCGCGGTTGTAACTCGGCTAATTACTCACATATAATTTGATACATAATGGAATCAGTATTTGATAAGGTTTCTGCCATGGGGCATGAGCAAGTTGTTTACTGTCATGATAAAGAAACAGGGTTAAAGGCGATTATTGGTATTCATAATACTGTGCTTGGACCTTCTCTTGGAGGAACTCGTATGTGGATGTATGAGAATGAACAACAAGCGCTTAATGATGCTCTCCGTCTTTCGAGAGGAATGACTTTCAAAAACTCGATTGCAGGACTTAACCTTGGTGGAGGAAAAGCAGTAATTATCGGAGATGCTAAAAAGCATAAGACTGAAGCTTTAATGCGTGCTTTTGGCCGTTTTGTGAAAAACTTGAACGGTAAATATATCACAGCAGAAGATGTTGGAATGACTTCTTCTGATATGGAGCATATTTTTGCAGAAACAAAGCATGTTTCTGGTCTTCCAGAGGCTAGAGGTGGTTTGGGTGATCCATCACCATTTACAGCGTATACTACTTATATGGGTATGAAAGCTGCTGCTAAAAAAGCATACGGTTCAGATTCATTGGAAGGAAAAGCTGTATCTGTACAAGGAGCAGGTAACGTAGGGAAATATTTGATCGAATTCTTGGAAAAAGAAGGATGTAAGATCTATGTGACTGATTACTATGAAGACCGTTTGAAGCAAATTGCAAATGACTACAAAGTAGAAGCAGTAGGTTTAGATGAAATTTATGACCTAAATGTAGATATTTATTCTCCATGTGCCTTGGGAGCAACAGTAAATAATGATACACTTAAGCGTTTGAATTGTGATATCATTGCTGGATGTTCAAACAACCAATTGGCAGATGAGAAGGTACACGGAGACCTTTGTTTGGAGAAAGGAATACTTTATGCGCCAGATTTCTTGATCAACTGTGGTGGAGTAATCAACGTTTATGCGGAGGTTATTGGTACGACTAAAGATTGGAGCCAATACAAGTGTGAAAAAGTATATGATCAGACATTGAAGGTATTTGAAGCTTCTGCTGCAGAGAACAAAAATACACAAGAGGTAGCTATCGAGATCGCGATGAAGCGTATCGAAGATATCGCAAAAGTTAAAGTGACTTACTAATCAATTTCATATTGATTTGATATAAAAACCGCCTTGTTTTCTTTGTGAAACAAGGCGGTTATTTTTTATTCTTCTCCATAGACCGTATCCAAGAATTCTTTCAGACCTTCTGTGCTTTTTTCAAACATAGCTTCTTTTGTTTTCTGACGGTCTATAGGGCTTTTATCTTGTGAGAGTTTGAATTTACCTTCCCATTTTTCAATAGAAATTTCAAAACCCAAGATGTAAGGCAAGTACTTTTCCATTCGAGGATCATTGTAATCGAGTTCAAATGGTTGATCTGATTTCTCTAAAAATTCAGTCATTTCTACCATCAGTGTTTTTACATCTTCAGCAGCTGTGATCTCTCTTGTTGTGCCTTCCACATGAACTTTTACATAATTCCAAGTCGGTAATTGTGAGGTTGTCATGTAAGTAGGAGAGATGTATTCACTAGGTCCATGAAAAATCACCTTTATTTTTTTATCCTTGAAAAATGCAGCATGCGGATTATTTCGGTCTAGATGTCCTACTAATTTCCCATTCCCCTGATCATCTGTTTTGTACATCAATGGTAGATGTGTGATGTAACTTTCACCTTCTTCTACAGAAATAAGTGTGGCAAATGGAAATTGACGAATACAAGCAATGATGTTTGAAAAGTCAGTTTCTTGATAGTGTTTTGGAGGATACATTGCGCTATAAAAGTAAAATAGGGTTGCCGTGAAGCAACCCTATGATTATATATTTTAAAGCTTAAAATTAAGCATTAATTTCAATAGTATATGAGGCGTCGAAAGCTTCTTTAGGGGCAACTTCAATTACACCTTCCTTTTTAGAGAAATCTTCTTGTCCTTCTACTGTATCTGCAATACCCAACCAAGGCTCAATACAGACAAATGGCGCATCTTTAGAAGCAGACCATAAACCTAAGAATGGAAAGCCTTTGAAGTGCATGTTTACATAAGGCGTTTTGCCAACTTCAGCAATACCCACTGAGCTAGAAGGGAAGTTCTTAAATACTAATGCATCTTTTTCAAAAAGATCGTCAGTGATCTGAAGCTCCTTTTTCTTAGTAATAACACGTTCTTTTTCCCCGTTCTGATTGCCGTTCGTAATTCTGTAGGTATCTGCCGTAATCGCTTTTTCAAATACAAATTGGTAATCCGAACGTTTTTTTCCGTCTTCCAAAGGACAATTGAAGGCAGGGTGTGCACCAATAGAGAAGTATAGTTTTTCAGTATCAGGATTCTTCACATGATATGCTACTTCCAACTGATTCTCCTTGAGGGTGTAAATGATATGTATAGTAAATGCAAAAGGAAAAACTTCTAGTGTATCTTCATCGTGCCTCAATCCAAATTTGATACTTGTAGCTGTTTTTTCGAGCATTTTGAAAACTCTATCTCTTGCAAATCCATGTTGGTTCATTGCATATTCGGTTCCTTTGTAAGTCATTTTGTTGTCTTTCAACTTCCCTACAATCGGAAATAAAATAGGAGCATGTCTAGCCCAATGAGCAGCTTGTGCATCCCAAATATACTCTTTACCGTTTTTATCTCTCAAGCTACAAAGCTCTGCTCCACGAGCATTAAATGAAGCTGTCAAAAATTCATTCTGAATGTACATATCCTTTTCTAATATTTTTTTTATCGAAAAAGTGGTGTATCTGATAGAAGTACGAATCTAAGGCTTGAATTCGTTCCAAAAAATGAGAAAAGATTTTTTTAAGAATTATTCAAGTAATTCTTCAGAATTTTAGAGAGAAATACCTTTAAATGCAAACTTTAAGAAGCTACAGAGGTAGAAACTTTAGGTTTTTCCAAGAAATCTTTGACTTCCTTGTTGAAGAGTAAAGGCTGATCATGTGGGGTTCCGTGTCCAGAATCAGGGATGACAACAAGTTTTGCATTGGGTAATTTTGTGGTGTAAGCTTCTTTGTAAGCTACCGAATAAATATCCCGATCTCCTGTCACAATCAAGATTGGTAAATGCATATGCCTAAGCTGTTCATCGGAGAGTTTCCAACGCACAATAGCTCTGATTGAGTTTTTGTAGGCATGTGTATCGTTATTGATTAATCTTCTGTATACACGCTGTTTGAGCGCAACATGCTCTGGTTTAGGAAACATTCTTACGGCAACCAATCTAGAAGCATATCTTAAACCAAAAAGGCGTAAAATTGAAAGTCTGAGCCAAAGGCTATATTGTTCTCTAAAAGTGGATGGTTTGAAAGATGGAGTACTGTTCACAACCACCATAGATTTTACGAGGTCGGGACGTAGTGCAGCTATTTGGAAAGAAATCATTCCTCCCAAAGACAGGCCTACTAGGTTTACTTTTTCAAGGTTAAGTTGTTCAATAAGGCTTATAATATCTTGTGCGAAAAGACGCATGCTGTAAGGCGTCTTGGGTTTGCTAGAGTTTCCATGCCCTCTCAAATCTGGAATAATCAAGCGATAATGATGACGAAAATCTGATACTTGATAGTCCCAATCACCCGAACAAGAGCCTAAGCCATGAATTAGAAGCAGGGGTTCTCCACTTCCATATTCTTCATAATATAGGTCGATGTCGTTGATATATCGTTTTGGCATATAGCGTTCTGAGTTACAGGCAGTGTTTTCGCCGATCGCATATGGAGTCAGACAGAAAACTTTTCCTCAGTTAAACTGCCTTTTAGTGATAGTTATTTATGGTTAAGTATACGCAATGATTAACATGTAAAAAACTGAGGATGAATGTATAGATGATTAATTTACGCTTGCGTTACTATTATTTAATACTTCAGAGCGCTATTTTGTTTCCATTCACTAAGAAAGTTCAAAAAATCCTATCTTAATGAAAAAAGATCTATCACTAATCGCTTATTATGGCTATCAGTGATAGATCTTTATATGAATAATTCAATTTTTTAGAATTCGGTAGATTAGTCCTAAAAAGTCTGCAATTAGTACATACTTCTGACTACTTCTTTTTTACTCATTGTAATAAAAATTACACCAAAGCCATCTTCTACAGCTACAGCTTCAGAAAAGATATAATTCTTATTTCGTAAATCACTTTGTATTGTACCTTTTTCTAATAGTTCGGTTAAATTTTGGTTTTGATAAGCTTTCCAAAGTTCATTTCCTACTACTCCTAGACCTGTATCTAAATTTTCACCTTCACAGACAAGATGAATACTTTCTATTAGGTTATTCCATTTTTCGGGAGTTGAAAAGGTGGTAGTATTGCAGTTTAGGGTATCTTTTTTTACTTCTCTAATGATTTCGACACCTCTTTCATAGGCTATTTGCTGAATCTCTGCAGGTTTATATCTTCTGATTTTTCGATCTTTTATCTCTCGATTTACTGCAGGAGCATCAATTTCTTCAGCTGTTTTCATTTTACAAGAGGCGAAACTCAAAATAAGTAAGCTAGTTGCTATGTATAGTTTAATATTCAGATTCGTCATAGATGTTTACTATTGTGCGTTCAAAAAGTATATCTTTTTAATTAAGTTGCTAACATAAAATTTTTTCACAAGTTATTAACGAAGTAACAAGGAAATAGTCATTGGAAAAATAGATAAAAATGAATCTTTTTTATAGAGAGTCGGGAGAAGGAGAACCACTAATCGTACTTCATGGTTTGTTTGGTTCTTCTGATAACTGGATGCCGCAAACAAAAATATTGAGTGAAAAATACCGTGTTTTTTTAGTCGATCAACGAAATCATGGACAGTCGCCACATGCCGATGAATGGAATTATGAAGTGATGGTTGAAGATTTGAAGGCATTTATTGAAGAGTATGATATCAAGAATCCTAATATTCTTGGTCATTCAATGGGAGGAAAGGTCGCAATGCTATTTGCTGTAAAATACCCTGAGCTTATCAATAAACTGATTGTTGTAGATATTTCACCGAGATATTATCCTGTACACCATCACAGTATTTTGGCAGGACTCCACAGTCTAGATTTGAGTGAGATAAAGAGTAGAGGACAGGCTGATAAGGCTTTAGCACAATATGTGAGTGAGCTTGGTGTTCGTCAGTTTCTCTTGAAAAACCTTTCTCGTACCTCAGATGGTTTTGAGTGGAAAATTAACCTAGATGTGATTTCTAATAATATTGAGGAAGTGGGGAAAGCATTACCAGAAGGAAGTTCGTGTGAGACACCTACATTATTTATAGGAGGAACACTATCTGATTATATTTTGGAGAAAGATCAGGAAGAAATTCCTACAATTTTTAGTGATGTAAGAATCGAGATGGTAGAAGGAGCTAACCATTGGGTACAAGCTGTTAAACCTCAAGAGTTAATTACACTTGTAACCGAATTTATTGGTTAATAAAATATGAAAAGCAGTTACTAACTTAGAAGGAAAGTAGCTGCTTTTTTACTTAGTCAGCTAGTAAAATATCTTTTATTTTTAGTTGAAAATGTGGTCGGTCTACAAGTTTTTTCCAATCCCCACCCCAAGTAAGACCTAAAGATTTTCCTACTTCGCCTATTCTATCCCAATGTCTGTTATTCCACTTCGGTTTCCCATTTTCAAATACAACCACATCTACAGCCCAACCATAATTATGAAATGAGAGTCCTGGAATTGCATTTGTCACAATCCCTCCTTTTGTTGTTCGCCCTTGAGCATACAATCTTGCTTGTTCTTTTAAATTCCGATGCCCACGAATCACTTTTATGTAAATTCCTTCTTTTTGAAGTTGAAGTCTCATTTGTTCCACTTTCTGATAAAGTAGTGGATGAACACCGTACTTGTTTTCTTGATAAGGATCAGATTTAATTAAAATCGGGGTGATTGTAGCAATACTTTCTAAAAGAAATTTTTTGCTTTGCTTCGGGTAAATTGCGAATAAAATTCCGCTGGTTAATACCAAAAATAGGAATATCGAAAAAAGTCCTTTGAATAATTTTTTCATAAATACAGCTCAAAAAGTTTATCCCAAATTTAGCATTTCAATCTCAAAAATTTATGGCTTTCTGTCTGTAAATTCTAAGTACTGAAAAAGGACTCTTTTTTTAGCTTGTAAAAAAATATTTTCAAAAAAAAGTATAGATGAGATAGGGGTATTCTCATCTGAAGGAAACTTGGTAGTGTAAGTAACTAAAAACATAAAACCAAGATGAAAATTCAACACTACTTTCCATTAGTGATGCTCTTCTGTATTGCCTTTTTTCAAGGGGCGATAACCCACGCCCAGACAGTCAGAGGAGTAATTAAAGATGCTGATACCAAGGAAGCTTTGGTTGGTGCAAGTGTCCAAATCATGACCTCTGATCATTCGGTTATTGGAGCAGTGACCAATATGGATGGTGAATTTAGTATAACCAATGCGCCATTAGGAAGGCAGTCATTACAAATCTCTTTTGTAGGCTATGAACCCAAATTGATACACAATATCATTATTAGCAGAGCGAAAGAAGCCGTTATCAGCGAGTTTTTAAAAGAGTCTTCTGAAATGCTAGAAAGTGTAGATGTTGTGGCACAAACAGATAAAGCTATTTCTCAGAATGAGTTTGCAGTAGTTTCAGCAAGGACATTTAGTGTAGAAGAAACAGAACGTATGCCCGGTGGTCTTTCTGATCCTTCTCGAATGCTCACAACATTTGCGGGAGTGACCATGGGAAGCCCCGAAGGGAATAATGATATTGTAGTGAGAGGAAATTCGCCGCGAGGTTTACAGTGGCGATTGGAAGGAATGCCAATTCCTAATCCGAATCACTTTGCCAATGAAGGAGGTACAGGTGGAGGAATTTCGGCACTGAATAGCGCTATGCTTGCCAATTCAGATTTTTATATGGGAGCTTTTCCTGCTGAATATGGCAATGCTACTTCAGGTATTTTCAATATTCAATTGAAAGAAGGAAATAACCAACAGACACAATTTGGTTTTGAGTTGGGGGCACTCGGAACAGACCTTACGGCTGAAGGGCCATTTACCGACTCAGGGAATAATTCATTCATAGTGAATTATAGATACTCTAGTTTAGGCCTTTTACATGCCGCAGGTTTGAGAATTGTTGGAGATAACATTCCGAATTATCAAGATGGAAGTTTTAAGCTGAAGTTTGACCTTGGCAAAAAGGGAGAGATCATAGCCTATGGTTTGGGAGGTTATAATAGCATCGATCAGAAAGAATCAACAGCGGATGGATTGGTCTATGAAGATATTGATTTTACTACCTCATTCGGTATTGTGGGGCTTCAGCATAATCTTTCGATCAGCCCTAAAACGAAACTAGAAACAACATTTCAAGCGACCTCTAAAAAGAGTGATCTTATTCAGTATATGTTAGATTCTCCTACAGCTTCCGAAATGCATTTGGAAGGGGAGTATGCTTCAAGCAGACCTGAGTATCGGATGAAGTGGGATTTGACACATAAATTGAATAACAAGCATAAGTTCAAAGTAGGAGCGCTTTGGCAGAATCTCAATTATGATATTAAAGTATCTATTTTCGAAAAAGATTTTAATCAAACAATTACTTATCTGGACGATAAAGGAAGTAGTAATATTCTAGAAACTTACGGAATGTGGAAATATGCAGTCAATAACAGACTATCCCTCAATTCGGGAGTTCACCTTACGCATTTCAGACAGACAGAAGAAACTGTTGTAGAACCTCGTTTTTCTCTGCAATACAGTCTTGGAGCAAAAGACATTATATCTATTGGTTATGGTCTGCATAGCAATGCAGAAGATTTATCCGTTTACCTCACGCAAGTAGTTGATGAAAACGGCAATACCTATCAACCGAATTTAGATTTAAGAATGGCAAAGTCGGAACATTATGTCATCGGTTATCAACATTTCTTTTCTGACCAACTCAATTTTAAGGCTGAAGCCTATTACCAAAGACATTATGACGTACCTGTAATCAATGATGAAAACAGGAATGAATCGAGTATGAATATCACTTCTGGCGATGAACTTTGGGGGACAGAATTGCTCAACGAAGGAACGGGTAGAAATGTGGGAGTAGAGCTGACTTTAGAAAAATACTTTATGAATGGCTATTATTATTTGCTAAGCGGTACTGTGTACGATGCTAAATATACAGCCTTGGATGGCGTAGAAAGAAATAGTCATTTCAACGGGAATTATGCTGGAAATCTTGTTGGTGGAAAAGAATGGCAATGGGAAACAAAAAAAGGAAAGAGTAAGACTTTTGGTGTAGGGGGTAAGTTTGCTCTGATGGGCGGTTACTATTACACCCCAATCGACGAAGAAGCTTCTTTAAGAGAAGAACAAACTGTTTTTGTAGAAGATGAAATTTATTCTCTGAAAGGTGATGACATCATGCGAATAGATTTACAACTGAATTTGATTACCAACAAGAAAAAAAGTACACACACTTGGTCGCTAGATATTCAGAATGTAACCAATGTACAAACTTCTACACATCGATATTACAACCGATTTGAAGGTCAATTCAAAGAAATTGCTCAGATGGGTTTTCTCCCAAATTTGAGTTATAGAGTAGAGTTTTAAGTCAGAAAGAATAATTCTTTAGTTAAATATATTTTCAACCCTTTCTCCTAGCTCCTTTCCTTGAAGAATTTCTTGGGAAGGAGTTTTTTCATATAAAAAGCACGTTTTAGCACTTTAAAAAGTTAATAATGATTGTCAAATAGCGATGACCGTATGTATTTGAGCGAATTCCTTAGGCTACAATGGTGTTATTTGCTGAAAGCATGTAACTTTTTCTGTATATTCGGGGCATCAAATCCTATAGGACAGTTTCTGAGTAAAAATGGGAGTAGAAAAACAAATCAGAATTATACTAGTAGATGATCATACCGTAGTTCGTGACGGTATTAAACTATTGCTAAGCCAACACCAAGAGCTTAAGGTGATTGGAGAGGCTGCCAATGGTGAAGAAGCACTAGAACTATACAATCAAACAACACCTGACCTTGTAGTGATGGATATTCGTATGCCTGTAATGAACGGATTGGAGGCTACAAGGCAATTAGTCATGCACGATCCTAGTGCCAAAGTCCTTATTTTATCTATGCACAACGATGATGACTATATTCTTCATGCGGTGCGAAATGGGGCTTCGGGCTATATTCTTAAAGATGCCAATAAAGATGAATTGATTCGAGCTATTCGTTCGGTTGCTGACGGGAAGAAGTTTTATAGCGGAGATATTTCAGGAATCTTGATTAAAGAGCTGACTTCGCCAAACATCGCACAGATGCCAGTAGCAGAAGAGGAAAATAGTATTGAAGCTTTAGCTGCTGAACTGACAAAACGCGAAAAAGAAATATTGAAGCATGTAGCTGAGGGGAAAAGTAGTAAGGATATTGCTGTTGAGCTGAATAAGAGTGCGCGAACTATTGAAACACACCGTTTCAATATTATGAAAAAAATGAAGGTGAATAGTACCGTAGAACTCCTTCGAAAACTGAAAGGAAAGACTTTCTAAGAACTGAAAGAGTTTATATTTAAAAAGACTTCAGATTCAATCTTTTTTAGAACGAATCTGAAGTCTTTTTTTATTGGGAAATGGCATAGAAATTTACTTCACTCTTTCACCTTTTTTCCAGACCATAGCAGGCTTCATTTTTCCTTGTTGGTACAAGATATTTCTGAAATCGTCTGTGGCATAAGCTTGGAAATCGGCAAGTTTACCATTTTCTAGGGTACCTCTGTCTTCCAAGTTTAAGGCTTTTGCAGCTCTGAAAGTCAAACCTGCAAAGACTTCAGCAGTACTTAGTTTTTGGAAAGTACTCAAAATAGCAGCTTGTGTGAGCAAGTCACCCATTGGGGCAGAACCAGGATTCCAATCACTCGCAATAGCGACTGCAGCACCTTTGTCTAAAAGTTTACGAGCAGGAGTAAATGGCTCTCCCAAACCAACCGATGCACCAGGGAGTGCGACTGCTACAGTATCAGAATTTGCCAAAAGTTCAATTTCTTCATCGCTTGTAGCTTCCAGATGCTCGGCACCTAAAGCCCCAACTTCAACCGCTACTTTAGAACCTCCTGTAGTAAACTGATCGGCATGAACAGTAATATCGAAGCCCATTGCTTTGGCTTTTTCCAAATATGGCTTTGACTTTTCGGTACTGAAAGCCGAATCTTCAATAAAGATATCCACACGATTAGTTAAACCTTCTGCCTTGGCTACAGGCAATATTTTTTCCAAGATCATGTTGAGGTAGGCTTCCTCATCGCCTTCAAAATCTTTTGGCTTAATGTGAGCCGAAAGGCAAGTAGAAACTAAATCAGCTTTACTTTCGTCGTTTGCTTTTTTGATGGCACGAAGCATTTTTAACTCATCTTCTTCGGAAAGAGCATAGCCACTTTTTACTTCTATGGTCGTGATTCCTTCCAACAAATGACGCTTAGCTCTAGCTTTGGTGTAAGCGGCTAAAATGGCTTCACTTGCTTTACGAGTTTGCGTAACGCTGTCCCAAATTCCGCCACCTGCTTTCGCTATATCCAAATACGATTTACCCGCAATGCGCATCGCATAATCTTGAGCCCTGTTCCCAGCCCAACAAATGTGCGTATGGCAATCTACAAAACCAGGTAAAAGTACGTGCGGTCCCTCAATACTTTCAATTTTCGCCTCAGGGTGTTCTCTGAGCATGCCATTGAATGGACCAATTTCAATGATTTTATCATCTTCTACCACAATGGCAGCATTATAGTCTATCTGTAGTTGTTCGTCTTGCAAGGCTCCCTTTTGCGGAAGTCCTTTGAGAGAAATAATCTCTGTAAATGGACCAATTACCGTTTTCATTGTGCACAGTTTATGTTTAGCTTTTTGATTCTATGGTTTCAATAGCACGAAGGTAAGAAGTTCTGCTTTGAGTTGGTAATTTGGGTTTTGCTTGTGGGTAGAAACAAAAAAGGGAATGAAAAAATCATTCCCTGTGTAGTTATTTTTCTAATCAGTTTTTGAAAAGGTTAGATCTATAGCTTACTGATATAGCCCAAGTGTCTTCAAAAGGATGGTTTCTTGGGGTAGGATATAGTTTTGAGTAGTCAATACTAAATCCTTTAAAACCTAAGCCAAATCCTGTTGTAAGATATTTAGTGTCACCAATTTCTTCATGTTGATGATGATATCCAAGGCGGAGAGCTATAAAGCCTTGATCTAAATACTCTAGACGAGTTTCAGCCCCTATTTTATGAATAACGTCTTTGAGTTCTGTACTAAAATTAGTATCCCTTAAAGATTCAGATATACTTTCAATTGCATTAAGGTCAAGAGTAGGGTCAAGAGGTACTAAACTTTTATCTACTTGATAAGCAAGTGCAAGATTTAGCTCAAGTGATTTTCCTATTTTTTTTCTAGGTTCAGCTAGAACTCCTAAGCTTAGGTATGTTGGAAGATTATTCTCAATGCCAAATCTATAATCTACCTTTGAGCCTATATTATTTAGAGTCGCTCCAAAATTTATAGGAGTATTCCATTCTTCTATCCATTTGAGGTTTTTACGGTAGGACAATCCTAAATCAAATGCAAAAGCAGTTGTAATAGTATGCTCTTCATTTTCTGATCCTGATAGCGAAGTATTATTGGGTATTTTACTTCTAATATATTTGATACTTGTATTTAATGATAACCCATTTTGTGTATGATAGGTGTAATTGGCTTTATGGAATATTTCCTTAGGTTCTAAAAATTTTATAGGGTTACCTGTGTCATCTGTAAACAGAATATTTCCTAAGTCAAAATGTCTGTAGGTGTAACTAACACTATGTTTATTCTTCCACGAATAATACATGCCAAAATCACCGATGTACATATCATTTACAATTCTAGATAACCAGGGGCGGTATGATGCATTTATGCCAAAAGCACCTTTTCCCTTTTCTAGGAGAGCACCATTTTGAAAGAGTCCTGCATCTCCATAAAAATCAGATGATACAGTACTAACTTCTCCAAAGGCTGAAATTCTAGCATTACTATTAAGCGTTAGGAATGGAACAGCTGTATTTGGAACTCTATTTTCAATGTTTTGAGCTGTAGCTACAGTCAATTGAAGGGATATTAATAAAAAAATAAATGAGAAAACTCTCATGTCTAAAAGTGTTTAAAAGTTTAAAAATAAATATTAAAAAATCGTTCGAATGTAATAGTAGAAGTGAATTTAAACAAGTTTAATTTGCTTCTTTTTTTGTATGAAAAATGAGAATTTTTAGGCCTGAATATTTAAGTTATTCATAGTTAGATGGTTAATTAGCTATGTCATTTTTTATATAAAAAGACCCCAAACGCATAGCATTTGGGGTCTCGGTTTGTATGTAGTCTTATCTGAGGTATTACTTACGAGAAGTAAAGACCACCATTGATGTCGATATTTGTTCCTGTTACAAAAGATGATTCGTCACTTGCCAAGTAAGCCACCAAATCAGCTACTTCATTTGAAGCACCCTCTCTTCTTAGTGGAGTACCACCTGCAACTTTAGTACGAACTTCATCTTTTGTGAAAGTATCATGGAACGTAGTGTTGATCATACCTGGGCATAAGGCATTCACACGAATCTGTTCAGGTCCGAATTCTTTTGCTAAGGCTCTAGTATAAGTCATTACGCCACCTTTTGCTGTTGCGTATGCTGCTGCACCTGGTCCTCCACCGTCACGACCAGCTTGCGATGCGAAATTGACAACAGATCCGCCTTGTGGCATATATGGTTTAACTGCTTTTGTTACTAGGAATACCGATTTTAAGTTTACATCCATCAAGAAATCCCAGAAATCCTCATCCATCTCACCGATTGTCTTTCTAGCTACAAGACCACCAGCTACGTTTACCAAAACATGGATTTCTTCTCCAAATGCATTTACAGCTTCAGAAACAAGTGTTTTGATCTCAGCATTTTTAGTCATATCACCTTGTACAGCGATCGCTTCTCCACCTCTTTCCTTGATGATCTCTAATGTCTTATCTGCATCTTCTTTATTGTCGAAGTAGTTAACAACTACTTTAGCACCGCTTTCAGCCAATTTTACTGAAATTGCTCTACCAATATCTCTTGCACCACCTGTAACTACGGCTACTTTACCTTGTAAATTCATCTTTTTAAAATTTTTGTTGTATCTGAAAAATGTGTTTTATCTATAAAAAGCTTAATCTATTTCCGCTTCGAGAGCAGTCTCTTTTTCTGAAGTTTGTTTTTCTTTCTGAGCATTAAGATCGCCACTCAAGAAAACGGAGAATAGACCTAGTGGAACGAGAACCGCTCCGAGTATAAAGAATGGAACGTAGGAGTCTTTTGTAATGACAGGTACGATCCAAGTTGTGATGAGTACACCAATAACGGCAGCACTACCACTCAATCCTGCTAATGATCCTACAGACTTACCCGAAAGGAAATCACTTGGTAAAGTCTGAATGTTACTGATCGCAAATTGGAACCCGAATAGAATTAGGGCGATCAATAGTACAGCAGAAAGCGGAGTAGATGCATATGCTGTAGCAAGTAGTGACGGTAACATGATCGCTCCTCCAATTACAATCGGAAGTTTACGAGCAAAGTTGATGTCGCGTCCTGCTCTTAATAATTTTCCTGCAAGTAGTCCTCCACTCACACTACCTACGGCAGCTCCTACGTAAGGAACCCAAGCAAACATTCCGATTTCTTTTACATTGAAACCAAATTGATCTGCGAGATATATTGGTAACCAAGAGACAAACAACCACCAGATTGGGTCTAGGAAGAATCTTGAGAGGATGACAGACCATGACTTTCTCATCTTGAAGAGTTCAAGCCAAGTCATGCCCTTATCATCTTCTGCTAATTTTTCGTTTTCAATTTGTCCGCTTAGTATGTATTCTTTTTCTTTTTGCGTAATCCAAGGGTGTTTCTTTGGTGCTGCTTTGTAGAATATCAACCAAGGAATCATCCATAAAGCACCCAATACACTGACGAATAAGAAGGTATTTCTCCATCCGAAAACACCAAAAAGAATCGCAATCAAAGGAGCTGAAATAACTGCACCAGCAGAAGCTCCTGCATTGAATAGACCTTGAGCTGTCGCTCTTTCTTTCTGAGGGAACCATTCCGCATTTGCTTTGGTTGCTCCAGGCCAGTTTCCAGCTTCACCAAATGCTAAAGTTCCTCTTAGGATACTCAAACCTGTAATTCCTTTTACAACGGAGTGAAATCCGATAGAAATTGACCAAATCAGAATAGAAGTCACAAAACCCATTCTTGTTCCAATTTTGTCGAATAGTTTCCCAAAAACAGATTGCCCTAAAGCATAGAATATCATAAATGCTGTAATCAATAGGGCATAATCGTCTTTGGTCATGCCTAAGTCTTTGGAGACAGTAGGCCACATGATCGCTAGGGCGTTACGATCGATATAGTTGATGATTGTGGCAAAACTGACTAAACCAGTAATCCACCATCTTAATCCTTTAATTTTCATTTTCTTCTCATTTAGCATAAAAAATTAGTCTTTCAAGAAGTCTTCACGTGCAGGGCTGAATACATCGATCAGCATTCCGTCTTCAAGACATACAGCTCCGTGTACTGCATGAGGAGGAACGTAGAAAGCATCGCCACCTTCTAATGTTTGTGTTTCTCCGTCAATAGTCACATCAAATTTTCCGCTTACAACATAAGTTGTCTGAGAATGATAATGCTCATGAAGTTGTCCGACTCCTCCTTTTTTGAAGGTTACTTTTACCATCATGATTTTGTCATCAAAACCAAGAAACTGACGTTTCAATCCGTCTTCTAGCGTTTCCCAAGGAAGAGACGCCTTTAAAAAGTTTTCGCTAACTGTTTTAGTGCTCATAAGGCATATATCTTTTGTGTTTACAACTCAAGTAAGAAGTGATTTTTGGATCACTTGATTGTCGATGATGTAAAGGTAAGGGGGATAATAAGGGTAGAGTTAACACATTTAGATTTATACATAGTAGCTATAAAAATTGACTAACACATTTGACTAAAAGGCTGTCATATCTGTGTTTTTGGGTACTTTTTGAATCATTTTTTATAGAATCAGATGGAGGTGTGGTCTCGTAGAAAAGGGTGAATTTTGAAAAATAAAAAGGCTATTTAACGTTGTGTAGCAGATAAGTGGTGACACAAACTATTATAGATATTCTATTTGAAGAGTTAACGAAGTGAGAGAGTGCTGCATCTACGAATTAAGAAATTGGAATTAGAGTCTTCAGGCTCGATTTTATGTACATTTTTTGAGTTTGAAGAACTGCGCCCGCCTCTTTCGTTCATAAAATAAATCCTTAGAAGCTGCACTCGCTCGCTGCGCTAACTTTAAGAATAGTTATGATCTTTTATTTTTGTCCTAGTATTTATCTTAGTGAGCTGTTTATTGCAAAAGCCGAGATGCAATGATTACTGGGAGGAGTTTTTTATGGGACGCGGTTTTCTGGACTGGAATAACCTTTATTTCTTTTTTCATGGAAAAAAATGAGGTGTATTTTCAAACGTGAGATATAAAACTGAGGGAATAAAAAAGCCACCCTAAATAATTAGAGTGGCAGTTGAAAGATAATCGGTTATTTACTTGGCTTCTTCTTTCTGATACATCTCGGTGTATTCTGAAGGAAGTTTTCCAAATGTCTCTTTAAAGCATTTCGTGAAATAAGATGGCGATTTAAAGCCAACGCTATAAACCACTTCAATCACTGAGTTTTTACCCGTAAGCAGTAATGCTGCTGCTTTTTGCATTCGGTAATACTTGATGTACTCGTTCGGTGATTTCCCGATAATACTCTTGAACTTGATGTTCAAGTTTGATCGGCTCATTCCAATTTCTTTGCAGAAGGTTTCAACAGAAAGTTCAGAAGCACTTAAATACTCTTCCATGATTCGTTTAACCTCTACCGTGAATTTTTCATCCTCAGACATTTCCCCAATTTTCTTCTCTTCATCATTCAAAAGGTCTTTGAGGTAACGTTGTTTGAGTTGATCGAATTTTTGAAGTGTAGTCTCAACGGTAAGCTCCAAATAATCCCAGTCAAACGGTTTAGAGATATAAGCATCTCCACCTTTTTGAAGTGCCTCTTTCTGACTTTCGGTTGAATCTTTGGCAGAAAGGAAAATAACAGGCATATGGTCTGTATCGTAATGACTTTTCACTTTGTCACAGAATTCGTAGCCGTCCATATCAGGCATCATGATATCTGTCAGAATCAGTTGAGGTTGCTCTTTTTGTGCTTTTTCAAATGCTTCTACACCATTTTGAGCCTCAATGATCGTGTATTTTTCTTTCAAACCATCTCGTAGGAAGGTTCTGAATTCGGCATTGTCATCTACCACAAGAATCTTTGGAATAGAACTGTCAGCTTCTTTAGTTTTTCCTTCTTCCTCTTCCTGATTTTTTTCTGTGTCGAGTGCCACTTCTAAGAATTCAACACCATCCAATTGTTCAAAGTGTGTTTTTCCGAGTGAGAGGATAAGGTGGAAAGTTGTTCCTTTGTCGGGTTCGCTTTCTACTTTTATTTCTCCTTGATGCAGCTCTATGATTTCTTTACTTAGTGCCATCCCAATTCCTACGCCTTTATCTTCACCGAGTGTGGAATCTTTATGGCTATAATATTCAAAAATCTGGCTTATCATCTCTTTAGACATCCCAACGCCTGTGTCAGAAATACTGATTTTGACATTGTAGCTAGATATTTTCTCAACATTCAGACGGATTTTTCCTCCTTTAGGTGTGTGTTTGAAGGCATTTGAAAGAATGTTGTGAATTACTTTTTGGAACATGGCTCTATCTGCCCAAAGCGTCAAGTCATCTTTGCCAGAAGTAGTGAGTTCTATGTCTCTGTTTTGTGCTCTAGCTTCAAATGACAGACTGATTTCGTTGATAAATTTCACCAACGGAATTTCTTGTACTTTCAGACGTTGCTTTCCACTTTGTACTTTTCTGAATTCCAATAATTCATCTACGAGTTGCATCAGATGTTTGGCATTTTTGAGCATCAACGCTAGATAATCATGACTGGCAGGGATATCATCTCCTTTTTTAATGATTCTTTCCAACGGCCCGATGATCAGCGATAAAGGTGTACGGAGTTCGTGAGAAACATTGGTGAAGAAATTAATTTTCAACTGATTAATGTATTCCATTTTCTCCTTACTCATCTTTTCTACGAGTAAGTCATTTTTGAAATGCTGTCTTACTTTCCATTCTTTATAGATAAACTGAATGATAATTGTGATCATAAGAACGTACAGCAAGTTTGCCCACCACGCTCGCCAAATAGGAGGAAGGATGACAAGTTCTAAAGTTGAAGGTTTTCCCCAAACACCATCTTCATTGGCTGCTTTGATGCTCATTTCGTAACTACCAGGCTCTAGTTTTGCAAGATGTACTTGGCGCTGATTGCCCATCTGAATCCAGTCATTGAAATGTCCAGATATTTTAAGCGCATAAGTAATTTGTTTCGGTTGGCTGTAGTTGATAGCTGTATAGTTGATTGAGAATGCTGACTCTCCGTACGGAATCTCGATTTTCTCTTTTCCGTATAGTTTGTAGCTATCCGTTTTATGAATATTTCTACTTCCTAAGAATGAAATCTGATCTAAAATAACTTCGGGAGCTTTACGGTTGGTCTGTATGTCATAAGGATTGAAGGCATTGTAACCTTTTGTTCCGCCAAAAAACATCTGACCATCTTTGCTGATAAAGCATGCACTACGGTTAAACTCTTCTCCTTGAAGTCCTTCACTACTTGAAAAAGCATTGATTTTGAAATCGGAAAGATATACTTGGTTCAGACCGTTGCTTGTACTTGCCCAAATTGTATTTTCTTTTGCATCGTAAAGTACACCATGAACCATGTGACTTGACAGTCCTTCATTTTTATTGAATGAAAGAATTTCGTTGTTTTCAAGGTTTAGGGCAAAAAGACCGTTTTGAGTACCAATCCAAATTCTGTGCTCTTGGTCTTCGGTGATATCGTAGATAAAACTTTTAAAAAGGAGGTGATTGCTATTTTTCTTAGGTTCGTAGCTCAAGAAACTATCTGATTTTTGGTCGAAAATCATCAGTCCTTTTTGAGCACCAACCCAAAGTTTTCCTTGTCTGTCTAAGTGGAAAATACCACCTCGATTGTAAGTCGAACTAAGTTTGCCTTCTTCTTTACTGTATCTTTTAATACTGAAATCAGCTTTATCAATTCTGTAAATGTATCGGAGCGTACTCGCCCAAATTTTGCCTTTAGGATATTCTATCAAATCATAGATACCTTCTCCTTCTAATATATCTCTGAAGTGTTGGCTGTTTTTCTCTTTAAATTTAAGTCCGTGAAAAGTACCAACCCAGAAATCTTCATTATGATCTTTCCATAAGGTTTTGATGTGTTCTTTAGGAAAGAATTGCTTCGTAGAAAGTGTTGAACCTTTACTTTCTTGGAAAATTAAGCCTTGATTTTCTGAGCCAATCCATGTTCCTTCTTGATCTACCCAAAATGTACTGACAGAGCCAATAGGTTGTCTCTTATTCTTGATGAAGTGATTCTGAATAGCCTGAAATTTTTGAGCATTATTGGAGAATAAGTTTACTCCTCCACTCCAAGTACCAACCCATAAGTTTTGGTTCTGATCTTCGTAGAATGAATACACAGAATTCTGACTCAAGCTGTTTTTATCATAATTATCACTCTGAAAAATTTCAAAGCTCTGATCAAAGTGTTGATAAATAGCGACACCTTTTTTAGTACCGATCCATATTTCACCATCTTGATCTTCGTGCAGTGTTCTGATATCATTGGACGGAAGTTGTGAGTTCTCAGTGTTATACTGCTTGAATTTCCCGACTTGAATATTTTCCATAATATTCACACCAGAGTTTCTTGTACCGATCCAAAGTCTGTCATGTCTGTCAAAAGCCAAACTCAAAATATTGTCGGCTTTCAATGATTGAAGATCAGATGCTTTTTCTTCAAATACTTTGAAGTTTTGTTGGTCTTGGCTCATACAAACCAATCGTCCTACAGAGTTGAACCAAATATTTCCTTCTGGCCCTTGTGTGATCGTACGTATTCCTCTGTATTCTTCCGAAATTAATTTGAATGAGTCTGACTCCTTATTATATAGGTATAAACCATCTACAGAACCTGCATAGAAATCTCCTTCCTTAGTTTTAAAGAAAGAATAGAAGAAGTTTTCTCTTTCATCTTCTAAAACAGTCTCTTTATAAACTTTACTTTTTGCTTCATGAATGGAGAATAAACAAATACCATTAGCAGTACCAACCCAAATATGCCCTTCATCGGCGGGTAAAAGTGCTGAAACTACATTATGAGGTATAGAAGTACTATCTTTGGGATCGTGAATGTACTGACTGAACGAATGTCCGTCGAAACGGTTTAAGCCTCCACCACGGGTTCCAAACCACATAAATCCTTGGGTGTCTTGAGTGATTGCATAGACAGTGCTTTGTGCAAGTCCATTCTCCACTGAATAAGGTATAATAAAGTATGGTGATTTTGCGATAGCCAATTGACTACACAAAAAAACAAGTAAAAAAAGAGGACAACATCTGTTGATATTTTTCCTTATAAGTCCAAAATCCATCATAGTTCAACGCGTTCGTATCGGAAATGCTAATCTCTTATATGTGTTATTTCTACAATAAAACTCCGAGATTTTGCTTATAAAAGTAAGTGATAAAGCGTAAATAATACATATTTTATAAATGATTATACAATATTTACAGTCAGATTTTCGGTTTTGTCAGCTAATAGCTCTAGTGTGACAGCTTTTTAAGTGTAGATGATACTATTTTTGAAACAAGCTTAAGCAGAGTCCTAAAGGAATTCCTTTGTGTTCACTTTTTAATTCTTTGTAACCTCTAAACACATGGAAAAAAAGAACTACTTATTGGCAATACTAATGATGCCAATATTATTGATTGCCACCCTTGTCCCTTCGTGGGCGCAAGACAGGGTTATTACTGGTGTAGTATCAGATGAAGGTGGCGTGATACCCGGTGTTTCTGTATTAATAAAAGGAACGTCAAATGGTACGGTAACCGATTTTGATGGAAAGTTTAAATTGACGTTAGATAATGATAATGCGTCTTTAGTTTTTAGTTATGTGGGCTACAAGACCCAAGAGATCCTTGTAGGTACACAATCAATAATCGATGTGACATTGGTTCAAGATGAGCAAGTACTTGACGAAATCGTTGTTACAGGTTATGGTACTCAAAAGAAGTCTCACTTGACAGGAGCTATTTCAAAAGTATCAAATTCAAACTTGCAAGAGATTCCAGTATCAAGGGTTGACCAAGCCTTGTATGGTAAATTAGCTGGTGTACAAATTCAGACTACTGATGCAGATGCTGGTGCAGAACCTAAAATTCAAATTAGAGGTGTTGCATCAATCAACTCAGGTACTAAGCCACTAGTAGTAGTTGATGGATTCCCTATTCCAGATGATTTATCTTCTGTAGATATGCAAGATGTTGAATCTATTGAAGTATTGAAAGATGCCGCTTCAGCAGCAATCTATGGTTCGCGTGGTGCAAATGGTGTCATCATGATTACAACGAAGAGCGGTCAAGAAGGAAAGATGAAAGTTTCTTTCGCTTCTACATTGAGTACAAACTCGCCAGTTAAAGAATACGACTTGCATAGTCCAGACTCTTGGGCTGCTTATGTAGCTCAGAAAGCAAATGTAAGTGAAGATGATCTTGCAAGAATTGGTTTAGCACAAGAGTTAGGTCACAACTACGATGCAAATGATGTATTGTACAGAAATGGTTTCTCTCAAAACTACCAATTGAGTTTGAGTGGTGGTAATAAGCAAACTTCTTATTATGTATCTGGACAAGTGATTGATGAAGAAGGTGTTGTTGATACAAACAATCATAAGAAGTATTCGATGCGTGTGAAGCTGAAAACTGAATTGAGTGATCGTGTAAAATTGGGCGTAAACTTAAATGCTTCAGTACAAGACAGAGATCGAGTATCAGTTCGTATGCATGATTTGGCACGTAGTGCTTCTTGGATGCCGACTTGGCACACAGAGCAAACTGCTGCAATGACAGGTAGAGAAGTTGGTTCGTTGGCAATGGAAGATCACTTTGACGATAAGCATGACGCTTATGATGCAACAGGACTTCCTGACCTTAGAAATACATCAAACGTAAATGGATGGGCAAAACTTCACGGTCGTTTGAGAACGGAAACAAAATACAGAGGTCAGTTCAATGGATATTTGGATTTCAAAATTGCAGATGGTTTGAAATTCAAAACAACAGGTGGTGCTTACTTCAGATCAACGGAAAGAAACTACTTCCAAACTACATGGGGTCACAGAGATGGTATTCCTACATCAGAGTACGAAATTGGAAGAGTAATCAATATTCTAAATGAAAACCTTCTGACGTATAAGAAGAGCTTTGGTGGACATGAAATTGATGCCTTGGGTGGTTTTACTTACCAATACGAGAGAGAAGATATTGTAGGTTTGGATGCCGTTGGTTTCTTGAATGACAAGATTCAAGACTTACAAGGTTCAGGTTCTACAGCATTAGTAAGAGATGATGACAATGGAATTTTTGATAATGTATTGATCTCTACACTAGCGAGAGTAAACTATGCTTACAAAGATAAATACCTTGTTTCTCTTAGTACAAGATGGGATGGTAGTAGCCGTTTTGGTCCAGAAAATCGTTGGGGTTTCTTTCCTGCAATGAGTTTGGGATGGAGAGTAATGGAAGAGCCATTTATGGAAGGAGCAAAAGGTATCATTAGTGAGTTGAAATTGGCAACAAGTTATGGTACTACTGGTAACAACCAAATCGGTGACTACGACCATATCGGTCAAATGGGAAGCTCTAACTATGTTTCTGGAAATGGTATTTCTTCAGGTTATGCTTTACAAAATCTTGCAGATAAAGGTTTAGGATGGGAGCGTACTATTGAATTTAACTCTAGTGTAAATATTGGTTTTGCAGACAACCGTATTTTACTTGGTGTAACATACTACGATGCAACTACTGACCAATTGGTACTTAACTTACCTGTACCATCAGTTACTGGATTCAACGAAATTAGAACGAACCGTGGTAAGGTATCTAACTCAGGTATCGAAATTGAATTGAATACAGTTAACATTGATAATAAAGACTTCTCATGGAAGACAGGATTTAACCTTGCAACGGTACAAAATGAAGTACTTGACTTTGGTGACCAACAAGAGTTAATCTCTACAGTAGAGTCAAAACGTCCAAGTTATTTCATCACTAGCGTAGGGCAACCTCTGGTACAATTCTACGGATATAAAGTGAAGGGTGAATTGAGCGAAGAAATTTTCAATAAGTACTGGCCAATTGGTGTACAAGCTAACAATGCTTATGTAGAAGATTTGAATGGTGATGGTGAAATCACTACTGAAGATATGACAACATTGGGTAAGCCATTCCCAGACTTTACTTGGGGTCTTACGAACGAATTCAAGTACAAAAACTTCGATTTGAGTTTCACATTCCAAGGTTCTCACGGTGCTTCAGTATTTAACATTGACTCTCACTACATTGAGACACAATGGGCTGGAGAGAATGGTGATATCGGTTTTGCTGATGATGAAGGACTTACTCGTAGAAAGACTGAGACTGATTGGTTTGTAGAAGACGCGTCTTATATCTCATTGAGAAACTTGACATTTGGTTACAACATTCCTGTTAAAAAATACATCAGAACTGCTAGAGTTTATGTATCGGGAAGTAACCTTCTTTACCTAACAGGTGATAGCTACAGAGGTGTAAACCCAGAAGGTATCAATGCAAACACAGATAGCCCATTGACTTACGGTTACCAACGTGGTGCAATGCCTTTGGCTAGAACATTTGCCCTAGGTTTGAGACTAGACTTTTAATTCTAAAGGATTTTAAGAGCTAAAAATTGAAAACAATGAAAAAGACATATATATATCTATTATGCTCCATGTTGGGTACTTTCGGGATGACTTCTTGTGAAGAGCAACTTGATCTTACACCATACAGTACAATTGGAGAAAATAACTTCTTCGAAAACGAAGATGAGATTGAAGCTGCAGTAGTAGGTACTTACAGTGCACTACAAGATTTGACAAATATTGCATGGACAATGGAAGGTGTGGTAGATGATAACTCATCTCCGGGTTCAGAAGGTAGTTATGGAGACTTGGATAAGTTTACAAATGATCCTTCTACATCATTCATGAATGACTATTGGGGGCTTTCATATTCAGTGATCTCTAGAGCAAATATGGTGTTAGCGAATGTAGATCTGATTGAAGATGAAGCAAAGCGCAATGCGTTGAAAGCTGAAGTATTGTTCCTACGTTCTTATGCTTATCATAACTTGGTACAACTTTTTGGTAATGTGCCTTTAGTAACTAATGTAATTGCATTTGACGACTATAGTTTCTTTGACAATGTAGCTGCATCAGATATCTACGAACAAATCAAAGTAGATTTACTTTTTGCTACTGAAAACTTACCATCGTCTTATGGTGGTGATGCTGAAGGTAGAGCAACAAAGTGGGCTGCAAAAGGAATCTATGCTAAAGTGCTTCTTTCTTCAGGAGATAAGTCAGGAGCTATGCAACAATTGAAAGACATCATCGATAGTGGTGAGTTTAGTCTTATGGATGATTATGCATCAATTTTCTCTTCAGAAATGAATCAGGAAGTGATCTTCTCGACGCGTTATGATGCAGGAAATGGTGAGCACCAGACTTTCTCTTATACTTTTAGTTCAAAAGGTGTATTTGGAGGAGTAAAAGTAACAAGCGAATTCCTTAACATTCATGAAGATGGAGACCTTAGAGCAGCAGCTTCTATGGCTGAAGATAACGGTAAAGTAATTATCAATAAGTATAATTCAGTAGGTTCTATTGAGCAATCAGGAGTTGATTTTGTAATCCTTCGTTATGCAGATGTACTATTGTTGTATGCTGAGTTGGCAAACCAAGCTACAGCTTTAGACCCAATGGCTATCCAGTATGTAAATGATATTCGTGATAGAGCAGGACTTGCAGCACTTACGTTTGAATCTCAAACACAGTTAGATGCAGCAATTGCTTTGGAAAGAAGAATTGAGTTGGCATTCGAGAACCATAGATGGTTTGATTTACTTCGTTATGGAAACGCAATTGAAGTGATGAAAGAACATTTGGCTGCAGAAGGAATTGATTCACCGATTTCTGCACACAACTTGTTGTTCCCAATTCCTCAAGTTCAGATTACTTTGAGTAGAGGACAGTTGGTACAAAACCCAGGGTACACAAATTAAGAAGTTTCATGAGTAAGTGATATGTGATCTGAAAAGTTGAGCAGTAGGAAGAATGCTTCCTACTGCCATCTCTTCAGTGTTATTTATCATCTTTAAATGGTAGTAAGATGAGTAAGAATTTCATAAAGATATTGCTTTGTGGGGCATTCCTGTTGGGTATAAACTTTAGTGTATCGGCAGAAACTTACAAGGTGAGTTCAGTTGAGGATTATAATACAGCAGTAGGCAAATTGGCAGCAGGAGATACTCTTATGCTGGCAAATGGTGTGTGGACAGATGCTCAACTGATTTTT
Source organism: Sediminitomix flava (assembly GCF_003149185.1). NCBI lineage: Bacteria > Pseudomonadati > Bacteroidota > Cytophagia > Cytophagales > Flammeovirgaceae > Sediminitomix > Sediminitomix flava. The sequence continues at coordinate 1,457,421 of NZ_QGDO01000001.1, read as the reverse complement.
AAAGCAAATGGTACAGCCGAGAAGCCAGTTGTACTTTGTGCAGAAACAAAAGGAAAAGTTACACTAGAAGGGAAATCAGATTTAAGACTGGTAGGGAATTATTTGGTGGTAGATGGTTTGGTGTTTAAAAACGGATCGGCTTCCAAAAAAGCTGTAATTCGTTTTAGCAAAGACAAAGAACAAGTAGCAAATTATAGCCGAGTGACAAATTGCGTTATCTCTTATTATAACAAAGAGGAAAAGCTAGACAAAGATCATTGGGTAGAACTTTACGGAAGATATAACCGACTAGACCATAACCTATTTGAAGGAAAATCAAATGTTGGTCCTGTGGTAGTTGTCATCTTAAAAGAAGAGAACAGTAGAAACAACCACCATAGTATCGATAATAATCATTTTAAAGACAGAATTACAACAGGTTCAAACGGGGGCGAGACAATAAGAATTGGAACAAGTTTCACTTCACTTGAAGCTTCAAGAACAGTAGTTCGTCAAAATTACTTTGAACGTTGTAATGGCGAAGTAGAGGTAGTTTCTAACAAGTCTTGTGAAAACAAATTCCTTTACAATACTTTCTTTGAGTGTGAAGGTTCTTTGGTATTGAGACACGGACATAACAACTGGGTAGAAGGCAATTATTTCATTGGGAATAATGTAGAATATACTGGTGGTGTAAGAGTAATTAATGAAGGACAAACTGTCGTTAATAATTACTTTGAGGGTATCACAGGACGTAGATTTAGAGCTGCTTTGGCTGTAATGAACGGAATCCCGAATTCTCCAGCCAATCGTTACATGCAAGTATTGAGATCGACAATTTCTCAGAATACTTTCATTGACTGCGATCACATTGAATTGGGTGTGGGTTCAGATGAAGAAAGAACATTACCTCCTTCTGAAACGGTATTGAGTAACAACTTATTCTTGCATTCTTCGAGATCAGATATTTTCGGAATCAATGATGATGTAAGTGGTATTCAGTTCAGTGGAAATGTAATTGGTGAAAACATTAAGGCATTCCAAGAAGAAGGATTTACAAAGAAAAATGTTGCTCTTTCGGTGGATAAAGATGGAATCAAATATCCATCAGAAGTATTGGAAAGCACAGCAGTTTGGGTAGATGCAAGAAGTTATCAAGACCAACGTCAGTCAGAAAGAACTTCCAATGAAGTAGGTGCTGTTAGTGCATCAAATATTGAGAAGGCAAAGGTTTGGGCTACATTGGAAACTGCAGGAGTGAAATGGTGGACTTCTGAAAAAAATGAAGAAGCAACAGTTCATACGGTAAAATCATCGGGAGCTTTATATAAAGCATTGGCTACGGCTAAATCTGGTGATGTGTTGAAGATTACAGCAACCAAACTAAGATTGAAAAAGCCTTTAATCATAGACAAAGATATTACCATTCAAGCAGCGAATTCAAAAGTGTTGATCGAGCAATATGCGACTACTGCTTTTGAAGTAACAGAAGGAGTAAAGCTAGAATTGAAAGGATTGAAATTGGTAGGAAAGTCAAAAGCGAAATATGCGGTTCAGACTTTGGCTACAGACTTACCTAGTTATTTGACGGTGACAGACTGTGAGTTTTCTGATTATCTGAATGCTGAATCTATCATTTTTAACGGTGGGAAAATGTCTATGATTGCTGAATTCAAATTACAGAATTCAGTCATCAAAAATATCAATGGACATGGTATTTATATGCATGCTGAGTTGGATGATAAAGGACGTTACAATGTGGAGCGTTTGAAGATGAAGAATGTACTTTTCACAGAAATCAAAGGTATTGCAGTAGATGTCTACAGAGGTGGAATGGATGAAAGTACAATGGGACCAGTAATCGCAATGGATCGTTGTTCATTTATCAATACAGGTTCAAAAGAAACACCAGCAGTAACTCTTCACGGATTACAAGGTTTTAAGGTGAACTGTTCGGTATGGCATGGCGAAGGTGATTTTGTAGTGAAAGTAACGTCTGGAGGACCTGTAGGGAAGATTGAAGACTGTAATTTTTCAGCAGGAGCAGAGTTGAACCTTGATCCAGCTTTCACAGAAGTAAATCTGACAAATAACGAACTGAAGTTTCACTCAGAAACTTTAGAGCTTGATAAAACACAAGACGGCAGACCTTTGGGCTATTCTATGGAATTAGCAAAAGGTGATTTCTAAGATTTTTTAGGCAGATGTTAATTGGTTAAGGATAAGCATTCGCTCTCAGACCTCTCAAGTCTGAAGTGAATGCGCTAACCAAAAACATCGGATCAAAAGGAAAAAAGCGATGAAAGCATTTTATCATAAAAGCCTTTGGACCTTGTTTTTAATACTTCTTCCTTATTTAGGTTGGAGTCAAGGTGAACACCCAAATTTGGTGCTGACAGCCAAAGGTGTTGAAGACTTACGAACAAACTTAGGTAAGTATCCTCTTTTGGATAAGACTTTTAACAAAGTAAAAACAAGAGTTCTGCAAGCTTTAGACGAAGAAATTAATATCCCAATTCCGAAAGATCCGGGAGGAGGATATACGCATGAAGTACACAAGCAGAATTACAAAAAAATGTATGAGGCAGGGCTGCTTTATCAAATTGAGCAAAATGATGCTTATGCCGAATATGTAAAAAAACAATTGCTAGGTTATGCAGCAATGTACCCTAGTTTAGGATTACATCCTGAAAGAAAAAGCTCAAACCCTGGAGTACTTTTTTGGCAAGGATTAAACGATAGTGTGTGGTTAGTTTATGTGAGTCAGGCATACGATTGTGTGTATGATTACCTCACAAAAAAAGAACGTAAAGAAATTGAAAAGAACTTATTCCGTCCGATTGTGAAGTTCTTTTCTGAACAAAATGTTGTCAATTTTGACAAAGTCCATAATCATGGAACATGGATGGTTGCTGGTGTCGGAATGATCAGCTATGTGATGGGAGATGAAGAAATGGTTCAGAAAACATTGAAAGGTTCAAAGTTGGATGGACAATCAGGGTTTTTGAAACAATTGGATGAGCTTTTCTCACCAGACGGTTATTATACCGAAGGTCCTTACTATCAGCGTTATGCACTTATGCCATTTATACTTTATGCGCATACGCTTTCGCACAGAAATCCTGAATTAGGAATTTATGAATACAGAAACGGCGTGCTACCAAAAGCAGTAGAAGCCGTCTTGCAATTGAGTTACACTAACGGTCGTTTTTTCCCAATCAATGATGCATTGAAGGAGAAAACTTATAATACAGCTGAGCTTGTCTACGGAGTGGATATTGCCTTTACTCACTTCGGACAAGACGCTGGATTGTTGAGTATTGCTGAAGAACAAGGCGAGCTGATGCTTGGGGAAGAAGGAGTAGCAGTTGCTAAAGCTATAGCCGAAGGAAAAGCCAAACCTTTCAATTACCGTTCGCTTGAGTTGAGTGATGGAAGTGAAGGTAAAAATGGTGGATTAGGTATTTTGAGAGATGGAGATCAAAAAGATCAATTATGTTTGTTGATGAAATATTCTTCTTCGGGAATGGGGCACGGGCATTTTGATAAGTTGAGTTTCAGCCTTTATGACAAAGGCGTAGAAGTTCTTCAAGATTATGGTGCTGTTCGTTTTCTGAATACTGTACAAAAACAGGGTGGACGTTATTTGCCAGAAAATAAAACTTGGGCAAAGCAAACGGTATCTCATAATACCGTAGTTGTAGATGCACAGTCAAATTATAAAGGCAAGCAAAAAGTGGCTGACAAGCTTAATTCAGAGATGTTCTTTACGGTTTTTGAAGACCCAAAAGTTCAAATCATTTCTGCACTTGATACCACAGCCTATGAAGGTGTAAAAATGCAACGTACAATGGCAATGATTTCAAAAGGAGAACATCAGAAGCCATGGATCATTGATCTTTTCAGAGTGAATGCTGAAGAAGAGCATCAGTATGATTTGCCTTTCTATTATATGGGGCATAAAATCGATTCGAATATTCCTTTCAAGATTCATTCAAATCAATGGAATACGATGGGGGATGATCACGGTTATCAACATCTTTGGAATATGGCAGAAGGAAATGCTGCATCTCACTTGGCTTCATTTACTTGGTTGCAGAATGAAAGATTCTACACCTTGACATCTGTAGCGAATACTGAAACGAAATACTTCATGACGCAGCTAGGTGCAAATGACCCAGAGGTGAATCTGAGAAAAGATTCTGGTTTTATGATCAGACAGCCTAAGGCGAAAGCACATACATTCCTTTCTGTTATTGAAGCACACGGTGAGTTTAATCCGAATGCAGAATATACGGTGAACTCAGAAAGTCAGTTGAAGGATTTGAAACTACTGGCAGATACCGAAGAAGGCAGTGTCGTAATGTTGGAAGATAATTCTTCACAACGTTGGGTATTGATGATAGCCAATCAAGATGCAGCTAAAGAAAGCAAACATACCGTAACTGCAAATGGGAAAACTTACGAGTGGGTTGGACCTTATCAGTTACAAGAAATGACAAGCGAACTCTAATTATTTAAACCAAAAACAAAACCAATTATGGCAAGATTTTCAAGAATTGAAGTCGCCTTAGAATCATACAATACAGTAGTTATTCCTGTTTTTTATCATTCGGATGTGGAAGTATGTAAAAAAATACTTTCAGCATGTTATGAGGGTGGTGTGAGAGTTTTTGAGTTTACAAACAGAGGAGAAGCTGCTCATATTATTTTTAAAGAATTATTGGATTATGCAAAAGAGAGTTGCCCAGAAATGATTTTGGGGATTGGCTCTGTAGTAGATGCTCCAACGGCAGGTTTATACATTCAGTTAGGTGCAAACTTTATTGTTTCACCAATCTTGAATCAAGATATCGCAAAGGTTTGTAACCGAAGAAAAGTGTCTTGGATGCCAGGCTGTGGCAGTCTTACAGAAATCTCTCAAGCAGAAGAATTGGGTGCCGAAATCGTTAAGATTTTCCCAGCAAAACAAGTCGGTGGAGTTGAGTTTATCAAAGCGGCAAAGGCTCCATGTCCTTGGTCTAGTATTATGCCAACAGGTGGAATTACTTTAGACCCTTCTGAGCTGGTTGAGTTCTTAACCGCAGGAGCACATTGTATTGGAATGGGAAGTCAGTTGTTTAAGAAAAATACTGATGGAGCATTCGATTATGCAAAAATTACAGAAGCAACACTTTCAGCAATTGAGGTTTGCCAAGTATTCAGAGAAAATAAAGCTTTGAGTGTTTAAAGGAAGTTTGAAAAACGGATAAAAATAGATCGATATCTATCAAAAAATTGAGGAATTCGTTCAATTGAGCTAGTCAATAAGAGTTATACTGATGGCAAAAATTGTTCGTTGATTGTGGACTAAAAATGGATAAACTAAAAAAGAGCTACCCTTTTGGGGCAGCTCTTTTTTTATGGACAAAATGCCTGTCTTGTTTGGGGCAAGAACAGGCACAATAAAGATTGAGATATTTCAGATTAGTCTAAAATTGAAAGAACTTCACTTTCAGGTAATCTAGATTTTGGTGTCTTATCCGTAGTATTGAAATCAGTTTCTGTTCTATATCCGATTGAAACGACTCCTACAGCTGTAAATCCTTTTTCGCGTAAGCCGAATTCTTCATCGATGGCTTTTAAATCAACCCCTTCCATTGGTAAAGCATCAATGCCAAGCATGGCTACACCTAAAAGGAAGTTACCCATATTCAAATATACTTGTTTCTCGATCCAGTGTTGGAAGTCTTTGAAGTCATAGCGGTGCATATTAGCGAAGATGTTACGCGCACCATACATCATTTGTTTTACTTCTTCATTCGGATAACGACCATCTTTTTCCTCAACTTCTAAAAGATGTTGCATGTAATCTTCATCGGCATCAGTTCTTGCACAGAACACTACAACATGAGAAGCATTCAAAATCTTTGGAGCATTGAACTGATAGAACCCTTCAGCACCTTTAGCAATTCTAGCTTTTCCTTCTTCAGAATTAGCAATCAGGAAGTGCCAAGGCTGAATATTTGTACTTGAAGGACTCATGCGAAGCAAATCTTTCACTTGTTGGAAGTCTTCCTCAGAGATTTTTTTGTCCGCATCAAATTCTTTAGTTGAATAACGCCAGTTTAAGATTTCACTTACTTTCATCTTATTTATATATTTTTTGTTGTTACTATCAAAATTATAGTACAAATGTAGAGGGTGAGTTTATCAATGACAATAACGGTCAAAAAGGATAGTATTGAATATTAGGCTTTGTTATGAATACTTGAGGAGGAAATAAAAAAGCTCAACCCTGATCTTTGCATTAGGATTGAGCTTTCAAATTTATAGTGAGGAAGTTTATTTAAGATTCTTCCCTAATTCTTTGACCTTGTTTAGCCACTTTTCACGGAAAGCATCTGATGAATCTTTGATTGGAGCAATATAGGTGAGTTTTACAGGCTTTACTCCGCAGAATTCTAATGTCCCTTTTTTGAATTGATTGATTAAAGGACTTCCCATAAATAATTTTTCATACCACTTTGGGCTGTCGGCAGTGACAATCATTCGGGCAGTTTTTCCTTTGAGTAATTTTTTAGGTAATGGTTTGCCTTCCACTAGTTCGTAAGTAATACCTGGTAAAAATGTACGATCAATAAAGCCTTTTAAGATGGCAGGTGTACTGTACCACCACATCGGGAATACCCAAACCAAATGATCGGCTTTCTTTAATTTTTCGATCGCATCTAATAAATCAGGTTCAAGATCAACTCTTTGTCTATAACCGTATCTTAGAATAGGGTCGAAGTCTAGTTCTCCAAGATTGATAAGGTCAATATTAGCTTTTCCTTCTTCAGCACCTTTTTGATAAGCTTCAGCCAATGCCCGATTATAACTTTGCTTATCAGGGTGTCCGTTTATGATGAGTATATTTTTCATGTGTTTGTAGATTTTTTACAAAGGAAAAGCTTCGTTTTTTCTTAGAATAGGACATTTGTCTAATTCATCATTTCTTTCCGAATTCTGCTCAGATGTCTCTGGGTAATTCCTAAGTAGGAAGCTAAATAATTCAGAGGGATTTCTTGTAGAAACTGAGGTTGTTCATCGAGCAATTGTTGATATTTCTTGTTTGCTTTTTCTTTCTGTAGACTGAAAATACGATACTCCAAATCTATGTAAGCCTGCTCTGCTTGAATCTTGAAAAATTTCAACCAACGTATATTTTTATCTTCCAATTCGAGCATTTTATCACGATGAAAAACTAATACTTCGGCATCGGTAATTGCTTCAATATTCTCTACGGTTTTTTGTTGTGTAATGTAAGAAGAATAGGCACTGATTAGGCTATTGGGAAATATAAAGCAGTAGGTGATTTCTTCTCCAGCTTTTGAATAATAGAAAGATCTGAAAATACCAGACTGAATAAATGCACCTTCTTTACAGATTTGTCCTTGAGTAACCAATCGTTCACCTTTCTTCAGCTTTTTAGGTTTTACAGATGTGATCAATTCTTCGATATCTTGATCTGTGAGGATGTTGAATGATTTTAGGTAGTTAATCAGTTGTTCCATTTTTCAGATGATGATCTAAAGCTTAAAAGATTGCTAAGTTACGCTCTTTTACTTGTTAAAGTTAGTAGGTCGTTAGACAAATGTTTTTAGTATTAAAAATACTGTTCTTAGAATTAACGAAGTGATCTAAGGATAGTCTTACCTATTTTCTTATGTCCAATTATTTAGCTTCTATTTGGTAATAAATTGCATTTTCAATTCCCTCACAAGAGTCTTCTTTCCATACTTTCATCCCAATTTTTTCTAAAACCTTTAGGGATGCTAAGTTATCCTTTGAAGCTCTTCCAATGATTTTTTTTAATTGAAGCTGATGGAAGCCATAAGCAATACACGCTAGGGCTGACTCAGTAGCGTATCCTTTTCCCCATTCAGTTTGAAAGAACCGAAAGCCAATGTCAACAAGATTTTCTTCATTCAATTTTAAGCCACACCAACCTATAAATTGATTAGATTCTTTTAAGACTACAGCCCAACGTCCGAAGCCATTTTTCTGGTAATCAGTATAATTTCCGAGGAAATTTTCAGCTTCAGAAATCGAAGAAAAGGGAGAGTCACCCGTGTATTTTAAAACTTCGGGATCGGTATTCAATTCATAAAAGTCTTTAGCGTCAGAGACATTTAATTCTCGGAGAATTAAGCGTTCTGTTTCTGCAATAATCATGTTGAAGTTGGTTCAGTTTTTCTATATCCACATTTCTATATTAAATCGAGTCTTTAATAGTTGAATTTCATTGTAGGAAAGATTTTTATTCAGGAGATATGATCTATTTCCTTGATAGTATTCAATGATTGTCAATTCTTGGTCATAGTATAATTGAAGTATTTCTTTAAGTTGCTTAACCTGATCTTGATAGAGTAAGAGAAACTGAAAAATATGTGTTTCTCCATTTTGATTGAAAGAGATGAAATTTCTAGATCCATCGTGAATAACTTTTGAATAAGCATTTCCTTGACCATTATAACCTGCTACCTTAAATTTTAGCTCATCTAGTTGATTTAAGGCAAATGTAATATCATCAATTTCTATGGTATGATTTTTAAAACAAATAGAGCCAACTTCCTTGTAAGTCTGATAATCGTCTTCATTGCTCATTATATGATGATGAAAGAAGAGATATAGAAAGGTTATTAATCCAATCGAAAAAAATCCCATAAACAAAGAGGAGAGGATTGGATTTATTTTTATAAATATAAGGGAAAGAAAAAAGGATGGGAAGCTACTAATGAGTAAGTATTTTTGCCACTTTGATAGTTTAAGTTTGGGGTTCTCAAAAAAGTCTTCGATACGTTTTAAACTTAGTTCTTTATTGGTCGTTTTCATTACTATCTTGTAGTTGAGGCCCTACTATAACCTACACAATAGGTTATAGTAGGGGGACAATTATTTTCCTAAACCATAAGTTTTACGAATCACTTTTTCAGCAAGACTTCTAGGAATTACACGTTGGATAAATGCCATAAAAGAAGCATTTCCTCCTGCTACATATACAGGGTTTGTCTTTGCAGATTCGATAGCAAACATTACTTTATCAGAGATTTTAGTCGTACTATCCGCAACAGACATTTTTGCTTTTACACTCTGACGGATATTGTCTGCATAAGGGAAGTATTCAGCTTCTTCTCTACAGTTGAAGTCTGGTACAATAGTCGTTTTTATATCGTTAGGCTCAATTAAAACTACTTTAACTCCGAAGTCGATCATTTCACTTCTTAGGGATTGAGAATAACCCGATAAAGCAAATTTAGTGGCACAATATGAAGAGTAATATGGAAGAGGAAAACGACCTGTAAGTGAACCAATATTAATGATTGTTCCCGAACGGCGTTCTCGCATCTGTGGTAAAAAATATTGAGTCAATTTGATGATACCAAAGAAGTTGACCTCAAAAAGATAGCGATATTTTTCCATTGGTGTTTCTTCTACAGGGCCAATCTGAGACTGTCCTGCATTGTTGACTAACACGTCAATTTTTCGATCTTTTAGCTGTTCCCAACAAGCTTCAATACTTTTTTCATCAGACATATCCAAAGGAAGATATTCAGTGCCTTCCAATTTGTCTGACACAGATTCGGGTTTTCTACAGGTTCCAATTACGGTATATCCTTTTTTAAGGCATTCTTCTGCAATAGTTTTACCGATACCTCTTGAGATACCTGTAATAAAAACGGTCTTGCTCATATCTTTTAGCGTGCTATTTCTAATTCAAAATTTGCCTAAAGTTAGTATTTTATTAGAAATCAAAAGGATAATACAATCAAAGACCGAGAGTTATTTCAATTTAATTGAAGGGGGCTTACCTAAGTTTCTCCATCATCTTTTGAGCTTTTGTTGAAACAGATTTCCTATGATCTGAAGTGAGTCTATTTAAATGAGGTAAAAGCCATTCTTTTAAATCAAGATCTTTCTTAGCCCATTTCGCTAATGTATCCATACTCTGATTGAGCACAATCCAATCAGTATGATTAGCTAGATTCGCTTTCATGATTTCTTTAGCTTTTTCAATCTGAGCATCTGTCATTTCTTTTTCAAGCATTCCGAAAAGTTGTGCTAATGTCCATTGCGTAGATGCCTGATCGATCGTAGAAATTTCAGTTAAAAATCTATCTAGGTAGGGGATGAGTAGGACTTTCTGTTTTTTACAAACTCGTTTCATTGCATTTGAAGTCCTCAGTCTTACCACTTCATCATCGCTGAAATAGCAATTGAATAGTTCATCAAAAAGATCATTTTGAGCAAGTACTTCTTCTACAATTTCAACGGTATTGCCCAAAGAGTTTGGATGTCCTCCTTTTAGTCTTTCTTCGAAGTTTCTCATGGTTGTTAGCTAAGTTTTTTAGAACGTTGATAATGCAAATTCAACGGCAGATTCAGCATGAATGCTTGTCGTGTCAAAAACTGGAATGTTTACATCACCTTGTTTTATTAGAAGCGGAATTTCTGTGCAACCTAAAATGACTCCTTCAGCACCTTCTTGTATTGATCTGTCAATGATATTTAGGTATGTATCTTTGGATTCTGGATTGATTTTTCCAAGCACAAGTTCTTCGTAGATGATTTGATGAACACTAGCTCTATCGTCTTGATTAGGAGTTATCACTTCAATGCCAAAAGAGTCCGAGAGTATTTTCTTGTAGAAGTCTTTCTCCATGGTGAATTGCGTACCAAGAAGTAATACTTTCTTCAGCTTCTTCTCTTGAATTTTCTTACCTGTAGCTTCAGCGATGTGTAAGAACGGAATGTTTGTATGTTTTATGATGGAATCACTAGACAAATGCATTGTATTTGTACACAAGATGATGACCTCAGCTTTAGCATTTTGAAGATTTATGGCTGAATCTACCATCATCTGATCTAGCGCATCCCAATTGTCTTCGTGCTGAAGTTTTTCAATTTCAGAAAAGTCAACAGATTCCATCACACATTTTGCAGAGTGAAATCCACCCAATACTTCTTTTACTTTAGTATTTATGATCTGATAATAGAGCTGAGAAGATTCCCAACTCATACCACCTATAAGTCCAATCTTTTTCATAGTTGAAACTAAGAATTTGAATTGAAAAGTGTTGGGGTTTAAATAGTAAAAGTGAAAGGAAAAGTAAAAAAGAGGATGTGAAGATTTTTTAGGCTAAGTCTTTTGAAAAAAAATCCCCTTAATTCTCTATTGATTAAGGGGATGAAATATATTTTAATTTTTCTTCAGTCTATTATTGACAATCGTATTCAAAAACATATTCTTCAGACCAGTTTCCCCAATCTGCTGTTTGAGAAATACTAATTGATGAAGGTAGTTCGGTTAAAGAATCATAGGTGTAGATATAGTTATAAACTTCGTTCCAGTTTTCTGTGACATCATTATAAGTTTCAGAACCAACAGAGGAAACGCTAGATAAATTTTTCTTGTAAGACAGAATATCAAAATCAATAAGGTCAATGAACATACTTCCGAAAGGAGATGAAATGACAGGGTTTTTAAATAAACCACTTACAGGAGAAGATTTGTCTCCATAGGTGAAAGTTATTGTTTCAGTTCCAGCCCAAGTCTCATTGTCATCATTTCCGCCCGAAAAGGAAACTTCCATTTGCGTTAGTTCTTTATCTGAGTTAAAGGTGTATAAGATGACCTCAGTATCATCACTGCTTGATTCTGCTTTGAAAGGAAGGTTTTCACCATCGTTGTAAAAGAATTCAAGGCTATAGTCATCATCTGAAGTTGCTGCTTTTCTTGCGTTGTTATTTGCCAATTTTGAAAAAAGAGCTTGATGTAGTCTGGCGTTTGATTTTCTAGGAGTAGAGTGTTCCTGTTCTGTGATGCTTTCTAAACGACCATTGGCATCATACGAAAGGATCATTTGATAATCGTCACCTTCTTGATAAGAAATAAGATTTCCATCGGTGTCGTAGCTCAGTGTGTGAGTACTAAAATCAGTAGAGTCAGTCGCATCTCTTTCGTCAACACTAATCAACTGTCCGTCTGAATTGTAGGTGTAAGTAAAGACTTCAGAGTCTGAGTAACTGTCATTGTCAAAGACTTCATTGTAATTGTTGGTGTACCCTTGAAGTTTACAGTCAACAGATGTTGAATTATTCACTGTAGTTCCATCATCATCTTGGCTGTCACAAGAGAAGGTAAGAAGACCTAAGAGGAATAGAAGAAAGTGGATTCTTAAATGAGATTTCATAGATTGAGAATTAAGTATAAGCGTAAAAATCGTTGGCAATCTAGGCTTTCGACTTTTTTATTTTATGTCTTATTCTCGTCTCTACTTATTTATGTACTATATATTTTATATCCTCAAAATATAGGAGACAAATGTGAATCACATCTACTCAAGTGAGTCTTATGCGTTAAGTACTAGGACATAAGAAAACGAGTTTACTTTTCATTCATTGTAATTCTTGCACAGTGGGTATTGTCTTTCTTATTTTGAGTGTAGTGTTCATTTCTTTGCTTGATCAAAGAAACGAAGACTGCATCCGCCCAAAAAATCAAGCCACATAAAAAACGCTTAGCCCACTAGCCTTCGCTTCTCCACTTTTGTGGCAAGCTTCCCGCAAATACGCTTAAGAGGGCTGTTTGTCCCATCGTGCGGAGCTTGGACTGATTTGCGGGGAGGATGATTGAATGGGACTTGACTTTTTTTGCTTCGTTTTTTGTGTCAAGACAAAAAATGAAGACTGCGATCAAATCAATAAAAGATTGTTCTCACTGTGAAAAATCGATTTTGAGTGAAAATCGAAATTACCTGAGTTCATATGTCCACCTACTTACGTATTTGGAGTATTTTTATCGGTTGATAGTTTGGCTTTAGTGGATTCTTCGTTCAATATTTCTTCAATTTCATCGCGCATGGTATCATCCAAATTTCGATACCAATTGATATGTTTTGACCAAGCACCACAGCCTCCAGGAATAGTAGGGCATGCAGTATCTTTCCAAACTTTTCCACAATTAGGACATTTTCCTGTTGTCTCAAAAGTGTTCCATACATGGCCGCAAGTACACACCCAATGCGCACCTCCGTCGGGTTTCCATTCACATTTTGGACAAGCAATTTCTAGTTTCATATCAGCGGTTTATATTTTACAGCTATAACATTATTAATTTACAAGATGTCTGCCTGATGACAAGAATCCGATGGTCGGAAGTTGATGAGTTTGATTGAAAATATCGTAACCACTTTTAAGTTCTTTCCATAATTCAATTTTATCAGAATCGGTTTTGTATTTGAGACTTAACCTACTGAATTCAGCTTTTGAAAGTTTAGAGGGGAAAATGGTGATAGATATTTTGGATTGACCATGTTCTTTGGCTTCAATACAAAAGATATAGAGTTCTTTAATTTGTTCATCTGTGATTGGTAAACAACCAATCGTGACACACGCTCCATGTATAAAAATATCTCCACCCAGATTATTTTTTACCCCTAATATTTTATCTGATTTATTGGGGTAGTTTAGGCCTAATGAAAGGTGAAAATTACTGTAAGGATTGAATCGATCGATGTGGTAGAATCCTTCGGGAACCTGATAATCCCCTTGCTCTCTTTTGGGGCCTAAATCACCAGAACTTTGGCATACATCGTAAGTTTTTATCAATTGGTATGTTTTATCAGTTGAATTTTTCCCCCACAGTTCTAGCTGTTTTTCTTTCTTAAAAGCCCTAAGGTAAATTCTCAATTCATCGGTTTCAATTTCCTTGTTTTGTAATAAGGTGAGCATATGAGCTTCTTTCTCTTTATAGGCTTGTCTGACCCTAGAGTATCTTAATTGATCTTTTTTAAAGGAGCTAGATTGAAAAGAAGAGAGAACAATGAATATAAAAATGGAAAGTTTGTAGGTCATCTTTTTGCTTTTGAATCTTAAAGAAAGTCCTCCTAATCTTTATGGTGATTAAAAATTAGGAGGTGATCACATTAAGCATCTATGCCTAGAAATTCATCGAGTTTACCTTTTTTCTTTAGTTTGATGAGTTTCTTTACATTCTTATCTTGTTTGATGACGCTTTCATTTTTAGTGTAGAAATCGATGACAGCATTGATTCCTGCTTTTTGTCCTTCCAATTTGTTTTCAGCGCCTTCTGCCTCAATAGCATATTTGGCCCAACCACCCATAAAAATAAGGAGTAGATCAGGTGAGGTTTCAATAAAAGTAATGACTGAAGGATTGATCTCGATATGAACATCGGGACTACCAGACAGCCATTGGAATAAGAATTTATTAGCTGCTTTTCTTTTATACTTGTCTATGATGATTGGTGTTTCGAATAACCAGTCAATACATGCAACAATCTCTTTTTCGTATTTGCTGTAATCTGCTACCGATTTAAATTCGTATTTAGGAACTACAAAATCTTGGGCAATACTTAAAAAGGAGATCAGGCTTAAAGACAGTGTCAGAATGATTTTTTTCATATCAATTTCTAGTTTAAAAATATGATTTGAATTTTATTAAAAAGTTGCACTTCTAATTTAGTGATTTGTTACTTTACCGTTTCAAGTAGGAAAGAAAAACAACTTCCTTTCTCAAGGGTAGAATTGATTCCTAACTGACTGTCGTGCAATGAAAGAAATTCTTTACAAAGCATAAGCCCTAAGCCCGAGCCTTTTTCACCTTCAGTTCCCGATAGAGAAAATACATCATTCTTGTTGAGAATATGTTGGATGTTTTTCTCTGAAATTCCTATTCCATTGTCTTTTACATTCACTTTTATGGCTTCATCTTGAAGCTCTAAAGAGAGATCAATAAGTCCATCTTTATCCGTGAATTTGATTGCATTGTTGACAAGGTTTCGAATGATGAAATCGATCATACGATAATCTGCTCTTACTTTTTTAGAGGCTTTCGGAATATTTACGCGCAATTGAATATTCTTTCTTTTGGCAGAAAGCGTATAGAGTGATACGTTTTTATGAAGTAAGTCTTCAATATCAAAGTTCTCGGGATTGATACGATTTTGTTTGAGCTGTAAACTTGACCATTGGAGTAGGTTTTCCAATAAATCATAAAGTTTCTTTAAGGCTTGATTTGTTTCATCGGCTAATTCCTCTTTTTCATCCTGTGTCATCC
Organism: Sediminitomix flava; assembly: GCF_003149185.1. NCBI lineage: Bacteria > Pseudomonadati > Bacteroidota > Cytophagia > Cytophagales > Flammeovirgaceae > Sediminitomix > Sediminitomix flava. The sequence continues at coordinate 1,442,340 of NZ_QGDO01000001.1, read as the reverse complement.
GATGGCTATGGTGAATAAGCAGGTTTAAGAAGGAATCGAAAGTAACCAAGGGGCTTTTCAGATCATGAGAAATAATGGAGAATAGCTGATCTTTCAGATTATTGATTTTCTTCAAAGACTTTTCAGAAGCCTGTAATTGAATGATTGTATGAGCGAGTTCTTCTGTACGTTCTTTTACTTGTTTTTTGAGTTCTGTTTTTTGTTGAGAAATGAGTTTTTGTTTCTCCTCCATATTTTTCTTCTGTAATCTTTCTTTTTCCAAGTGATTGAAGTGTACAAGTTCTTGAGAACGCTTTAGCCTGTTGGCTAGTCCGAGGGAGAAAAGAACGACTTGGGTAACTACACCTATTTCAATGAAATAACTGAAGTAAGGCAAGTCGGGAATCAGATTCGTTTCTTGAGAAATAAAAAGTAAAGCACTTACGATAAAGAGGATATTGGCAATGAAGAAGAAACGTGCAGGAGCATATCCTTTTAAATAAACTAAAAGAGACGAAACCAACATACTGAAAAGTACAATTGCACCAATGATTCCAATAAATTGAGTTGCTACTTGAAGGTAATCATCATCCGTAAAAAAGCTCCATAAGCCTAAACTAATTGGAATTAGGTAACCACAAGCGACAACAGTTAGGGCTTTATCCCAATGTGGAAGGTATTCGTCTAAGTGAAGATATTTTTTAGTAAAAGCTGTTCGGGCAATGCCTGTCAGAGGAACGATGAGTGCAAAACTATGGGCATCCCAATTGGGTGCAGATGGCCACAGAAATTCAAGATTTAATTCATGAAAAAACATCATGTAAAGTCCAATTCCTACGATAGAAAGAACAAAATACAGGTAGCTGATGTCTTGAATACTTTTATAAATGAGAAGGTTGTAAAGTGCCATTGTAAGGATGATTCCTAAGAACAGCATTTGGATAGAGCGTTCGGTGAGTTGCTCTATTTCATAATGATGATGAGGTAAAAGCGTTACTTGTGCATTTTCGTGTGAAAGAATACTAACACCTGTTTTAAGTCTGATCAGAAGCTGACGAGGCTCAAGCGTGTTTCCTTTTAGTAGAATTCCATTCCTGTAAACGACTTCATTTTTTGTAGTGAGCCGTCCTGTTTTTCCTAGATAAGTCAATTGATCATAATCCCAAATATCAACGGTTCCCCATTTTTTCAATTGCAATACATACAAAGGTTCTTGCAGAAGCACTGATGGAATGTTGACTTTTATCCAATGTATATTTGGATGTGTAGCACTAAATCGATCAATCACCATTGAGGCGTTATTTTCAAAGTGCAATTTTGCTTCTGAATGTGTCAGGTTTAGGCTATGATCTTCTAAATACCAAAAAGTTAGCTGTTCACCTTCTTCTTTCACAATCTCAGACTGAAATAAAAGCTGAGGGTTTTGTGCAAAAGAAAATTGTGGAATGAGCAAAAAAGTAAAGAGTGAATAAACAAAAAATCGATACATAAAAAGGATACTAGATTAGTAGGTGTAATTTAGACATTAATAAAATTATATATATATTCCAATTACATTTTTTCAACTCAACGACCAAAAACTTAAGCAATGACACCGCTCAAATTAATTATAGTAGAAGACGACCTTGTAGTAGCTAAAAGCTTAATTTTCACGCTAGAAGACTTAGGCTATGAAGTGAGTTCTAGTTATCGGAAAGGAGAAGATTTATTAGCTCAAATTCACCAATTGGATACCGACCTTATCTTATTAGATATAGAATTATTAGGTGAATTGGATGGTATAGCTACTGCCGAAAAAATACGAAATGAATTTGATGGGCCAATCATCTACCTAACTTCAAAGGATGATCATGTAACCTTTGAACGGGCAAAACACACCAAGCCTTCTGCTTTTCTGAAGAAACCTTTCGATGTAAACACTTTAAGGGCAAGCATAGAACTTGCAGTGCATAATCATCAAGGAGAAGAAGTTAATGAAAAAGTAGAAATTCCATCATCTACTGAAAATAGATATGCCGTAACGGATGGTATTTTTGTTAAATCGAGAAGTAAGTTTCTGAAATTAAAAATTGAGGATATTCTTTACATCAAAGCCAACGATATTTATGCTTCTGTTTTTACTAATACAGGAAATTTTTTGGTGAATTATGCTTTAAAACATCTTGAAGAAAAACTCCCGATTCCCCCTTTCTATCGTGTTCACCGCTCTTATATCGTCAATATAGAGAAAGTAACAGGTTTAGAAGACAATCATCTTTTGATAGGAGATGAACATATTCCTATAGGAAAAACCTACCGAGAGGAAATCATGCAATGCTTTAAGATTTTGTAGTGTAAAAGCACGACTAGGTTATGTATGCTGAATTGAAAGAAAACGCATTAGCCAATTTCTACAATTCAGCATCTTGTTTTTTCTAGGATCATTCTCAGGTTAGAAATATTTAAGTGTTTAAAGTACGCTATATGATTTTTTTTCACCTTACAGATTCGGAACGTTCACCTGAAAAATGATGACACTTACAAGAAAATTAAAAGGTCTTAATCTGAAAATCCTACTTTGATTTTAGATCTCTGAGACAAGAGAAGTCTAGAATCACAGTTTTGTATCAGTTAAGAAAAGAGTGAAGTAATGGAATTGTACGGATTGATAAGCATTTTAGGATATATGTTGTTAATGGCATTTTTTGCACTTCGAGGCGCAAAGAAAACGGCCAATATGGAAGACTACGCTGTAGGAAGTGTAGCTTTTTCTCCTGTGGCGGTGGGTTTGTCTTTAGCAGCTTCAATAACAAGTGCGGCTACCTTTATTATCAATCCGGGTTTTGTGGCTTACTATGGAATAAGCGGTGTGATCTCAATGGCATTTGCTTTACCACTTGGCGCTTTATGTTCGTTGGTTGTATTGACCAAGAAGTTTAGAAAGAAAGGCGTAAGTATGAAGTCTTTGACCATTGCACAATGGATAGGAAAAAGATATGAGAGTAAATCATTTGCCTTGTTCTTCGCTTTTCTCTCTTTGTTACTGATCACTTTTGTGGTTCTGATTTGTGTAGGATTGACCAAAGTGATCGCAAGTACATTACAATGGAATGAGCTGTATGTTCTAGTAGGAATTGTAGCTTTTGTATTTACTTACGTGATGTTTGGAGGTGCAAATTCGATGGTTTATACCAACATGATTCAAGCTTCTCTAATGATAATTGTAGCGGTAGTCTTACTTCTTTCGGGGTATGAGTATTTTTTGGATAGTGAAGGTGTAGTAGGTAGACTGAAAGCAATTGATCCATTATTAGCTGCGCCACTCAATCCGCAAAGCCCGTTGTTCAGAGATTATTTCGAAATTATTTTCTGTCAGTTTATTGTGGGGGTTGCAGTGGTTTGCCAACCGCATATTATCACGAAGTCTTTGTTATTGAAAAAGGACGAAGATGTGAATACGTATTTGCTGACAGGAGTGATTACAGAAATCTTATTTTTTAGCGTAGTGATCGTGGGCTTATATGCTCGAATTCATTTTCCAGATTTAACCTTGGATGGTGTAGCCATAGCTTTGGATAGTGTAATGCCTACTTATGTAGTAACAGTATTACCTATTGGCTTGGGGCTGTTAGTCATCTTAGGTTTGATTTCGGCAGGACTTTCAACTTTAGAAGGTTTGATTCAATCTATTTCAACGACCATTACAAATGATATTCTTTCGAATTTACTTTTCAAACATAAAGAAGTAAAGTCCGAATGGAAGATTAGAACAAATCGTGTAGTAATTATTTGCTTGGCACTTATTTCGATCTTGTTTTCCTACGACCAATTGATTTCACCTAACCTAAGTGTGGGAATATTTGCGCAGAATGGGGTATATGCCTATTTCTCTGCTGCTTTCATTCCAGTTCTGTGTGGTCTGTTTCTTACTCATATTCGTACGCTTGTCGTCGTGGTGAGTTCGCTAACTGCATTGTTTGTACACTTCGGAATTTATTATGGTGGAATCACGCCTTACATGGAAGGAGCTGTTCGTAACCCGGGAATCGCGGCAGCTTTAGCTATCATCTCTGCCTCTCTGATGGCTAGTGTTTTACATCTTTCGTTAGGAGGAAAATCGCACAAGGTATCTTCTACTACAGAAGAAGATCATGTAGTCTCGATTTAAAGGTAACCAAAAACACAACAACACATTTTTAAAGAAGATGAAACGACTAGTATTTTTTACCATTCTGCTTTTGAGTGCAAGTATGCTACAAGCACAAGATTTAGCAACATTGGAAGGGAAAATAAATGAGAAAAATACGAATAGCAGTCTGATTGCGGCTACTATTGTATTGGAAGAACTCAATAAAGGGGCAACAACAGACCTAAATGGATCTTTTAAAATTGTAGACATTCCAGCAGGTTCTTATACGTTGAAAGTTAGTAGTGTAGGTTTTGAAACCATTTCTCAGAAGATAGAATTTAAGGCTGGAGAAAATAAAACCTTAAATTTTTCTCTTGAAGAAGAAACAACTCTGATAGAGGAGTTAGTAATTTCGGGGACAAGAAAAGCTGAAAAGCTCACAGAAACACCAGCAACGATTGAGGTTATCGGCTTTGAGCAAATTGATGAATTACCAGCTTTGAATCCTGGTGAATTATTGGCGCGTCAGAAAGGTGTAGATTTCTTCAGAGCTGGGGTTGTTGGTACAGGTATCAACGTAAGAGGTTTTAACAGTAACTTCAATGCTAAAAACTTACAGGTGACTGATGGTAGATTTTCTTCATTGATTGCAACAGGACTTCCACTTGGTCCTTTGAATACCGTAATCAAAGAAGATATTGAGCAAGTAGAATTGGTATTGGGTCCTAATGCTGCTCTGTTTGGTCCAAACGCTCACAACGGTTTGATGAATACAATTACGAAAGACCCTCGTAAGTATGAAGGAACAACCATTGCTTTCAATGCGGGTAATCAGAAAATGTTCTCCTCTCGTTTGAGACATGCGGAAAAGGTAAATGAGAAATTTGCTTACAAAGTAACAGCAGAATATTCAAGAGGTGAAGAATTTGAGTATATAGATTCAGTGTACTTGTCTCCTACAAACCCTGTGGAAGAATTGGACTTGAACCGTGATTTTGAGTTTTTCAGAGGTGAAGCTTCTATGATTTATTCTCCTGTAGAAGACATGGATATTACCTTTAATTATGGGGGTAGTAACAGTACTTATTTGGCGCCAACAAACGTAGGACGTAACCAAATCAAAGATTGGCAAGTACATTATGCACAAGCCAAATTTTCTTACAAAGGATTGTTTGCTCAAGTATATCACACGATTAGTAAAACGGATGCAACTTATTCGATTAGTGACTATACCAAACAATATTATGGTGCAATCGGAAGAGGTCTGTCAGAGCAAGATGCTCGTGCGTTTGCTTTAGATCCTGCAGTGGGAGCGTTGTTTATCGATGATTCAAAACGTTGGAATGCAGAACTTCAGTACAACAGAGATATTTTGGGTGTAGATGTAACTGTTGGTGCGCAATGGCAAAGAGATATGGCGAACTCTCACGGAACTTACTTGCTAGATGAAAATGAGGATGACTTTATCACAATCGATCAAGTAGGAGCCTATGCTCAAGCAGAGAAGAAGTTTGACAATGGTTTGAAGTTAGTCGGAGCACTCCGTGCAGATAATCACCAAGTATATGGTTTTAACTTGCTACCAAAAGCAGCTGTTGTAAAAACATTTGGGGCAAACTCAGTTCGTTTGACTTACGGACAAGGTATTGCAGCTCCTACCATCTTGAATATGTATGGAAATTTATTCGGTGGTTTGATCTTGGGTAATGCAGAAGGTTTTACATTAGAAGATGGCTCAATGATTGAAAAACAAAGAGTAGAAAAGCTTCAAACTATTGAGTTGGGTTACAAAGGTCAGCCTGTGAAGAATAAGTTGTTTGTAGATGCGAACGTTTACTATAACATCTCAAGAGATTTCTTAAGCCCAGTGACGTCAATTGGTGTTGCTAATAAAATGGGAGATCAAAATGTTGCAGATGTACAATCAGCATATGCAGCTTTCAATGGTCTTGTATTTACTTACATCAACTTCGGTGAATTCAACACACATGGAGCTGATTTAGGTATCAACTACTATTTCACAGATGAATTCAGTACGAGCTTTAATTATTCTTACTTCGGTTATGAAATCGATGAGAGTAACTTAGAAAATGATTTCAACAAAGACGGTACGGTAAACAAGCTAGACTTGCTAGTGAATGCACCAAATCACAAAGCATCTTTAGCTTTAAATTATAGTGGAAAGAAATTCTTCGGATCGATCTTCACACGTTGGGTAGAAGCTTATGATTATTTCTCTAGCTACCAAATTGCAGCAGAGACACAAGATTTGACTTACCGTGGAGTACCAGTTGTAGAAGGTGCAAGAAGTGCTAACGCATTTAACTACGGACCGTTAGGTGGTTTTACAACATTTGATATCAGTGCAGGTTATCGCTTCAATGAAACGTTTACTGCTTCAGCAATGGTTTCTAATGTATTCGATACTGAGATGAGAGAATTTACGGCAGCACCACCTACAGGAAGATTGATTTCATTGGAGTTGAAAATCAACTTGCCTTCTTATAAGAAATAAAAACAGTGTTTAAGAATCCTGAGAGGATGTAGAAAGTGTGAATTTAGTAAAGTGTAAATGTGGGGCTAGTCCCCACATTTTCTAAGGTTAATCTAATAAAAACGACTCTTAGAGTTAATTCTGTTGTCAAGGATTTATCGATGGAAGAATAAGAGTCTTCAGACTCTCGCTTTCATTTGTAAGTGCTTAGAGCAACTCTAAAAACAGCATTATTTTACTTAACACATTCATTCTCTTTTTAAGAAAAACCTAAACCATTTACCAAATAATAAAGACAAATAAACATGCTTAGATTAGTCGGAAAAGTAGCGATTATCACAGGTGGAGCTTCGGGAATCGGAAAAACGGCAAGTTTACTTTTTGCCAAAGAAGGAGCACAGGTTGTGATTTGGGATTTGAATGAAGAACAAGGAGCAGAAACGGTTCAGATGATTGAAGAAACAGGAGGGAAAGCCGTTTTTCAGAAAGTAAATACAGCAGACTACGGAAACGTGATACAAGCAGTAAGTCATGTAGTTCAAGAGTTTGAGCAAATCGATATTTTAGTCAATAACGCTGGTATCACAAGAGATGCAAGCCTGAAAAAAATGACTCCAGAATTGTGGCAACAAGTGATTGACGTAAACCTTACAGGGGTTTTCAACTGTACAAAATTAGTGTCGGAGAAGATGTTAGAGCGTAATTATGGAAGAATCATCAGTACTTCTTCTGTAGTGGGATTGTACGGTAATTTTGGGCAAACTAATTATGTAGCAACCAAGTCGGGTGTGATCGGAATGACAAAAGTATGGGCAAGAGAATTGGGTAGAAAAGGCATTACGGCAAATGCTGTAGCTCCAGGTTTCATTGCGACAGAAATGACCAAGAAAATTCCAGAAGATGTGATTTCTAAAATTACAGCAAAAATCCCGATGGGAGAGATGGGAAGCCCTGAGGACATCGCGAATGCTTATCTATTCTTAGCCTCAGATGACGCCAAGTACATCAACGGAACGGTACTTAGCGTAGATGGCGGAATGGTAGGCTAGAATTATTCCTTTTTCCTAAACTTCAAACTACAGAATACACAACTATGAGAAATGCTAAAATCGTATCTTCTGGAATGTATGTTCCAGAGCAGGTATATTCCAATCAATATTTCAACGACCTTTTACAGCAAGATGTAGACGAATGGCTACGAGAGAATGTTCAGATTTATGAGCGTAGATGGTGTGCGCCAGAACAGTCTGTGATTGATCTTTGTAGAGAAGCAGCATTAACAGCTTTACACAATGGAAATGTAAAAGCGGAAGAGCTTGATTTGATTATTATCGCAACAGATACACCCGAATATATTTCACCATCCACAGCTTCAAAACTTCAAGATCAGCTAGGTGCAAAAAATGCAGGTACTTTTGATCTTAATTCAGCTTGTGCGGGCTTTGTAACTTCATTAGATATTGCAAGCAAGTACATCCGATCAGATGAGCAGTACAATAAAGTACTTGTGATTGGTGCTTATGCAATGAGTAAATACTTGAATAAAGAAGACAAAAAAACAGTCACTTTATTTGCCGATGGCGCAGCCGCTTTTATCCTTTCAGCATCAGAGGGCGAAGAAGGATTTTTAGCAAGTGAGTTGCAAACCAAAGGAGAGTATGCCGATTGGATGGGAATTTATGCAGGAGCTACTCATGAGCCAACATCGGCTGAAGTTTTGGAAAAAGGAACACATCAGTTACAGTTTGTGAAACGTTTTCCATCAGAATTGAATCCCGAAATGTGGACACAAATGGCTCTCAATCTTTGTGAGAAATTGAATGTATCTCCAAATCAAGTAGATCATTTCTTCTTCACACAGATTAATATCAACAGTATCGTTGAAACTATGAACAGGTTGGGCGTACCTATGGAGAAAACCACAACAGTAATGCACAATTACGGCTATACTGGTTCGGCTTGTATCCCGATGGCTTTTGATGAAGCAGTTCGAAATCAAAAAGTGAAAAAAGGAGACTTAGTATTTTTTATCGGTTCTGGAGGAGGGCTGTCTTTCGGATCTGCAGCATTCAGACTTTAGTAGTTGGATGTATGTTTTTGAGAGGAAGTTGATCTTTTATCAATTTAGAAATCTTTGTGGGAGGCTAGCCTCAAAAGCGGAGGTGAAGGGACACGTGGGGAGACCGTTTTTTATGAGGCTTGATTTTTTGGGCGGACGCAGTCTTCGTTTCTTTGATCAAGCAAAGAAATGAACAATACAGATTGAAAAATAACTAGAGCCTCCTCAGTGAAAGTGACTTCTTGGGTGAAAAGAAAGACTTCCAAAAACTTGTTTAGCTACTTAAAATCTTAATGAGATGACAACAGATTGGATACAAAAATGGGCAGATTACGAACCCCAAAAAATCGCTATCCGAGAAGCAGACACAGAAAGACAGCTTTCTTATACGGAATTTAATCAGAAAGCAGGTTCTCTAACTAGTGGTTTACAGCAACTCGGTCTTCAGAAAGGAGATCGGGTAGCTGTATTAGCAGAGTTTTGTGTAGAATACACTTTACTGTTTAGTGTCGCACAAAAGATGGGAATAATTCTCGTTCCGCTTAATTATCGCCTTTCAGCAGCTGAGTTGGATTACATTTTATCTAATGCACAAGCTAAAATCATTTTTTCAGATTTTGCTTTCTTAGATAAACTCAAAGGGCAAAGTGAATATGAAAATATTGAGCATAAGTACCTTCTGACCGATATAATTCATCTTGCGGAATTAGGGCAAAATAAGGACTATCAAGAAGTTTCTATTGAGGAAAAAGACCCATTATTTATCCTTTATACTTCGGGTACTACAGGTTTTCCAAAAGGAGCAATTTATACGCATGAAATGCTTTTTTGGAATGCCATAAATACAAGTCTTCGTCTAGATTTGAACGGACAAGATCATACCTTGGTTTGTACACCACCTTTCCATACAGGAGGTTGGAATGTGCTACTAACTCCTCTGTTTTTTTTAGGAGGTACAGTTACTTTATTGCCGCAATTCAATGCTGATCGTGTGTTGCAAATCATAGAAGAAGATCAGATCAGTAATTATTTTGGAGTTCCCACAATGCTCAAAATGATGGGCGAATCTGAAGGCTTTGAGAAGGTGAAATTTCCACGTTTGAGATATTGTGTCACAGGAGGCGAAGCAATGCCAATTCCGTTGATTGAGAAATGGGCTGAAAAAGGCGTCCCAATCAGACAAGGCTACGGAATGACAGAAGCAGGACCAAACTTAATGTCACTGCATCAAAGAGATGGCATTAGAAAGAAAGGCTCAATTGGTACACCCAATTTCTATGTAGAAACTCGTTTGGTAGATGAAAAGGGAGTGGATGTAGCTCAAGGTGAAATCGGAGAATTCTTGATCAAAGGAAAAATTGTAACTCCTGGTTATTGGCAAAATGAGGAGGCTACCGAAAAGGCATTCTACGGAGAATGGTTTAGAACAGGAGATTTACTCCGACAAGATGAAGAAGGCTATTTCTATGTCGTAGATCGTATTAAGCACATGTATATTTCTGGGGGAGAAAATGTCTATCCTGTAGAAGTGGAACAAAGCTTACGTACACATACTGCCATTCGAGATGTAGCGATAGTTGGAGTTCCCGATGAACGATGGGGGGAAACAGGGATGGCATTTATCGTGAAAGAAGAGGTAACGTTGAATGAGAACGAGATTGAAATCTTTTTGAAGGAGCGATTGGCTAAATATAAACACCCTAAACATTTTGTCTTTTTAGAGGAATTGCCAAAAGGCGATACAGGCAAGATTGACCGAAAAGCAATTAAGGTATTGGCAAATGAAGAACTGAGTCCGAAAGATGAAGTATAAGCATACAGAAATAGACGGCAATCGATTTCATTATATCCAAGAAGGGAAGGGAGACAACGTTCTCCTTTTTCTGCATGGAATGGGGAGTGAGGCTTATGCTTGGAAAGACTTGATTCATCATCACAAAAATGATTATTGCTGCATAGCGATTGATTTACCGGGTTTTGGAGAAAGTGAAAGTATTGGAGGTGAAGATAGTTTTACAGTCTACCTTTCTATATTAGAGCAGTTCGTGACAAGGTTATCTTTTGAGAAGTTGATTGTTTTTGGACATTCTATGGGTGGGCAATTAGCCATGCTTTTAGCTTTACGATCAAAGGTGAGTATTGAGGCTTTAGTCTTATCAGCTAGTGCAGGGGTAGAGGAATTTTCAAGTTTTGAATCGGAGCAGTTGAAGTATTTCTTTAGCTATGAAAAAGTATTGGCATGGGATGAAGAAACGGTAGCAGCTAATTTCAAATTGAATTTTCATAATTATGAAGACCGTTATACGGAATTACTCGATCGCCGCCTCTCATTTTTGAAGTCAGAGAAGAGAGCATCTATTTCTAAAGCTATTCATTTGGCGGTAAAGGGAATGTTGACGCAGAAGGTGAGACTTTCAGATTTGAGAATCCCGACCTTAATTCTATTTGGAGCAGAAGATAAATACATTCCCAACAAGCAATTCCATAAGGGCTTGGATATAGAAAAACTCTTGCAATCAGCTCAAGAAAGTAATGCCCTTATAGAAAGTTTTATATTTAAAGATTGTGGACATTGTCCGCATTTAGAAAAACCAAATGATTTTTTACTACAAGCAGACAAATTTCTAGAAAAGGCAGTTTTCACAACTGCTTAATTATTCATTGCTAAATTAAATCATGATGAAAATGAAGCCATTATTTTTGATCGCCATATTCTTGTATAGTTTTTCCTCTTTCGGACAAGTATTGCAACAGCAAACCGACTTTGGTAAGAATGAAGGAGAATTGGATATGTATTTCTATAAGCCCGATGGTTTAGCGAAAGATGCCGCTTTAGTTGTTGCTTTACATGGTTGTTCTCAAACGGCAGAAAGTTATGCTTATGAGTCGGGATGGAATGAGTTGGCAGATCAGTATAAGTTTATGGTGATTTATCCTCAGCAACGAAAAAGTAATAATGCCTATGCTTGTTTCAACTGGTTTAATGAAGGAGATATCAACCCGAAGCAAGGAGAAAATCAATCCATCTTAGAAATGATTGAATATGCGAAAGCAAATTATTCAGTGGACAAAGAAAAAGTTTTTGTTACAGGGTTTTCTGCAGGAGGAGCAATGAGTACCATTTTGTTAGGTAACTATCCGAAAGTATTTGAAGGTGGTGGTGTTTTGGCAGGGATTGCTTACAAAGCTGCAACCAACTTGCCTAATGCTTTGCAAGTGATGAAAGAAGCTCCGAACTTGAGCAATGAAGCTTTATCTGCTTTGTTACCGAGTTCGACATTAGAACAAAAAATACCGAAGTTAGCCGTATTTACAGGAGCGAAAGATCAAATTGTAACGCCTAAAAACAGTCAGCAAATTATCAGTCAGTTTCTATTCGCTTCATTGGCATCAGCACCAGAATTGACTCCTCAAATAGATACACTAAATGTGCGTGATACAAAGTTTCCTTATCAACGCATCAATTATAAGGTGGGAGATCAGCAGCAATTCGTTTCCTTTACTTTCTTGAATGAAGGACATGCATTATTTATTGATGAAGGGAGTGAAAAAATGCAAGGAGGACATGTCGGGAATTTTACCAAAGATGTAGATTTCCATTCATCGTATTGGATTGCCGATTTTTGGGGACTTATAGATTAAGTAAAAAAGAAACCCTATCCTTTTGGGGAGGATAGGGCAGATCATGAAGTTAATTGACTGTACCGCTATTATTTTTTCAATGCTAATATTTTTGTTTGAATAGCTTCAAAGTCATTTTGACCTTTCGCAATTTTTAAGCTCAATGCTTTTTGATAATGTTCGAAAGCCATTTCATCTAGACCGTGTAGAGCAAGGTAATCACCTTTCAATTCTAGGTTTTCAGAAGTTTCTTTTACTTTAAGTGATTGCTCAATCCAAGTATAAGCTTCTGATATATTTTTTTGATCTCTTAGACAAACTTGAGCTGCTTTAAAAGGAGTGCTCCAATCTGAGTTTGTCGCATTTTTCACTTCCATTCTCAAGTTTTCATATTTTTCAGTTTTGCTATCATAAAGGTCGTTAGAAGCGAAAGCTGAAATAGAAAGAGTAGTAAGAGCCGCAAGAGTAATAATCGTTTTTTTCATGGTTGTTATATAAGTTATTTTGACACTGAATCTGAATAAGTTGTACCGTTGTAGTACGCTTAAGTAAAATGCCAAAGCTGTGCTATTAATTTGTAACTAATTGATATGTAGTTTTTTGTGTTGATGTAAGTGTGCCAAGATGAAAAAAGTAGTATTCGGAAAGAGTACACTATTGTACGAAATTGGACGGATTCATTTTATTTGATGTAGATTAAAATCTATTTTATTGTAGAAAATATTCACTCTTCGTAATTCATTTACGGTCTGTTAACTGTTCTTGAAGAAAGAACTATTAATGACCATAATATGATAAAGCTAATTCGAGGGGATGTAAACGCAGGTTTTCCATCTCCAGCAGATGATTTTATGGAAGACGATCTTCACATTGAAGATTATTTGGTAAAAAATCAGTCTTCTACTTTTTGTGTACGAGTGTATGGCGATTCGATGCAAGGTGTAGGTATTTTCGAGGGAGATATTTTAGTAGTAGACGCATCGATTACACCAAGGCATGATGATGTCGTAATTGCGATTTTGAATACTGAGCATACAGTAAAACGACTCTTTAGAAAAGGAAAACGAGTTGGGCTAAAGCCAGAGAATCCCAATTACCAAATACGATGGATAGATATTGATAATGATGATTTTAGAATAGGAGGGGTTGTGACTTTTAGTTTGAGACATCATAAATGGCCGTCTTAAGAAAAATTTTCACAACCAAATGAACCTTTGTTGTGTCCTATTTCCGAACAAGATAAATGTATATAACAACTTACAAACATGAAGAAGAAATTTAGTATTCTGACCGCTCTATTCTTCTGTATAGCTACAGCTTTTGCTCAAGATATACATCCAAATGCTGAAAAATTAGCTAGTTACGTTTGGGAATTCAAAGGTTACCAAAGTGGTAAAGATTTGAATGAAACATCGACTCCTGCAACACTTCAATTTGCTGAAAAAGAAGGTACATGGTCGATGAATGCAAAATATGGAAATACCATATTCGGGAAAGTAAACAGTGTAGAGAAAAAAACAATTGAAATCTCGGATCAGCTAGGTATGACCATGATGGTTTCTCCTGAGGGGGAAATGGAGTTTGTTGATTTTCTAAAAAATGTGACCAATTACAAAATTAAAAAAGACAAACTGTTTTTGATGGTTAAGGGTAGTAACCAAAAAATGGTGTTTGAAATTAAAGAAAATAAAGAATAGCAATTAGCTTTTCTTTAGTATAATTATGATGTGAATAATGCGGTTTGCCTTTGGCGAATCGCATTTTTTTTTAGCAAAAATGTTTATTCAAAATAAACTAAAACCTAGTCAGAATGCAGATTTTATGATAGGTTAATAATTAAATTATAAACTTAGTAATACTGCATCTGAATTCTAAAACTGAATATATTTTGAAAAAATTAGTACTAATATTCCTTTTACTATTTTCAACACAGCTAGTGTTTGCATGGGGGCAAAATGGTCACCGAATTGTTGCACAAATTTGCTATGATAACCTATCTGATCGATCTAAAATAGAGATTGATGAGATTCTAGATCGTTACTACCTCACTCAGCTTTCTACTTGGCCAGATTTTATCCGATCAAATAAGAACTGGGCTTTTACTTTTAGTTGGCATTATACAACGGTAAATTCTGATAAAACTGTACAGCAAGTTATCGATGCAGGAAATGAGAAAGAAGGTATCCAAGATGTGATGGAGGCCATTGAATTTATGACTTTAGTTTTGAAAGATGATGTAAAAGCAACCCAAGCTTTTGAAAATTTGATGAAGGAAAATAATGTAGAATCGTTAGCTAATTCAACTAAAGCAACAGCTCTAGCTTTTCTGATTCACTTTGTTGGCGATATTCACCAACCGATGCACGTAGGGAAAAATAGAGATTTGGGAGGAAATAAAATTAAGGTCATGTTCTTCTCTGAAAAGGAAAGTTTACATGCGATTTGGGATACAGATATTATTGAAAAACAACAATTAAGTTTTTCGGAATACACCTTAATGATTGAGAAAAATCAAGCAGCAAATAAAGCTAGATGGGAAAAGGATAAGGTAAAAGTTTGGGCAGAGGAGTCTGTGGAACTTAGGGAAGAAATTTATAATACCTTGTATGATCGGACAAATGAGAATGGTTTACCTGAGCTTTCTTATGATTATATGTACGAATTTGTACCACGAATGGAAGAAAGATTAGCTGCCGCAGGCTACAGAGCCGCATTTATTCTTAATTCTATTTTTGATAATTAAAAGACTCATCATCTTTTGTAACATATAACAAAACCCGTATAGCATTCTGCTGTACGGGTTTTTCTTTACAGAAAATATATTTAATAGCTATTCAGAGAATCGGTCAAGGAATGAAGAAAAGCTATGATTTGCTCACTTTCTTGAGTACTCAAACCTAAACTATCAGGAGGTAAAGTTTGATTGGGTAAATCAATTCCAATGCCAGCTCCGCCACCTAGATTGTAAAATTTAATGACGTCATCTAAAGTTTGATAAACACCATTATGCATGTATGGAGCAGTAAGTTTTGCATTTCTCACTGTAGGGGTTTTGAAGGCATGTTTACGCTGCTCTACAGGGAAAATATCAAATCGACCTAAGTCTTTATCAACTTCTGCATTTTCCCATTTTACACTTTGAGGAACACCAATAACTTCAAGCTCTGTGTGGCTAAAGTTTGGAGGAATAGTGCCGTTAAATACTGGAGCGAAATGACATGTCCCACATTTGGCTTTACCCATAAACAAGTTGAAACCAGTAATGGCATCTTGTGATAAATTATTTGCTTGCTTAGAAATGTTTTGGTCAAAAGAAGAGTTGAAGGGCAGCAAACTTCTTTCATAAGTCGCGATAGCATTTCTGACAGTTTTAGCCGTGACTCCTTCCTTATAATTTTGCTTGAATCTGTTCACGTATTCAGATCTCTTCTTTGTGACCTCGACAATGTTTTTGATCTGATTATGAAACTCATCTTTATTTTTTATCACTGCAGATATTTGCTCTTCTAGTCCACCACTCCTGGCATCGTAAAATTGAGCATTTTGGAGTGCTGTATAAAGTACCGTAGGAGCATTTCTTTTTGTATTTCCTCCAGAGTTCGTTTGTGCAAATTGACGACCATCCGTAAATGCTTTATCTACTTGATGACAACTCGCACAACTCATTTTACCATCTTTGGAGAATCTTTTATCATGAAATAAATCTTTACCGAGTGCAATCAGTTCCTTATTGGATTCACTGCTGTATGCAGGTGCAAATTGTTTGACTACAAAAGTATTTGGGGAAAAGAATGAGGTAGTTTTGTAATCAATTTTTTGCTCAAATGGGAATTCGATATTCCAGTCTTCACAAATCAGAACCCAAGTGGCAAGTAAACTATGAATATGATCTCTGATAAAATGATAGCGGTCAAAATCATTGAAATTCTCATAAGAAGTGATCATGTCACTTGCTGCCCTTAATTGCTTATCCCATTGGGACAGAAGTTCTTTTTCTGAAAATAGAACTTCAGATAAGTGCATATAATCTCTGAGCGATTCTAAGGCTTGCTTATTTTCATCTAATGAATTGAGAAGGATTGGGCTATCAAAACCGCTAATACCTAATGAACTGATACGAAGAAGTTCATTTCTACTCAACCAAAGAATGTGATGCTTCTGAAATTTTTGTAAAGGCTGTAGCTTTTTTAGTAAGTCCAAAGAGGTTATCATATTCGTGATTTGCTTCCGAATATCTTTTACTGGTAAATGCTCTTCTACCAATAATTCTTCAATAACTTGATAGCCTTTGGCATTAATAACTTTTTCTGCATTATCATCTTCGTCAATTTTAGGAAGATTGACTTGATTTAGCGCTTGATAAGTACTTGAAGCATAAAAACTTAATACAGGTTCGCACTGCTTGAAGGCTAAGCGAGATTTCTTAAAGTAAAAAATAAGACTATCTCTTTCATTCTGAGTCTGAAGTAGCTCAAGACTTTCTTTACAGTTTTGAATATCTGCTTCAAACTTTATTTGAAATGCTTTTTTTAAGCGATCATCATTTGTTTCGGACTGACAGCCCCAAAACAAAAAAGCAAAGAGACTAAAAATAGCCCCTTTGCTCAACACAAAAAATGTTCTCATTATCTGTCTAAACCTCTAATTACCGTTAGGATACTTCCTTCGTTTCTACTGTCTTCAATACTACCAACACCATCAGGATTAAGGAAATCATCGTTGTACCAAGAGTGTGCTTGTTGGATAAGTAAGAATGTACCTTCTTCGTTTACAACATCAGAGATATCAATCATACCTGTAAGTTCCCATTTACCCCAACGATCGTCAGCCAAAGAATACTGACCTTCAACGGCAGAATTACTTCTGTGGTCAGATTCCAATACTACTTTCAATTCACCTGTATTAAGATTGTACTGATATAAGTATGCGTCATGTTCTTTATTTACATCATCAGCGTAGCCATTAGGGTCTTCTTGAATGTAAGCATAGTTTTCAGTCACAAGAATGTTATCTGGGCTATGGAATGCTTTTGCTTTTCCTGTTAAGTCATCACCGTCCAATTCTACAGAGATTTTAGCTTTCAAAGGATTGCTTTCATCTAGAACCAATTTGTACACACGGCCATATTTAGTACGGTCATCGTTGTATTGGCTACGACCTGTCGCATTGAAATAGACTTCACGGTTATCAGCAGCAGAACCTTTACGGTAATCAATGTCTTCAACACGGTTGAATGCCATTACTTTTTTAGCAATACATTCTTCGTTCAGTGCGTCATATGAATACTCCGATAACTCAACAAATTCAGCATCGAATTCACCACCTTCAGCAATTTCATTTGCAGTGATTGTACCATCACCAACTTTCAAGGCATAAAGTTTTCCACCACTTAAGTCACCAACTTGATCAGACATATACATTGCAAGTTGTCCACCAGCTTCGCCATGACTATCGTCTCCGATGAATACAATCGTTTTACCTGGATAAGCATTTTTTCCAAGAGGAACAGCATTTTCAACCGTCCATTGTCCCATTGCACCAAGAATTACAGATGAGCTAGCATCACTTGCGCTTTTAAAAGGATCAACAGCGAAAACATTTGTATTGCTACCTCCCCATTCGCCACCACTAAGGTAAAGAGGTCCGAAACCGTGTTCAGCAGGAGTAATTAAAGTACCAGAGCACTGAGCTGTATTTGCTGTTGCATTTGAATTCAAAATGTACTCGCCACTGATAGGTTTGAATGTTTCATCAAGAATGATACGAGCGATAGAGTAATCTGCCTCTATATTGTTGATAAGTGTGTAAGTGCCATCTGCATTACGCAATAAACCTGCTCCATCAGCCATGCTTCCGTACACAAAGTCAGGACTTCCTTCTAATTTATCTTCAGAAGATAAAAGAGAGTAAACTTCAAGGTTTTCAAAACCAGACTTTAATTTCAAAAAGTGTGGAGTTGTAGAATGATTTTTTAAATCAATTTTAGTGAAATCAGATTCAGTAGAATCACAAGCGGTGAAAAGCATAGATATGCTTAACAATAAAAAAGTCAGTTTTTTCATGAGTAATTCAAAAAGATGAAATTATCTAGTTATAGTGTCTTTGCCGCAATATTAGGTGTGTAGGGTATAGCAGAAGTGAATCACTAATGAATTGTAAGTGAATGTGTTTGGTGTTATTGTGTGGTTTTTAACAAAACAATAACAATGTGTAGATTGGTTAGAGCTGTTGAGGCATGATAAATGTTTAGTGTCAAAATATAAATCGTCAAGGATTACACTTATAAAAAAGTAGTAAAAAGAGGCGTTGACAATGTGAGAGGACTTATGTTCTGCTGCACAGAAATAAGATGTGTGTATGTTTGGTTAGTTGATGATTGATTGTAAACTATTTATTACACTGTTCACACTAAGGTATTATCGGTAAGTTTTTTATAATTATTGATAGAATTGGTTTCTTGGTACATAAAAGATTCTCCAATTCATAAATCGTTGGATTTCTCCTTTTAGTTTGATGGTTTCACCTACATTCTGAAGAAGAAGTTGGTTTACCTTTTTTCCATTTTCATCTAGAAGTAAATAGTAATCGTATGACCGATTTATATGATTAGACTTTTTGCGTAAAACAGGTGGTATACCTCCGCTAATACATCTGATTGCACAACTTTTATGAATTTTCCCTTCTCCAGGTTTCATCACTCCGAAATAGCATTTGGGGTCTAAAATCTCTCCCGTAGTTTCAAGAATTCCCAAACTCTCTTCTATAGGAGAAGGCGTAAAGCTACTATCTAAAATAGCAATAAAAGATTCTTCATCTTTAGATAGCTCCATCAGCGTCTTTCCATCTCCATAAATAAGTGTGCCTTCTAATTCTACTTTTTTTCCATGTAATGAACCTACTTTTTCTTGGATTTGATTCATTGTACTTTCTGCTCCGAACTTTCCGTAGCCAACCAATAAAATTTCATTTGAAATATGCTGAGGTAAATCTGTCTGATCAGCAATGAGAAATGGAAAAGGTCTATCATAATAAATACCTTTGATTTTAGAGAGCTTCCCCAATTGAAAACTAAAATCTTTTACAGGTTTTTGGAAATAGGCAAATAAGCCTGCTGCTATTACAGAGATAACCCCCGTGGTAATAGTTACTTGTTTTAAGAACTGATATTGTCTTGTCGGCATATTGTCTTGCCAGCCTATGAAAAATTCTTTCGCCATTTATGATGAGGACTTTAGTACTAGTGGTTCAATGTAAGTGCCTTCGGCTTTTGGTTTCGGGTCTATCCAAATTTCATCACCAATCAATTTGAGCTGATAGGTTTTTAACTTTTCTGTAAATGGAGGAGGGGATTGTCCATTTTTAGGATTGTATTGAAAGCCATGCCAAGGGCAAGTGATACAACCATCCACAATTTTACCTTCGCTCAAAGGTCCCATTTGATGTTTGCAAGTATTACTGACGGCAGAGATTTTATTTTCATATTTAAAAATGGCAATGTCTTCTCCTTCTACTAAAGCTTGAATAGCTGAGTTTTCGGGTATGTCTTCTTCTAGTGCTACAAAGTAGAAATTATTTTTCTCATCATCTTTTTTAGAAACTCTGAGGTAACGCATTTCTTTTAATCCTGCCATCAGATGAAATCCAAAAACGTTTAGAAATCCAAAGACAAGAAGTAGCCAGTAGATCGGGTGAGTTTCGTATTGGAATGCGCCTGTAGCGACATGCATGATAATAAGTCCATAAGCCATGTAAATGAGCATGTGCATTAATTTCCAAAATTTTGGTCCTAAGTTTTTTAACCAAAAATCATGACTTGTAGCCGCCATAATAAAGAAAATGCAGAGTGCTATAAAGCCAAGAACTTGGAAGGGAAATTGACTGATAGAGTTGTATTTTTCATTGGACGTGAACACACTTACTAGCGCATTAGTATCGCCTAAGGAATGAAATTGAATGATACAAAATATTCCATGAATAGCTGCAAGTAAAAACATAGAAACCCCCATGTGCCTCCTGTTGTAGAGAAGAGGCAAAAAACGGTCATCTAGCCTAGACAATGGACCAATACATAGAATAAGATGAAGTAAAAAGAATGCAGAGAGAGCTGTAGCTCTAATAATGAGTGTTTCGAGACTAATATGTGTTTGAAATAGAAGCTGAAAACCAACATAGCTACTAATGAAAAGCAGAATGCCTCCCCAAAGTATGCTATCGTATATTTTCTTTTGTCTATTCCATTGAACAGGTACATATTTTACGCTCATATGACACTAAAAAGGATAATGATGGAAATAGTGAGACTAATAAAAATCCAAATTTTGAAATGTAGTTTTCTAAGTATTGGAGTCATTGGATGATGCTGTTAACCATTTTCTTAAAAATAGAATCCAAAAAACAGTCATGGCAGGGAGAAACATCAGTCGAGTACCAAGACTACTTCCTTTGCTGTTTGGATCAACTTTGGTAATTCCCTTCCATAAAAATAAAAAGCTGAAAATCAGCCCTATTAATAAGTAAATGCCAAAGCTCAGTAAAATGGTGTCTACATAGGTTTTCATGATGAATTCTTCCTTTAAAAAAGATAATACTCAAAGGAATAGATAAGGTGCAAATTCTATCTTTTAAGTTGAGGAAACAGAAAAAAAGAATACTAATTCATCTGAGAAAAATAAAAGCTGTTCCTTTGGCAGAAACAGCTTTTAGAAATTCTGAAATATCAAAAACTAATACTCATTGACTAGCTCAATAACAGGAGCTTCTTCGGATATATTTTTATCTTCAGAAATCATGTCTAACACAATTGTTCTGAAAAACTCTTCGGTGTATTTAAAGAAAGCTTCACGTTCGGTTGTAGTGTCTGGCTCTCCTTCTAGTTTGTACTGAATAAAACCATCATTCAGTTTTCGGAAGAAGTAGAATCCCGATTCGATTTTTAACTTACTAACATCAACATGTGGAGGAAGTACTTTTGATAGTTTTGAAGAATTTAAGTTTTTCAACAATAGATATTTATAAGCTAAAAGCTGAATGATTTTGTTCTTTTTCGGATCATCTAACACTTCTTGAATGCCTATTTTCGATTCGAGGTCTTTCTTCGTGAAGTTTCCTGTTTTATAATCTACAACTCTTAGTGCCATGCTTCCGTCATGTTTCCAAACAAGATCAACACGGTCAGCTTGACCCGCCAATTTAATTTTAAGATCAGGCGTAATCAGAATTTCTGAATGATAGAAATCTTCTAGTGCCACAATCTTTACTTTTGAAAACTCTTTGGATTGCTGCGTGAAGAAATCGGCAGTTAACTTTTGTGCAATTTGGAATAAGAGGTAGTTCTTTCCACTTTCCAAAGAGAAATAATTCAGATCTTTTGTTTCTCGGATGGTGCGATCAAGTGCCAATTCGATTTCTCCTTTCTTGAATGCCGTCCATTGTTCTGCATTCATTGTTTTCCCTACAAATGGTTTTAATAGAAGCTCCAATCCTCCATGAAGCAAAGTACCGAATGTACGGAAATCCAATTCCTCTTCTATTTCGTCATCATCTTCTAATTTGATGACTACATCTTCTAAAAATTGAAGCGGGTTTTTGAGGTATTTTTGAATTGATGATGGACTTATCGGTTTTTCAGTCAGTCGTTCTTTGATACGATCGATCAGTGCTTCATCTTTTTTGATTTCTACCAATTCATTTTTGATTTGAGGAAGTGGCATTGCTAAAGATGAATTCTTCACCGAAATCATATCTCTAAATCTTGGCGCTAATTCCTTTTCTATTTGTAATAAGAATCTGCTTTTTTCTCCACCTCCTGTAAGTTCATTGGATGAGTCTGTGTAAATCAGTGTCATTTTCTTCGCTCTGTGCATCAGACGATAGAAGGTGTATGCAAATGACTTGTCGTTATCTTTAAATGTAGGGAGTCCGAAAAGTGATTTTAGGTCAAAAGGAATGATTGATTCAACACTCTTTTTCACAGGTAGCTTCCCTTCGTTGCAAGAAAGTACAATGACGTGATCGAAATCCAGAGAACGACTTTCCAACATACCCATGATCTGAATTGGGGCAATTGGGAAACCTGTAAATGGCATTGTGATATTGTAAAGTGCTTCCAAAAGGAAAATTCGGAAGGTCTTCAGTTGAATATTCTCAGGTGGTAATACTTCATCCAAACGGTTAAGTGTACCGAATAGCTTAAGCAACAGTTCGTTCTCAAAAGCATTTTCACCTTCCAAATCTGCACCAGCTTCTTCGGGTGTACGAGCTTCATTTTTGAAGACTTTAGCCAAACCTTCCGTCATGCGCTTGAGTTGACGAATAGCAGCAGGGTGTTTTTCTTCCCAATCAAAAAATACAGCACGATACAGCGGACTTTGATCTGACCATTCGAGTAGCGTTTCAAATTCTAAGAAAATATGTTTTTCCTGTTGAATTTGCTTTAGTATTCCTTGCGCTATTTCCTTGTCTCTAACATTTCGTTGGAAATATGGATGACGTACAATTCTGACTACATCTCTGAAGTAGGCTTTGGCAACTTTCCCTTCTTCTCTTTTTAGATTTTCTTGAAGGTTAAAAATACTTTCAACCAATTCGTACAAAGGAGTTTGATGGAATGCAAAACCCATCGTGATATTGGTGTTTTTAGCTGCAATATCTTTTTCCTTTGTTCCTTCTAATTCATCGGGTAAAGAATGTAAAAGAGGTTGAAGTAAACTCTCATCGGGCAGAAGAATAGCGGTATGATTGAGTTTGTGTGTAAACTCTTCGAGCCTATTTTCAGAAATCAATCCGTCTAGCTCTTTTTGAAGAAGGTCACCGACAACTTTGGCTTGGGTAGGAATATTGGAAACTTGAATGATTTCTACATCCATTTTGTGCTTTCCGATATGCTCTTGTTTGAAGTCTTCAAGCTGTGGCTGATGTTTTTTGAAATCTTGAAGGAAAAGCCCTGCTTCGTGGTGTGGTTGATCTAAATAATAGGCATCACAATCGAAGTAGGTTTTCGCAATCCCCATATCGACAAGTTTCAGAATCAGTTCTTTTTCAATGGTAGAAGTCTGACTGAAACCAGCAAAAATCACATTTTCAATGCCTTCTTCTTTTACGGCTTCTTCCAAACGATTGAAAGCCGTACGGAAGGCGAGTCCTCCATAACCGATTTTTCTTTCTAAAAGATTCGCACGGAACTCTACATAGGTTTCTCTCAAGCTTTTCCAAAAAGAAAGAAATTCTGTGAGAGGTTGATGTTTTTGTTTGATCTCGTCATGATCTTTATCTAGGTTTTCAGCCCAACGATCAATGGCTTTGGCATCTTCCAAATATTCGAACATCTCTACCGCTTTTTCTTCGGTGAGGTTGTTGTCTATCATATTGAACTCACGAAGGATCGCACTTCCTAGCGGAGCGAATTTATCCAAAGTGATTTCTTCATGATGTTTGAGGAAGGTTTTATATAAATCGAAAAGTAAAGTAATGCTGTCAGGTATCTGAAGGTGAGCTAAAATTCTTGCAAAGCCTTCCATCGAGACAATAACAGGAGCTATCAGTACTTGCCCTTCATTCATCATTTCACCTAAATAATGTTTGAAGTATACACAAGCCCTTTTTGAGGGAAGTACAATGTGAAGTCTACTAATCTTGTTTCCGTGTTCTTCGTAAAGTTTTTTAGCTACTGATTCTAAAAATGCTTCCATGCTTTTCGATTTTAAATCCAGAAACAAAGATAAAAAGCCTTTCTGGTTTAATTAGAAAATCTAAAAATGAACTCTAATTAAAGCTTATTTGACTTCATTTTTTATCAAAAAGAGTTAGCCTTCATTTAAGTCAAGGGAACAGTTATGATCTTTCTCAAAGATTTTAAAAAAACCTAAAATGGTGATTGAACTCCATAAAATCATGTCAAATACTAATCTATATTTGGATGATGTAAATAACCATTGAACTAGTGTTTTATTAAACTGGATAATAGAAAAAAGTTGAATACAAGCAGCAAATAGGATAAATAGTGATAAGTTTCTATTTTTTACCATACACAATGTATTATTGACTTGTTGGGGTAATAAGTAAAGAATAAAAATGAAGGAATGAATACTGAAGGAAATATTAAGAAGAAGAGTATTTAATAGGTGAAAAATAGAGGCTATTATTAGCCAAAGTTGCCATAACTTTTTTTTCCCACTTAATAATAAAAGGAAAGGGATCAGTTCAAATAAAATAGCAGTGTAATCAATGATTTCTAATAGAAAGGTTGGAAACATAAAAACACTATTAGCCAATAAGTGAGTTCTATTTGAATTGAAGTATCCAGGGTAAAACCAATGTAAAAAGCCGCTTGTGTTTAGGTCTAGGTCAAACCAGTTTAAAAGCTTCGGAAAGCCTGCTGTAAACATACCAAAACTTATAAATATAGCCAATAATGTTTCTCCTGAAATAGGCAACACTGTATTTTTTGAAGTTTCTATACCCCATTTATCTATTGATAAACAAAGAAAAGTCAGAGGAAGAATGATAATATGATCAATTTTTCCAAAACTAAATTGTAAACCATACAATAAGATAAGACTTAGAGCATGGGTAATACCAGAGATCCTACTATGTATGTTTAGACCTAATAGAACTAATGATATAAGTGTAATTAGGTGTAATATAAATAATACTGAATAGTTTGGAAATCCTTTTAAGATACTAGTAAAAGATAATTCAGGAGGAGAAAATAATTTGTCAGGTAAATCGGCAAGCCATAGAACATTCGGAAAAAATAGTATTAGAGATATAATTACTACTAATTTACGATATGTCCTCAATGATTTAGTATCGACTTTAGCTGCAGAAGAAAATTGGTGTAATAAGAGGTTATTGATATTTAAAAGTAACTGAATCATTGAAATAGAAAGTTTTAATACTTAAAATTTTGGAGCTAGAAGTAGTTTCATCATTTAATAAACGTGTATTTTGATTATAGAAGACTTTTAGGCTATCTATTTCTAGCCCTATATTTTTCAAATACCATTTCTTTAAATGAAAGTCGTCGAAATAATATCTTTTGTTTGATTTTTTAGATGTCTTGTTTTTTAAAGCTGTAGCACCAAGATTTTTTTTAAGTATATAACTATAGTAATGATTGGGTATTGGTTGAAGTAGTTTATTTAACGTTATTTTGAATCGTTTTCTATTGTAATAAGCAAAACATTCATATTCAATGTTTTTTAAGGTATTTGAGTCTAACCTTCGTTTTCCGTGCCCACTAGGTAATATGACTGCAGGAAAAGGTTCTTTATAAAAAAGTCTGAGTCCAAAGGGAATTAGAAGAAATAACCCCAATGTAATAGTGAAAAAAAGTTTATACATGTGATTTTTTTGGTATTCCTAATCATTCTAAAATGAATATCAAATATAAAAAAGCTTTAAAGTAAAGTAGTTATGATATATACTTATTTCTCAAGTTAAAATAAGATATATTTGTGGGTGAATAGAATTTCTATGAAAAATGGAAGAAAACAAGAAACAGCATCAATCCAATGATCCGCTTCATGGGGTGAAATTGGCTGATATATTAGAAGAGTTGGTGGCGTATTATGGTTGGGAAGAATTAGGGCAACGCATCAAAATTAATTGCTTTAACAGTAATCCAACTACAAAATCAAGTTTGAAATTTCTGAGAAGAACGCCTTGGGCTAGAGAAAAGGTAGAACAGCTTTACCTCAGAATGCTGAAAGATTTTAAATAGAAAAAGCCTTTCCAACTAGGTCGGAAAGGCAAACATTTCTTTTGGAAACGAAATGCAGTGTTAATTGCAATTTATAGAACTCCTTTTGTGCTCGGGATTTCGTTGTTATTGACATCACGTTTGATTGCCATCTTGATTGCTCTTGCAAATCCTTTAAAAATAGATTCAATCATATGATGTTCGTTATCGCCTTCTACTTTGATATTCAAATTTGCTTTTGAAGTATCAGAGAAAGATTTGAAGAAGTGCATAAACATTTCAGTTGGCATACCACCTACTCGCTCTCTATTGAACGGCGCATTCCATACTAACCAGGGTCTTCCTGAGAAATCTAATGCAACTTGAGCGAGCGTTTCGTCCATTGCTAAAAGATAGAATCCATATCTTTCGATTCCTCTTTTATCGCCAAGTGCATTGTAGAATGCTTCGCCAAGTGCAAGTGCAGTATCTTCGATTGTATGATGTTCGTCAATATACAAATCACCATTAACCTTTATCGAAAGATCAATCCCTGCATGTTTTTTTACTTGCTCAAGCATGTGGTCAAAGAAACCAATTCCTGTCTGAATTTCGCCTTTTCCATTTCCATCAAGATCAAGATGAATCGCGATATCTGTTTCGTAAGTCTTTCTATGGATATGAGCTGTACGGCTTTGTCCTTTTAGGTAGTAAAAGATTTCTTCCCAATCATCACTCACTAAAGTAGCATCGTCAAATGCTTCAGTGTGGAAATAAATAGATTTAGAACCTAAATTTTGAGCAAGCTCTACATCGGTCTTTCTATCTCCAATTACGAAAGAGTTTTCAAGATCATATTTTTCCGAATCGAAATAAGCAGTTAGCATACCTGTTCTTGGTTTGCGAGTATCCGCTTTTTCTTCCTCAAAAGTACGATCGATGTGCTGTGCTTTAAAAGTCACGCCTTCTCCCTCAAACGTTTTTAGCATTTTGTCATGGGCAGGCCAGAAAGTTGATTCAGGGTACGAGTCTGTACCTAAACCATCTTGGTTGGTAACCATGACAACTTCATAATCGAGTTCGTTTGTAATTTTTCCTAACCACGTAAGCACCTTCGGAATGAATTCAAGTTTTTCTAAAGAATCAACTTGATAATCGGTTGGTGGCTCTACGATTAGGGTTCCATCTCTGTCGATGAAAAGTACTTTTTTACGCATAGCAACAAAAAAGATTGATTTTAAAAATGTTTGTTAAATATACCGTTTATCTGAAAAATAGTTTGCAAAATAGACTTTCACAGCTCAAAATTTAAATATTTCTGTAGAATATCGCTGATTCCTATTTATATTGCGGAATATGAGGCTATAAGAAAATTTCTTATGGCCTCGTTTTTTAATGTTGTGTGATTGCAAAAGGATTATAGCATGGATTTGAATAATCTTCGAGAGAAAATAGATAAGCTAGACGATGATATTTTAGAGCTTTTGAATGCTCGTATGGAAGTGGTGAAGAATGTGGGCGAGCTAAAAAAGCATGAAAAGTCTATCATTTACAGACCAGAAAGAGAAAAAGCGATTATCGATCGTCTGTCAACGAAAAGTCAGGATGAAAACGGAACACTAAATCGTGATGCTATTTCGGCACTTTTCCAAGAAGTATTTGCCGTAAGTAGAAATATTGAATTACCAGAGAAAATAGCATTCTTGGGGCCAGAAGGAAGTTTTACACATCAAGCTGCCGAAAGCCGTTTTGGAGCAATGAGTGAATATGTTTCTTTGCGTACCATCAAATCTGTATTTGATAATGTAGAAACAGGACGTGTTCGTTTTGGGGTAGTGCCTATCGAAAATAACCAAGAAGGTTCTGTGGCAGAAACAATCGATATGCTTTGTGAGCGTAATGTGAAGATTGTAGCTGAAATTCCGATGGCTATTCATTTTGCCTTAGCTGGTCTTGACAATGACCTCAAAAAGATTGATACGATCTATTCAAAAGATATAGCATTCAGACAGTGTCGTAATTTCTTGGAAGATTACTTCGGTGAAGATACAGATGTGAAATTTGTAGAGGTAGCTTCTACTTCCAAAGCGGCTAGACTAGCTACAGAAAATCCGAACTCGGCAGCTATTTGTTCAGACATTGCAGCTAAGCTTCACGGACTTCCTGTATTGTACGATAATATTGAAGATAGTCAGAGTAATACAACTCGTTTCTTGATTTTGGCGAAAGATATCTTGAACCAAAAAGGAGAAGAAGACAAAACAACAATATTGGCAAAAACACCTCATACGCCAGGTGCTTTGGTTGATTTCTTACAAGAGTTTAGAGAAAAAGGAATTAACCTAACTAAAATTGAAAGTCGTCCTGCGCGAGTGAAAGATAGTTTCCAGTATTGGTTCCTCATTGATTTTGATGGACATTACAAAGATCCGAATGTTCAAGAAATTTTGATGAAGTACAGCTATACTGTAACCTTCTTGGGTAGCTACGTAAAACTTTGCTAGTTTTTCATGAAGATTTAACATTCTTCTAGAAGTAACTAAATCATCTGATTTCTGACAGATGTAATGGTATCGAGGTGTAGGTGAAGGCATTACTTCAGGAATATTTTTAACTTCCTAGTTTCTGAATGCAGAATAAATATGATAATATGTCGTTATAAATCTGATGTTATCGAATTGCATTCAAGAATGAATGTATTATGCTGCAAATGACTTTATGATGAAATCAATGAAACAACTGATAATTCCAGTACTATTACTTTTATGTTCTACTGGTATTTCAAAGCCTTTGCCGAAGGCTGTCAAAAGCTTGGCAGGTTTTCAGATTGTTCTAGGAGGAGGACGGTTTGACGAAGGTAATGCAATTGTAGAAGCACACGACGGAGGGTATATAGTTGCAGGACGTTCAGTGGGAGTGTCTGGAAATACAGATTTAAGCCTTTGGAAAATTTCTAGTACAGGAACACAAGAGTGGAAGTATACTTTTGGCGGTAGAGAAACTGAAGAAGTTGCCGAAATGATCCAGTCAAATGATGGCGGATATGTGATCGTAGGTAGTTCAGATTCTTATGGTTCTGGAAGAGATATCAAAGATATTTGGGCGATCAAAGTAGATAAGAACGGAAAACAAGTATGGACACATACTTACGGTTCTGCTACGAGTATCGACGAAGGAAAAGCGATTATCCCAGCGCATGATGGCGGATATGTGATCATGGGTACTACTTATAACCTTGGAGGGGAGTCAAACCCAAGTGATGTTTACGTAACTAAGATTGACGAAAGTGGCGTAAAACAGTGGGAGAAGAAATATGGTGGTGACAGTAACGAAGATGGTGCTGCAATGGTGAAAACCGAAACAGGCTATGCTATGGTTGTTAACACTGAATCCATGGGACAAGGGAAATGGGATATTTGGATGTTCCATACCGACAAAGAGGGGAATAAGCAGTGGGAAATGACCTACGGAGGTGGAGATAATGAGATGGCAAATGACGTAATCCAAACAGAGGATAGCGGATTTATTCTTGTTGGATACACTTATTCTTTTGCAGAGGGTAGTCACGATGCTTGGGTTGTGAAAACAAACAATACAGGACAACAGGAGTGGGCTAAAAACTTTGGAGGTTTGAGTACAGATGAATTCTTCACTGTTACAAAAACTAAAGATGGAAACTTTGCAGCTGTTGGCTACACTGAAGATTGGAAGTCTGACGAATATGGAGACAACCTTAGTGTAGAAGGTCATAATGTATACCTTGTGAAATTTGATAAATCTGGAAGTAAAATCTGGGAAAGATCAATCGGAGGTATCGATGAGCAAAGAGGCGTTGATATGATTGAAGTGCAAGACGGAAGTTTTGTGGTCGTTGGATTTACTCGCCCAAGTGGTAGAGATAAAGTAATGATTTTAGTTTCCCAATTAGATATACAAGGGCAGTAGTGTCTTTGAAACTTTTAGGATTGAAGTATTCTTTTTGACTACTTCAATCCTTTTCTTTTCCTATATTTATTAGAACTAGACGCTTTTTGGTCTACAAACTATTTCCAAACAAATTTTTAAGGTGGGTAGAAGTGCGATCATACTAAAGTTTTTTTTAAAGCTATCTTTATTTCTAGGACTAAGTTTTTATCATCTGACTTTATTAGCTCAGACTGATGAAGCACAGCTTACCCAAAAAGCAGATAGTTTATACATTGCAAAGCAATTTGATACTGCTTTACCTTTATTTTTAGAAATCGATACACGTATATTGAATGACCCATTTCTAAAATTTAAGATCGCAGATTGTTACCGTTACTCTCCATTTCATTCTTATAAAGCCTTACCTTATCTAGAATATGCCTCAAAATATAAGAATCAAGAAACACCTAATACGGTCTATTATTTCTTAGCTCAAGCATATCATCAAGAAGAACGATTTTTAGAGGCTATAAATACTTTCAATGAATATTTAGAATACGAACAAGGCTTATCTGAAGAAGAAGAACTTCAAATCAAGAAAGAAATTGCACAATGCGAAATTGGACTGAAAGCAGTAAGCTCTTCAAATGAAGATGTATCTGTTCAGCCCATGGAAGTACCAATCAATTCATCATACAACGAAGTAGGTGCATTGATTTCTGCAAATGAACAATACTTGGTATTTTCTACAGGTAGGCAAAAGGATAGTTACAATTTTGTCTTTGGAGATGATTACGATTTTATCCCATCAGAATTAGAAAGCGTTTCTTCAGATATCTACATTTCCTATCGTAAAGGACTCAATTGGGGACATTCTTATTTATTGTCCGAATTTCCAGATACAGATGTTCAACCTTTATATCTTTCTCAAAATGGTTCTTATATGCTCCTGAATTTGTCTAACCGAAAGACAGGAGAGTCGGGTATTTATGAGACCAGAGTTAAGAAAAGCCGATGGACAAAACCTAAGAAGCTTCCATCTCCAATAAATTCTAATTTCTATGAAAAAGGAGCTTATCTAGCTTCGAATGGAAATGTGATTTATTTTTCATCGAATAGACCTGGAGGTTATGGTGGTTTTGATATTTACAGATCAGAAAAAGATGGTAAAGGCTGGTCAGAGCCAGTCTTGCTTGGTAAAGAAATAAATACAGAAGCAGACGAAATTTTCCCATTTGTTTCCCCAGGTAACTCTTCAATTTATTTTAGTTCTAACGGAGAAGGTTCGATGGGAGGATTTGATGTTTTTGTGAGTGCCAAGGATGAAAATAAAGCTTGGAAGCCGAGAGTGAATATGGGCTATCCAATCAATAGTAGTTTAGATGATATTGCTTACGTTGAATCTCCGAGTAGGAATTATGCTTACCTTAGTTCCAATCGTAGAATAAAAAATTCAACAGGCCAATATGATATTATCAGTATTTTTAGACCCAAAAAGAAGATACAAAGAACCCTACTTACAGGTACTATAGTTGCAAGAAAGGCAGGGCGATTAATGCCTTTGAACATCAAGGTTACAGATCAGCAAAATCAGCTAATAGAAAAGTACGTTTATAATCCGGATACGGAAACAGGGCGTTTCTTCATGATTTTATCTCCTGGGAAAAATTATAATTTGGATATTTTCCATGAAGGAAAAGAAATCTATAAGCTACAAGTAAGTATTCCTGAAGGCACGTATAATTATGAGCTAAACCAAGATTTACTTATCAAACCATTATTTATTGAAAATCAGTTAATCGGTGAAAAAGTAACAGCAGTAACGTCATCTTTTAAAGTCGTGAAGATGAATGAAGTCGAAAAAAATAGCGCTGTTGATACCCGCTACGATGCTTTGATGTTATTGATGGAAATGATTGTTGATCGAACTGATAAAGATGGTTTTACAACCTTGAATGAATTTGATCAATTAATGGAGGTGGAAGTTAAACCTGTCCTACCAAATGCAGTTGATGACTATTTCACACCACTGATTGAAATGATTGATGAAGCCTTTTTGGAAGGAGACCCCGAGATGCTAATGGCACTTGAAGGTTTGAAGGGTGACAATGGTAAAAGAGTTTTATACAATACAGAAGAGATTGACCTAGAAAAAGGGAAAAGTTATATTTTTGAGAAAAAAATAACATTTTCTGACGAAAAGCAATTTAGTAAAGGAGTTGAAAATTTATTGCTGACCATAACCACCTTGATGAAGGAAGAGAAGAATCTTAGGTTAGAAATAGCAAAAGAAGCTGATGAGGAATTAGCACATCAAATTATAGATTTCCTATCATCTAATGGGATTTATAATTGGAGATGTGACTTCTTGAAAAATGGAGAGCAAATGAAAAACGGATTTTCAGAATTGCCTCAGCAATCAGTAGTATTGAAATTATACCGACCATTGTCAAATTAATATGCTAAATCACAGTAGATCTATAAAGCACTTTTTCAGTAAAACATCAAGACTTTGGCTCATGGTGTTTGTGACTGTGTGTTGTATACATTCTACAGATGTAAAAGCACAAAATTCTGAATACGAAATTAAAGCAACGCTTCTATATTTTTTTGGGAAATACTCGCATTGGCCACCAAAGGTTTTTGATGAAGACCAAAAAATAGTACTAGGCATTTTGGGTGACGATCCTTTTGGTACAACAATCGATCGGATTCTACACAATCGTCCTGCCAATGGAAGGTACTTTGAAGTTCGACGCGGCACAGATATTAAAGAACTTAGAGGTGCCCATATTTTGTATATGAGCAATCTGAGTAAATCTGAAGCGTCTGAAGTTTTAGATGAAATCAATTCAAAGAAAAATGCGTCAGTACTGACCGTAGGTGATAACATAGATGGATTTTGTGAAATAGGTGGGATTCTGAATTTCACTACTGGCGCGAATGGTAACAAGTATTACTTTGTCATCAACACCTTATCATCCAATAAAGTAGGTATTTACTTTGATAATAAGATGTTGAATATGGCTACTGAAATTATCTCATATGATCCTTACCAGTAGGTTTAAACGATCTTCTCTTCAATGGAAAATCGTTTCTTTGATCATGACGATCACCACGATCACACTGTCTCTATCATTTATCATTTTTATTGTCACCGATTATTTGAACTATCGAAAAACATTGGAGTCTGATGTTCAGAAAATAGCAGAAATTATCAGTGAAAATAATTTGATAGCGGTTGAAGCAAATCAGAATTTGTCTGTCCAAAATGACCTCTACAATTTTTTATATTCAAGTTATGAGCATATTCATTATGTGAGTGTGTTCAAGCGCCCAGATGAGATTTTCGCATTTTATAATGCAGATTTTTTAAGAGAAACGAGTGACAGTACGAAAAGAAAATCACCATTTGTTTCAGATAAGCTAAGGCAGATTGATGAAAGTAATTATATCCCTCCATTTCAAGAAAGCTTAGTAGATTTTGGACTAACTCAAAACTACTTAGATGTGTATTATACCACTTATGATGAAGGTGGTTCTCGCTTGAATACGGTTTTTATACGTTCAGATCTTGAGCATTTTTACGAGCGTTATATCAACTATTTTGGGGTGGTTCTAATCATTTTCCTTATCGCAATGGCTGTTGCATATTCTCTCGCTCAGAGTATGCAAAAATTGGTTTCTTCACCAGTTTTAACGCTTGTACAAGCGACCAAAGATATTTCATTAAATAAAGATTATTCCATAAGACTTAAGGCTCGATCAAATGATGAAGTAGGGATTTTGGTACAAAGTTTCAATGAAATGCTTTTTGAAATTCAACGCCAAAATGAAAGTTTGGTGAGTGCAAAAGAAGAAGCGGAAATGTCTGCAAAAGCTAAACAGGAGTTTTTAGCAAATATGAGTCATGAAGTCCGTACACCGATGAATGGGATTATCGGAATGTCGGAATTGTTGGCAGAAACTTCATTGGAAGAGGAACAAAGAAAGTATTTAGATATCATTAAAAATTCTTCCAAACACCTTTTAGTCATTATTAATGACATTCTTGATGTATCTAAAATAGAGTCAGGAAAGTTGACTTTTGAAGTTGGGGAGATTATTCTAAAAGATGTATTTAATAACCTTTTGGCATCTTTTGAAAGTAAAATTGAGGAGAAAAAACTTAAAGTAGTTCTAGATGTAGCTTCAGATGTGCCTCAAATTATAAAAGGAGATTTGGTCCGCTTCAAACAGATTTTACTGAACTTATTCTCCAATGCAATCAAGTTTACAGCTACAGGAGGGGTGACGATTCGAGTTCAAAATATTGAAGAAAGCAATACTTCTTACCTGCTCAAGTTTGATGTTATCGATACTGGAATAGGGATTGAAAGAGAAAAACTACAAGAAATATTCGGAGCTTTTAATCAAGCATCTTCTGACACGACTAGGAAATACGGAGGTACAGGACTTGGTTTGGCGATTTCTAGAAAGTTAGTGGAGCTTCAAGGAGGAGAAATGAATGTACACAGTACTTTAGGACTCGGCAGTACGTTTTCATTTTCACTGAAATTTGGGAAAACTTCAAAAATGCTTGAGGTCAAGGCGGAAAATCCAATAGCACCAGCATTACCTATTGAACAAAAGATTTCTGATCATCATCATATTTTGTTGGCTGAAGACAATGAAGTGAATCAAATGTTGGTTGTGACTTTATTAGAACAGTGGGGGTATAAAGTCGAAATCTCAGAAAATGGTCAACAGGTTATCGATAAAATGAAGGAAAAGCCTTTTGATTTAATCTTGATGGATGTTCATATGCCTGAAGTAGATGGCTATGATGCCAGTAGGTTTATCAGAGATCAAATGCCTGATCCAATCAATAAAATCCCGATTATAGCTATGACGGCATCGGCCTTAAAAGGTGAAGCAGAACGTTGTTTTAGTGTGGGAATGGATGATTATATATCTAAACCCTTTGACAAAAATGTTTTAAAAGAGAAACTGAACGACTATTTGAAAGCTTAGTTAGAAAATGCCAAAGTTGAAAGATTTTTTCCTTGCATTTTTTTTAGTTGTTCAATGTGTTTTTCAGTCTGCTTTTCAATTTTATTATAAACCTCAATTAACTTCTCATCATCAGCTAGAGGTTTGATGTCCGAAAGGTCATAAAGAAGCATTTGTTCGGCTTCAAGAAGAACATTAATTGCTTCTTTTGTGCTCTTAGCTCCTTTTGCTGAAAGTTCGTGATACTTCTTTTTGAGTCCAACATTTCGATATAATCCTCTTGAAGGTCGAATAGACTGAGGGTCATTTTTACTCTCACCCAGATACCTCAATAAAATATTAAGAATCCTATGCTTATTCTTAGCCATTTTTTGAAATCTTCTGATATCCCATTGCTCTAAAAGTCCATTATAGAGGTCTCTTGTAAGTTTCACTTCTTCACAAATCAGTTTGGTTGTTTGATTGGAATCATCCTCTGGAGTAGCTGTAGAGGCTGTACCATTGAGGTGAAATAAGCACAAGAAAATGATGAATAATTGAGCAAATAGGTGTTTCATTCTTCTTCGAAGGATAGTGATGGACTTATCAATGTGAAAGTATAAATAAAATTAGATTCTGCAACATTTTACTAAAGAAACACGTCAGAATCTACAATCTGCTTAACTAGAGGCTTAATATAACTTAATGCTTTAAGAAAGCGATATACTGAATTTCTGATAAAAGTTCAGAAATCACAACTTTAAAGTGTTACTTTAAAAAGCTTAAAGTAGAACAAATCTAGAATCATTGGGTTATTGCTTCGTTGATAGGTCAAAATTTCTAAATTTGTAGAAGGGGCAACTAGATAAGTTTTATTTTTTACGAGACTTATTTTAATCCAACAAAAATCTAAGCTGAAACCATATTTCTTCATATAATATTTGAATCAGATGAATTATAGAGACGAATTCAGAAAATTTGCTATAAAAGACCAAGGTATCTCTAGTATTAAGATGGATACTTATTTTGGTCAAGTAGATAATATGACTAGAACTGTAATTGAAGAAAGAGAAAGAAGATTTGCAGAAATCGATGTATTTTCTCGCTTGATTGCAGATCGTATTATCTTTTTAGGAACTGCTGTTGATGACTATGTTTCAAATATCATTGTAGCTCAATTGCTATTTTTAGAGTCTCTTGATGCTAAGAAAGATGTTTTGATGTATATCAATAGCCCTGGAGGTTCTGTTTATGCAGGATTAGGTATTTATGATACTATGCAGTACGTAAAGCCAGATGTAGCTACTATTTGTACTGGTCTTGCAGCTTCAATGGGTGCTGTACTACTTTGTGCTGGTGCAGAAGGAAAGCGTTCTGCTCTTCCTCATTCTCGTATCATGATTCACCAACCACTAGGAGGTGCTCAAGGTCAAGCTTCAGATATTGAAATCACAGCTCGTGAAATTCAAAAGTTGAAAAAGGAGCTTTATGAGATCATTGCAAAGCACTCAGGACAAACTTATGATAAAGTTTGGGCGGATTCAGATCGTGACTATTGGATGCGTTCTGCCGAAGCAAAAGAGTACGGTTTGATTGATGAGGTTCTAATCAGAGAATAGACCTATTTCCTTTCTATTCTCAAGGAGAAGTTTCTTCAATTAAAAACCGAAATCTTAGGATAAAAAGGATCCATATAATATTATTTAATATGCAGACTCTGCAAACTGGGAACTACACAAAATTTTATGTTATTTTGTTATCCAGTTTACAGAGTCTGTGTTTATTGAAATGGATAGGACGAAAAAACTGTTTGAAATAATAAATCGTTATCAGTAAGGTAATCCTGTATAGGACTGCCATCGTAATAAACCTCGATTGGATGAAAGGTAATGTATGTTCGTTTTGTGGGGCTCCGAGAGAAACGGTAGAATTAATGGTCTCAGGGCAAAATGCTCAAATTTGTAATAATTGTATTGATCAAGTTCATCAGATTCTTCTAGAAGAGAGGAAGTCTAAGAAAGATAAACCCTCAGATCTTAATTTAGTACCACCTTTAGAGCTGAAAAAGCATCTAGATGAGTATGTGATCGGACAAGAAAAAGCCAAAAGAGTACTTACTGTAGCTGTTTATAATCATTATAAGCGTTTAATGCAGCCAAAAAGTCAAGATGATGTAGTGATTGAAAAATCAAACATCATTATGGTTGGTGAAACGGGTACAGGTAAAACCCTTTTAGCTAAGTCATTAGCAAAAGCTTTACAAGTTCCTTTCTGTATTGCAGATGCTACTGTGATTACTGAGGCTGGATATGTAGGTGAAGATGTTGAAACAATTCTTACAAGACTTTTACAAGCAGCAGACTATAATGTAGAAGCTGCAGAAAGAGGAATTGTATATATAGATGAAATAGATAAGATTGCTAGAAAGTCTGATAACCCTTCAATTACAAGAGATGTAAGTGGAGAAGGTGTTCAGCAAGCAATGTTGAAACTTCTAGAGGGTACTATTGTGAATGTACCACCTCAAGGAGGTAGAAAGCACCCTGAGCAGAAGATGATTCAGGTGAACACTGAAAATATCTTATTTATTTGTGGTGGTGCTTTTAGTGGTATTCAAGATTTGATTGCATCGAGATTGAATACTAGACCTATTGGTTTTGGAGGAGACTCTCATATCATGTCTGACCTAGAAAGGCATGAGTTATTGGAGTTCGTAACTGCTCAAGATATTAAGCATTTCGGACTTATTCCTGAATTAATAGGACGTCTTCCTGTAGTAACTCATCTTAAACCATTGGATGAAGAAGCTCTGAAAATGATTTTAACGAAGCCTAAGAATGCTTTGACAAAACAATATCAGAAGTTATTCCAAATGGAAGATATCGAGCTTGAGTTCTCAGAGGAAGCAATCGATTACATCGTAGATAAAGCAATGGACTTTAACCTTGGAGCTAGAGGTTTGAGAGGTATTTGCGAAGCTATTATGCTTGATGCGATGTATGAGGTTCCATCGGATAAATCGAAGAAAAAACTTGTTATTGATAAAGAATACGCTAAAACCCATTTTGAAGCATCAGGTGAAGCTCAAAAACTAAAGTATTCTTCTTAATCATTTGTCTTGAAAAAAGACAAAGGCATATAATTACTAAAGCAACCTAATATGGATTTTATGAAAATGCTTGGCCAAATGCGTGAAGTACAGGCCAAACTTAAAGAAGTTCAAGACAATCTAGTACACGTTACAGCTGACGGAGAAGCAGGTGGTGGAATGGTAAAAGCTACAGTGAATGGGAAAAAACAAGTAATCAAATTGGATATTGACCCAGAACTTTGCAGACCAGATGATAAAGAGGTTCTTCAAGATCTTATTGTAGCGGCAATCAACAAGGCATTGGACGAAGTTGAAGGATTAGCTCAAGAAGAACTTCAAAAGCATACACAAGGAATGATGCCAAATATCCCAGGAATGAACTTTGGAGGATAATTGATATTTTTCAGAAGTTATTCAAAACAAGAAGACTT
Source organism: Sediminitomix flava (assembly GCF_003149185.1). Taxonomy (NCBI): domain Bacteria; kingdom Pseudomonadati; phylum Bacteroidota; class Cytophagia; order Cytophagales; family Flammeovirgaceae; genus Sediminitomix; species Sediminitomix flava. The sequence continues at coordinate 1,404,002 of NZ_QGDO01000001.1, read as the reverse complement.
GATGCAGCGAGCGTCAAGTCTTTTTTTGTATTTTTGAGTGAATAAATTTTCACTTGACGATAACCTATTTTACTTTGAATACAAAAGATGTTGCTGTTGTAATTCTTAATTACAATGGAAAAAACTTTTTAGAGCAATTTTTACCTGCAGTGTGTCAGTTTAGTGGTGACGCAAAAATAGTGGTAGCAGATAATAATTCATCTGATGAATCGATTCCTTTCTTAGAAAAACAATATTCTGGAAAAGTAGATATTATTCGCATATCGGAAAATTTAGGTTTCTGTGGAGGGTATAACTATGCGTTAAAGAAAATTGAATCAAAGTATTATGTGCTTCTGAACTCAGATGTAGAGGTGACGCCAAATTGGTTAAACCCTTTATTGGAAGTTATGGAAAAGCACACCAATGTAGCAGCTTGCCAACCGAAAATTAAATACTATTCAGATAAATCAAAGTTTGAATACGCAGGAGCTGCAGGTGGTTTCATGGACAAATGGGGGTATCCATATTGTAGAGGTAGATTATTTGAAACTTTGGAAAGTGATAATGGTCAGTATGATGAGGAAGGAGAGATCTTTTGGGCCACAGGATGCTGTATGATGGTTCGATCTGAGTTATATCACAGACTTGGTGGCTTAGACGATGATTTTTTTGCTCATATGGAAGAAATAGACCTTTGTTGGCGAATGCTCAATAGAGGCTATAAAATCTACTATACCCCAGAAAGTGAAGTTTTCCATGTAGGAGGAGGAACGTTGAGTAAAGAAAGTCCTAGAAAGACTTATTTCAACTTTAGAAATAGTTTATTGGTTCTGTTGAAAAATTTGCCAGGTTCTTTACTATTTCCAATGATTTTTTGGCGAATGATATTAGATGGTGTAGCAGGAGTGAAATTCTTGGTAGAAGGAAAATTCGGACATTTTAGTGCGATTTTTAGAGCTCATTTATCGTTCTACACATATATCCGAAGAATTTGGAAAAAGCGTAATGATAAGTCTTCCAATAAAAAATTGGGATATGAGCAATTGAGTGATTTTTCAGTTGTCTATCAGTATTTCGCGAAGGGAGTTCGAACCTTCTCTGCTCTCAATAAAAAATAACGATTTTTTAGCATCTAGCCTCAATTTCTAAACTTATGCTAATAGAGCTATATAAAGCTTAAAAAAAAGGAAATTGTCCGATGCATTGTGGATAAAATATTTTATCTTTCCTTGAATTTTTTGTGAGATAATAAGAATTAATATTAACTACAATTTCTTTGTCAAATACCGATATTTAGAATAATCAGAATTGAAATATTCTCTTTTAATGGATTATTTTTTAAAGAATTGAGTTTTTTCTTTAAAAATGTTAAAAAAGCATAGTCCATGCGGGATAAAGGTATTGAGGTCGTGTGAAAAGTTAATATCTTGCTGTGAAATTGTATTATAAGTTGAGACTAATTATCTACAAACTATTTTACATCCCCTTAGAGTCAGAATAAATTAGAAAATAAGACTGTTATGAACAAGTACACAAGCGTTTTGTCTTCGGTATTGGTTGCAGGTTCTCTGATGCTCACTAACTGTGGTGTTGATGTTCAGAAACTAGCTGATGAGCAAGAGTTTACAATTGTCCCTTCTCCACTAGAGCTACACGGTGATTCTGTGTTGTTTACGGCGAAAGCAAAACTTCCAGCAAAAATGTTGAAGCCTGGATACACTTATGATTTGGATCTATCTTACCTTCCAGTAAACGGAGAGTCAGTAGAGCTTGATCGCGTATCTTTCAAAGGTGACGACTACGAAAATCAGCCAGAGACTTACCAACCAGAAGTTTCAAAAGATTTCGGATTTGCTTACCAAGATTCTTACAAGAGAGGTCACGTACAGTACAAAGCTGTGATCACTAAAGATGCTAATGGAAAATCAAAAGAGACTCCATTGGTAGATACTCCTAACGGAGGTGCTGGTATCATTACTACTTCAAGATTGGTACAGCCTGTATTTATGCCAAATTATGCTCCTCACGGATACATTACTGCTGAAGAATATAATCCTGAAACTGTTGAGTTCTTCTTCTTGCAAGGAAGCTCAGCTTTGAGATGGTCTGAAATGAATGGCGAGGATGGTAAGAAGCTTAAAGAATATGTTAAAGCTTACAACCCAACTCGTACAGTAACGCTTGAGGGTATGCACTCTCCTGAAGGTCCTACAGATGTTAACACTAAGTTGGCAAACCAAAGACCTGAGGCTGTAAAGAGCTATTACGAGAAGCTTCAAAACAGATATAAAGCAGAAGAAGGAGAAGCTACTCCTGAATTCGTAGTGAAGCCAGTAGTTGAGAACTGGACTGAGTTCAAGAAACTTTTGGTCGAATCAGATAAATTTACTGATACTGAGAAAGACGAAATTCTTTCTATCGTAAATGGTGCTGGTGACTTCGTTTCTAAAGAATTGAAATTACAAGCATTGGGTTCTTACAAGAAACTATTCAAGTATGTTTACCCACCATTAAGAAACTCAAGAGCGGAGATTTTGAGAATCAAAGACAAATTGACTCCAGAAGAAATCTCAGCTAGAGCTCAAGCGATTGCTAGTGGTTCTGAAAGCGTAGAATCTCTTTCTACTCCAGAATTGCTTTATGCTGCAGACGTAGCTACTTCTTTGGAAGAAAAAGAAGCTATCTATTCTGCTGTAATCAAGAAAGATGCTGACGCTGCTGCATACAACAACTTAGGTGCTGTATACCTGGCAATGGCTAAAGCTGATGCTTCTAAAACTGCTGAAATGTTAGAGAAAGCTCTTCCTAACTTTGAAACAGCTGCTAAGAAGCAAGAAATGGCTGAAGCTTATGCTAACATTGCTGGTGTTAAATTGATGATGGGTGATGTTGCTGGAGCGAAAGCTGCTGCTGACAAAGCTGCTACATTCAACAACCCTGCAGTGAACCAAACAGTAAATGCTGTTAAAGGATACGATGCCATTGTTGCTGGTAAATATGACGAGGCTATCAAAGCATTGTCTTCTGCAGGTAACGATTCAGGTGTATTGTACAACAAAGCACTTGCTTACTTGTTGAAATCTTCAAAAGAAAACTCTGAAGATTATTCAAGAGCTGCTGCTACAATCAAAGAAGCTATTGCTGCTCAACCAACTGCTTATGCTAACTATGTTGCTGCTGTTACAGCTGCAAGACAAGGTAAAGCTGACGATGCAGTTAAATTCTTGGCTGATGCGGTTAAAGCTGATTCTTCTTTGAAAGACGCTGCTAAAGAGGACCTTGAGTTCAGAGCAATGTTCGAAGACGCTAAATTCACTGAAATTTTGAACTAATTCTTCAAATTTTCATAAAATAATAGGCCTCTCTACAAACAGTAGAGAGGCTTTTTTTGTTATTCCTTAGTATTATAGCAAACAAATCTTCTTAGAAGGGGAAACTGTTTTTTCTCCAATAAGATATTACCAAAATCTAAGCACAATTTTTTTGTTTTTGGGGAAACCATTAACTTGTGTTTGAAAACGAAAGATAATAACAATAAGCGATTAAAATTCGAGTGACAATATGAGAGTTATTCAGTTTAGAGAAGCCCTTAGAGAGGCTATGAGCGAAGAGATGAGACGTGACGAAGGCGTCTTTCTAATGGGTGAAGAGGTAGCAGAATACAATGGTGCTTATAAGGTTTCTCAAGGTATGTTGGATGAGTTCGGTCCAGACCGAGTTCTAGATACACCTATTACGGAACTAGGTTTTTCAGGTATCGGTGTCGGTGCTGCCATGAATGGCTTAAGACCTATCGTAGAGTTCATGACATTTAACTTCTCTCTAGTTGCGATTGATCAAATCATCAACTCTGCAGCAAAGATGAATTCAATGTCAGGAGGACAATACCAAGTGCCTATCGTATTTAGAGGTGCTACAGGTAATGCTGGACAGTTGGCTGCTCAGCACTCGCAAAACTTTGAAAACTGGTATGCAAATACTCCAGGTTTGAAAGTTGTTGTTCCTTCAAACCCTAAAGATGCAAAAGGTCTTTTGAAAGCATCTATTCGTGATAACGATCCTGTTATCTTCATGGAATCAGAATTGATGTATGGAGATAAGGGTGAAGTTCCAGAAAGCGAATATATTATTCCTATCGGAGTAGCAGAAGTAGTTAAAACAGGAGAGGATGTTACGCTTGTATCATTTGGTAAAATGATGAAGGTAGCAAATGCTGCTGCTGAAGAAGCTGCTAAGGAAGGGATTAATGTTGAGGTTATTGACCTTAAGACAGTAAGACCTATCGATTACGCTACAATCATCAATTCAGTGAAAAAGACTAACCGTCTGATCATTGTTGAAGAGGCTTGGCCACTATCATCTTTGGCTACTGAGATTGGGTTCTACGTTCAAAGACATGCTTTTGATCACCTAGATTCACCAATCATCCGTATCAACAACAAAGATGTACCTCTAGGATATGCTCCTACATTGATTGAGGCAACTCTACCAAATGTTGAGCGTACAATGGAAGCAATCAAAAGAGTTACTTACAAACTCTAGTAAGATATAAAGCTTGAAAAGCGAGAAACCTACTTCATTCATTTGAGGTAGGTTTTTTATTTTTTCATCTAAAATTAGATATAAAAAAAGAGCTACCTTTTTTATAAAAAGGTAGCCCTATATTTCTTTCAAAAATGCTAATTACTTAGCAGCTTCGAATGATTTTTTGATCTCCTCGATATCCACTTTCTTGATCACTGGTTTAGCGCTCATTCTTTGGATAGTATTTTGAAGAGCGATCGCTCTCATTTTGTTACGACGATCTTTTCTTACAAGTTTAGTAGAAGCCATTACTCTATTATTTATAATTGCTTAAAATCATGTATAAATTCCGAAACGCAAAGATATGACTTTTTAGAAGAATCTCAAATACAATCTCTTTATTTATGCGAATGTGTTTAAAACCTCAGTTTCAGTATCCACAGTTCTAGCTTTGCTCATTCGTTTCGTGACTAGTTCAAAACGAGTAATAAGTAGGATAGAAGCTGCTGTAAGTCCCACTAAGAAGCCGACCCAAACACCAATTTCTTTTAGATCTGAATTCATTGCTAAAAAGTAACTAATAGGTAGAGAGATTCCCCAATATGCAATACCCGCAATGAGAGTAGGGATTTTTACATCAGAAATTCCTCTTAGAGCACCAGCACTCATTACTTGGAGTCCATCACAGAATTGGAATAGAGCTGCAATAAACATCATCTTACTTGCTACAGCAATTACAGCTTCATCTGTTGTGTGGAGAAGTATAATCTGATCTCTGAAAATAAGGAAGATCATAGCCCAGAACCCCATGATGAAAACAGCAATATGATAACCTGCATGGGCAGCCTCTCTCATTTTCTCAATATTACCTTGCCCTTTTAGCATACTTGTACGAATAGTCACAGCTGTAGAAACACTATGTGCCATCATAAATGATGTACTTACTGCACCCATCGCGATTTGATGTGCTGCCAATTCAATACTTCCTATTTGCCCGACAATGATAGCTCCAATAGCAAATGCAGCTACTTCTAGCACAAATTGAAGTCCAATAGGAATACTTACTTTAAGAATTTGACTAATTGTAGCCTTATCAAACTCCCAAGTGAAGAACCCTTCAATATGGGATTTGAAGAATTTTGCCGAAAAGACATATAGCACCATTCCTAAAGCCATAAAGATCCTTGAGACCAATGTACCAATACCTGCACCGACTAAGCCTAGTTCTGGTGCTCCCCAGTTTCCGTAGATGAACATATAGTTCAACACGACATTTAATAAGTTACCTAAGATCGTAAATATCATAGCTGGCTTAGTATTCGATAAACCTTCGGCAAACTGCTTACAGGTAAAGAAGACTAATAATGGTATAATAGAGTATGATAGTAACTTATAATATGGTAAAGCTTGATTGACTACATCAGCAGGTTGCCCCATGTGGAATAGCAAAGGCTGAATAATTAGAAATGCGATCAAAAGAATAATAGATAGAGGAATATTCAAGGCAAAGCTATGTCTGAATAACTTTGAGAGTTTACTTCCTTTATTATTTCCATTTGATTCGCCGACCAATGGAGTTAAGCCAATACAGAATCCTATTCCGAATACAAATAAAATGTGAAATACACTTGATGAAAATGCAGCAGAAGCTAAAGACGTAGTATCATAATGCCCAATCATGGCATTATCTACAATTACAGTTAAGTTCTGCCCTACTTGTGAAATAATAACTGGTAAAGCCAGCTTGAGATTTGCTTTATAATGATCTCCGTACTTGGAAATTTGTGCTTTCATAAACTTAATTTTCAATCTCCCCACTAATCAGAAGACACAATAATTTTGAAAATAAAAAAGGCTATCTGGAAACAGATAGCCTTTTTCATGATAGAATAGTTACCTTATTTTCCACCTTCTTTTATATTACCCTCAATCCATAGAGTTGTTTCCGGCTGTTTAGGATCATTACAGATTACTGTAAGGCTTTTCTTTACATTACCTGGATGAGAACCAGCAGTGTAAGTCACCTCTATTTCTGTAGATTCACCAGCTTTCAAAACAGTTTTATTTGGCTTTGTAGCTGTACAACCGCAAGATGCTTTTGTTTTACGAATAAGTAAAACACTTTCACCTTCATTCGTAATTTTAAACATTGTGTGATTCTTGCTTCGTGGAGCAACATCACCAAAATTATGTCTTAATTCGCTGAAAGTAATTTTTGGTGCAGTACTCGCTTCTACCTCAGAGAAGTTCTCTTGAATGTGAGCACTTACATTTATTCTTTTCTCAGCATCTTCTGCATCATTTGTGACTAATTTGAAATGATCAAAAACATAACCCCAGTCTGCTTTCTCCGCTGCATCATACTTAAAACTCAATCGGAGTGTTTTATTCGGTTCAACTACATCCGATTCGCTAGTCATAGTAAGATGCTTAGGCAATTTTGTTGCTTCCATATCAATCTTGATAGGTTGCGAACCTTGGTTGTAAAGCACAGTTGAAGAAGTATCTGATTGGTCATGGAAAACTTTTCCGAAAGAGATGTAAGTTGTCTTAAATCTCAGATTACCGATTTCCATTGGGTAGATATCTTTTGGCCCTTTAGGACTAGGAGATACTTTACCACTTATTCTTAACACTGTTAATTCAGGGTCACCTGTACTTCTTACTGTTATCGTTTTCGTAAAAGCCCCTGGACGTTTTTTAGGATTGTATGAAACAGTGATCTCTCCGTCTTTATTCGGTAAAACAGGATCTTGAGTCCATTTCGGAGTGGTACAACCACAAGAAGCTTTTACGCTTGTAAGTTTAACAGGAGCATTTCCTGAATTCTTAAACTTGAAAATGTGTGTTACAGGTCCATTTTCTTCTTTAATATCACCGAAATTAAATGAGACCTCTTCAAATTCAACTTTTCCTTGAGCTTGTAGTTGTAATCCTATGAGTGAGAAGGCTACGATTAGGAATAGTTTTTTGATGGAGAATATATTACTTGTTTTCATACTCTTATATGATATACAATTATTTTTTTCTGGATGAGCTATTTCTGTAGCTAGAACAAAAAGACAGCTTTCTAAATAAAAATGCAAATTCAGAGGTTAACATTCAATATTACTAACTGAAAAAGACTGTATAAATCAATTTTTTATTAAAGGTTTTCATATAATAGTTTACATTTGTAGTTATTGTGTCTGAATTAGGGAACCAAAAAGAAAATAAAGTGATTAACTCTCTTATTTTCTCAGTTTTATCTAACATTTGGCATAAAAAATGCTATTCTACTAGATACTCTCATTGAGAAATATAAAAAAATATTATAATATTGAATGTCGGTGACGGTAGTAAGTCTTTAATTTGCTGGGAACAATAAAATTTTTGCTTTATGCAATTAGAAGAAACACAGAGAGAATTTTTTAGTCTCAAAACTTTTAAAGAACAACTTGGAGCACATCGTTTATCTCTTTCATTTCAAGGGATGTTCTCTCAAGATGTTTTGTCATTGATCGGGCATACGTTAAAGAATGCTCCAGATAGCCGTATCTTGAGTAAACGATTGTTTGGTTTGGTTGTTGAGATGGCTCAAAACATTCATCATTATTCAGCAGAGAAGGTATTCTCTGAAAAAGAACAAAGAGATATTGGTATAGGTGTTGTGGCTATAGGAGAGTCAGAAGAACATCATATCATCTGTTCAGGAAATTATGTTGAAAATAATGTAGTAGAACCAATGATCGAAAGAGCGAACTACATTAATCAATTATCTCCTGAAGAGTTAAAACAATTTTATAAAGAACAACGTCGAGCTCCTCAACGTAAGAATAAACCAGGTGCAAACTTAGGTTTCATTGAAATGGTTCGTAAATCTGTGAACCCAATCGATGTCCGAGTGGAGCAAGTTGATGATAAATTATCATTTTTTACACTTACCGTTAGAGTGAACAAGAATATATAAAAGGCAGAATTATGGAAAATTTCCACATCGAAAGTTCTACATACATACCACGCATTGACTTTGATGCTAATACAAATGTTCTTGAAATAGAGGGAGAATCTTATCATGAATATACAATTGAGTTCTTTCAACCTGTGTTTGAATGGCTTAAAGAGTATTTGTCTTCCCCTGAGCGTGAAATCACGTTCAATTTCAAAATGTCTTACTTCAATACGAGTTCGTCAAGACGTTTTCTTGAGATTTTGACTATGCTTGAAGATTACCAAACAGATAGCAATGGTAAGGTTACTATCAACTGGTACTATGAAGAAAGTGATATTGATATGCTTGAGAGTGGCGAAGAGTACGCAGATGATGTAAATATCAAATTCAATCTAATTCCTGTAACTGCTTAGGGAATTAGGTGCGAAATTTTATATAAAATATCACTCTCATCAGGATAATGTAAACAAGGCTACCCTTCAACTTGAAGGGTAGCCTTGTTCATTTCAGATTGTATTTTTTAATCTTCAAAATCAACTTTAGAATGTGATCCGTCACATAAAGGTTTATTCTGAGAAGCTCCACACCTACAAAAGGCACTAATTTTATTCATTCGTTTTATCGTGCCATCAGGAAGCGTGACTTCTAGTTCTCCATGAACCATAAGAGGACCTTTAGGTAATACTTCAACTTTAGTCAGTTCATCGTTAGTCGCTTCATCTTCTTTTCTTCCATCATTCCAATAATATTTTAAGGCACCAGAAGGACAAACTTTAACTTGAGCGACTATATCTTCAGAACTAGCATCTTCGGGGGTAATCCATGGGCGAGCATCAGGGTTAAAGACAGAAGGGAGTCCGTTTACACATTTCGCTGAATGAATACATTTTTCAGCTTCCCATACAATAGTAACTTCACCGTTTGTGTATTCTTTAATTTTTGACATTTGAGTTATAGTAAAGGGTTATTGATTAGTTGTAATCATCTCATTATTATTAATATAATGACTTTTTTTATCACAACAAATTCCCTAATTTAAACTTAACCAACCTAGAATAGTCACTATCTATTTTTTAGAAAAATGAAAAAAATTACTCTACTACTCATCGCTATGATGAGCATGTTTTTTGTCGGTTGTGATAAAGCTACCACTTCAGACAGTGTGAGTAGCTTTGAAACAAAAACGGCTACAGATGTCAATGGTTATAGTTATGAATATGTAACTAATGACCCCTTAAAAGCTAGAATCTATACCCTAGAAAATGGGCTGAAGGTTTACCTCAGTCAGTACAATGCTTCTCCACGTATACAAACTTATATTGCTGTAAAAGCAGGAGGGAAATACGATCCTGTGGACGCAACTGGTTTGGCTCACTACCTTGAGCATATGATGTTTAAAGGGACATCAAAGTTTGGTACTCAAGACTGGGAAAAGGAAAAAGTATTCTTAGACAGTATTGAACAAATGTTTGAGACGTATCGAACGATTAAAGACCCTGCTAAGCGAAAAGAATATTATTCAAAGATTGATAAGGTGAGTAATGAAGCTTCCAATTATGCTATTGCAAACGAGTATGATAAGCTTGTTTCCAATTTTGGAGCTAAAGGGACTAATGCTTATACAACTGAAGATCGTACGGTTTACGTGAATGACATCCCGTCAAATGAGCTTAACAAATGGCTTGAGTTGGAATCAGAAAGATTTAGCATGATTGTGAATCGTTTGTTCCACACAGAGCTTGAAGCCGTTTATGAGGAGAAAAATAGATCATTAGATAATGATTATTGGAAAGTGTATGAAGGTCTTGCAAAGAAAATGTTCCCAGATCATAAATATGGAACACAAACTGTAATCGGAACTATTGATCACCTTAAAAACCCTTCAATCACTAAAATCAGAGCATACTTCGATAAGTATTATATCCCTAATAATGTGGCAATCTGTTTGAGTGGTGATCTAGACTATGAATCAACAATCCAGCAAATAGATACTTACTTTGGGAAGTGGGAGAAGAAAGAGTTAACTCCTTACAAAATTCAACCTTCAGCTCCTTTAGCTTCAAATCAAGAAATAGAAGTCTTTGGTCCTAATGCTGAGTTTGTGACTCTAGGTTACAAATTCCCAGGAAATATGTCTGAAGAAAGAGTGACAGCAAAGCTTTGTGATATGATATTGAGTAATGCTACTGCGGGTTTAATTGACTTGAACTTGAAGCAATCTCAAAAAGTGATAGACCCTTCTTGTTATATCTGGGATAGTAATGATCACTCAGTACACGTTTTTTCGGGTACACCAAGAGAAGGTCAGAGTCTAGAAGAAGTAAAAGACTTACTAGTTGAGCAAATTGAAAAAGTAAAAAAAGGAGAGTTTGAAGATTGGTTGATTGATGCTATTGTTAATGACTTTAAGATCAGCAAGCTTAGAGAGTTAGAAAATAATGGTTCAAGAGCTCACCTTTTTGTAGATGCTTTTACAAACGATTTGGCTTGGTCTGACTACATCGATGATATTAATCAGATGAAATCATTATCAAAGCAAGATGTAATTGACTTTGCTAATAAGTATTATACGAATCATGTGGTAGCTTATAAGCGAACAGGAGAAGATCCGAATAAGCAAAAAGTTGAAAAGCCAGAAATCACACAAGTACAACTGAACAGAGATAAAGAATCAGCTTACTTGAAGACCTTGATCAACAAGCCTGCTGAACAACTTAAGCCTGTATTCTTAAACTATAAAGAAGATGTGGCTGTGAGTAATGTGAGAGAGGAAATTCCTGTATGGTCTAAGAAAAATGACGAGAATGACCTTTTCAAACTATACTATCAGATTGATAGAGGTAGCAATAATAATCCAACCTTGAAAATTGCAGTAGAATACCTGGAATATCTTGGAATACCTGGAATGAGCTCAGCAGATCTTAAGAAAGAATTCTATAAACTAGGGTGTAATTTTAATGTTTATGCTGGAGATGATAAGGTTTATATTTCATTGAATGGTTTAGATGAAAATATGGAGGCTGCTGTATCTCTTTTTGAAAAACTAATTAATGAGGCTGTTGGAGATGAAGAAGCTCTACGTCAAATGGTATCAGGAATTATCAAGAAAAGAGAAGATACACAAAAAGACAAACGTTCGATACTTTTCACAGGGTTGAACTCTTATGCGAAATATGGTTCTCATTCACCTTTAACGAATGTACTTTCAAATGAGCAACTGAAAAGTCTAAAAGCAGAAGAGTTGACCGATATTCTTCATAAGTTGACGAGTATGGAACATAAAGTTCTTTATTATGGTCCTCGTCAGCAAAATGAGTTGGTAGGAGTTCTTAAAGATCTTCATAAAGTTCCTACAGATGTAGCTTCTTTACCAGAACGTAAAGTTTTTCCAACCTTAGATATGGCTTCTCCACGAGTATTCTGGGTAGACTATGATATGGTACAGGCAGAGGTGATATTCCTAGCAAAAGCAGAAGGATATGATCCTAAACGTGAAGCAGCAGCAGCTTTATTTAATGAATACTTTGGAGGAAGTATGAGTTCTATTGTATTTACAGAAATGCGTGAGTCTAAGGCTTTAGCATATTCAGTATGGTCTCAGTACGCTGTAGCATCAGAGAAAATAAATAATGACTATATGTTTGCTTACATTGGTACTCAAGCTGATAAGCTAGAGAGTGCAATGGAAGGTATGACTAGTCTGTTGGAAAATCCTCCAAAAGAAGAAAAGGCATTTGAGATGGCAAAAACATCATTACTTAAAAAGTTAGAGAGTGAGCGTGTAATGAGAGATGCTGTTTTATTCAATTATGAAAATGCATTGAAAAAAGGTCTTGAAAAAGATATCAGAAAGGATATTTATGAAGCTGCCAGTAATATGACGATGGATGATGTTATGGCTTTCCATAAAGAGTTTATTCAAGGGAAAAAGTATAATATCGCGGTAGTAGGTAGCAAGGATAAATTGAAAATGGATGTCTTAGCTAAATATGGCGAAGTGAAGCAGTTAAATGTAGAAGATCTATTTGGTTTTGAGAAAGGGGTAGAAGTTATTCCAAGTAAATAAATAGAGTAGAGTGTTCTACCGTTAAATAAAACACCTCTTAGAAATCTCATTCTAAGAGGTGTTTTTTATGGGAGTTAGTCGAGAAGAAGAGTCTTTAGTTTTAAAATGAGTAATTCTAAAAGGGAAGGAAGGAGAGTGTGTATTAAGTTAGCCTTTGATTTTTTAGACGATTAAGCGTTTGATACTTCTTTGTAACTAACAGAACTAAAGTTTAGAGTTTGTCAATTTTCAATCAGAAAATAAAAAAGCCATTGTATGACTACAATGGCTTTTTTATTTCAAGAAGAATATCTTCTTAGTTTATTTTAATCAGAGATACACGTCTGTTTTTCAAACGTCCTTCTTTTGTATCGTTAGGAGCGACAGGGTGAGTATCTCCCCAACCTTTTGTCTGCATACGACTAGGGTCAACACCTTGTAGCACTAAAGCTCTTTTTACTGACTTAGCTCTTTCTTCAGATAAGGTCATGTTGTCCTGATGGTCTCCGACATTATCTGTGTGCCCTTCAATACTAATAGAAAGTTTTGGGACTTTACGCATAAATTTAGCAACTTCTTCAATGATCTGTTGTGAACTCTCAGACAAGTTTGCACTACCAGAAGAGAAGCTAATGTAAAGGTCAACTTCACCTGAGCTAGTTAGCTTATCAAGTAAACTTTGTGAATCTTTTGCACCTTGGAAATCTTTCTTTTCAAGAACAGAAAGCGTATAAGAAGCTCCTTCATCATACACTTGAATTACACACCAATATTCTTTCTCGTTAGAAACAACATTGAATGTAGCTACATCTTCACCCTTAAAAAAAGTATGACCTCTCAAACTCTTTATCTTTTCAAAGTATCTATAAAGAATTTGTTTTGCTTTAGGTGTTTGAGAATATTGTCCTCCGCTATTATACTTAAAAGCTGCAAAAGTTTTATCTCCACCTATAGTCAAATATTCAACTTCACTTACAGGGAATTCTATTTCATCAAATTTAGTTTCAGTGTAGACCAATTCATAATTTGGTGATTTCATTATGAACGGGTTGTTTTCCACTTGTGCTAGTGTTTTTTCTCCTATACCCAAGAGAAAGATAGTACCTATCAAAAAGAAAAAAAATCTCATTTTTATGAAAGGTTATAAATCAATTAATCCTTTTTTTGTTACAGATTTAGCAAAAACCAGACCCTGTTAGTATGTGAGCTCAATAATTTCTTGAAATACTTATATTTTATTCCGAATTAGTTAAGTGAAAAACTAGGAATGTCTATCGGTTTTTGCTCATGAACCGATAAAGTAAATATATCAAACTCTACAAAGTCAATGATCGGCAATGTTGATAAGTATTCGAGTGCTTCACTTTTTTCTTCAGCTTCAAATACTAACCATATTTTGTTGTCTTCAAATGATTCAGAATAACTGACCAAAGTTCCTGACATAATCATCTCTTCAATACGGTGATGATGAAGAGTAAGAACATCTTCGAATTGATCGCTTAAGTTTTCTGGTAAATCTATTTCTATTAAATATTTAGTGTTCATAAAGGGATTCTTTAGTCAGGAAATTATGTAATTAGGTATGCCTAAGAGTATATTACATTTATTTCGATTGTAAAACAAAACTTGTTGAGTGAAAATATAAAAGTTTAGCTAATAGATTCACTTGGAAAGATATGAGTAAATGCAATATAGGATAATCTTGATACTACTTTTAAACCTACAGTTAGGGGTAAATGTTATAAAAACTTCAGCACAAACTAATTTTAATATCAATAATGTTCAGGGTTTAACTTCAAAAATAGTTTTAGATAAAATATACAATTTTCAATTTATTGAAGTTGAACGAAATGTATTAACTACAGATATAAAACTAGACGATAAACTGTATTTGAGTAGTCTGAATATACTTTTGAGTGAGATATTAAAAGCAGATAAAGACTTGAATAATGAGACTGATAAAAAAATAAAAGATCTAATTTATAAAACCAAAGATATTAAAGATTCAGTCCGACGAAGTTTATTAGAGTCTGAATTACGATTACATCGTAGCATCCTTTTACTGAGATATCAGAGTTATTTTTATGCATTCCTAGAGTTTCAGAAGAGCTATAATCTAGTTAGAAAGCTAAGAAAGGCTAATCTAGAAGATAATTTAGCATTCAAAAAATTAGAAGGAATATATCAAACTGTTTTATCTGCTATTCCAGAGAAGTATAAATGGATTGGTTCTATGTTAGCTTTAGAGGGAGATAAAGAATTAGGTGTAGAATACCTAGAGCAAGTCATTGATCAAGAACCCAATTCTGATGCCGTACTTTATTATTCTTTGTTGAAGTCTTTTGTTTTATATGATAAAGATAAGGCTTTACAGTATTTCGATTTAGAAAAGTTCAATACATACCCTTTAGTGTTTCAAACTACAATTGCATTTATAGCCCTTAAGCAAAATAAAGCTCTTGAGGTGGTGAAGAACACTTCTGTGTATAACTTCCATAATTCATATGGAATCTCAGCCTACTTGAAGGGGAATCTGATTTTTATGTTAGGAGACTATAATGAAGCTCGCAAAGTTTTTATATCATATTTCGATAGAAATAGGTATGGGATGTATGTAAAGGATGCATTGTATAGAATCGCATTGTCGTATTGGTTTGAGGGGAATGATGAGCAGTGTAGGAGATACCTTGATATGATTTCTGAATATGGCAATGATATAACTTCTGTAGATCGATATGCTCAGAATTTTTCAGAAACTTTTGACTTTAGAGACAAAGAGCTTTGCGAGTCTAGGATACTTTTTGATGGAGGGAATTTTGAGAAAGCGCTAGAAGTTATTAATCAGCTTGATGAAAAGAAGCTGCCATTAAAGACTATGATTGAATATACTTATCGAAAAGCACGTATTTTAGATGAAAAAGGTGACATTGAGAAGGCAACTGCACTTTATAAAAATACATTGGCGATTGGACTAGGCTCCAAAGAATATTATCCAGCAAATTCTGCTTTACTGCTTGGTGAGTATTATGAGTTTTCAGAGAGGAATATCGCACAAGCTAGATATTATTACGAGTATGTTTTAAACATAGAGGAGCATCAGTATAAAAGAGAATTAGATCATAAAGCGTCGATTGCAATAGAACGTATAAATAAAAAAGCAGCTCTATTAGTGAAATAGAGCTGCTTTGAATGAAATAAATATCCTTATTATCTCTTGAAACCAAGTACTGCGGCTCCACAATAACTTTTAGAATCTACAAAAGTAAAGCTAAGATAGTAAATACCTGTTTGCGTACATTTGTAAGTCCACGTAGAGTGGAATTTCTTATTGTGAAAACTAGAGATAAGTTTCTTTCTCTTGTTGTTGTACAAAGTACTTACAATTCCTTTCGCAGAACCATCTTTACTCTGAACAGTAACTTGGTAGTTTGTATCTTTAGCGAATACACAAGTGTACTCAATTTTCTTTCTTGTACCTCTTCTACCGTCTATACGGTAGCTTTTTGAGAATTGGAAGCCTGGTTGTAAGGCTCTCATACTTTTGGTTACATATTGTTCAGCATTACACTGTGCTTTTGCTTCGTTTGAGCTAGCAAAAAATGCTACAATAACTGCAAAACATAGAATGAGTGAATGTTTCATTTATATTCAAATTATTAGGTTCACAGATAAAACAAAAAATTATTGAATGATCTTACTACGGATAGATTTGATCAAACTTGAGATTTTTTGAATGTCAGCGTCAGTAGCTTTTACATTATAAACAGTAGAAGATTCTGCAACTAGAATTCCATCTACCTCTTTAGCAACTGTTTCACCTTCAATCTCTTCAATCTCAATAGCATCGTAAACCTTTTTCAGCTCATTCAAATCACTGATAAGCTCAGGAAAGTCAGGCTTAGAACTATATGCATCAAGAACCAATAATAATTGGTCTAGAACAATTCTCTGATCGGCAATTTTTTCATTAAGAACAGCACTCTTCAATCTTTGGTTAACCATTGTTGTAAGATATACTGCTTCAATCCATCCACCAGTTAAACTAAGTAAACTGATATTTTCTCTACGTTGCTCTCTTAAGTGGAAGTTGATTTTCTCAAAGTTTAGCGTAGTTTGAAGAACAAGTTCTTCGATATTAGAAGTTTCCGCTAATTCTTTGATGAGTTCGTAGTCAAAGAATTGACCGATTCCTAAGTCTTCTGCTAGTTTTTGTACAGAATTCAAATAAGAAAGAGCATCTTGAGTTTTTCCGTAGATATTAGAATATCCAAGGTCAGTACCGTAGATACCAAGGTTAAGTGCCTTCTTAAATTGAGTATTGTAACGAGATACATTTGAAGCAACACTAAGGGTGCTTCTGTTATAAATCGCATTCTCATCTTTGATCAGTGATGAGATCTCTAATGGTGAAGGGATCGATTGTAACACTTCATTGATGATGTCAATATCCTGCGTAGGAGCTTCAATCGTTGCTTTCTTATCTAGACGATCAGTAGGATCAACGATATCCTTAGCAAAAACATTGGCTGATGTTCCAATTAAGAATGCAAACAACCATGCATATACATTTTTCTTCATGTCTTAGATCTCTTTATAATTGGTTATTCTTGCTTCAAAAAATTAATGTTATCTATCATTTGATAGTTTTCTACCTACACGTTCCAAAAATCGTACAAATTTTGCCAATACTTCGAAATAAAGTGAAACGTAAAGTAATAAAGTCATCGTCCAAATAAATAATACGTTGAAAGTTAATGTGTCAACATATGTTCCGTACGCATATTTGAATGGTGCGAAGAAATGAGTTCTATAACTTAAAATATCATTATTAGCCTCAGGGATATTAAATATAGGGTCTTTAAGTTGAACAATTTTCTCATTCTCAATGACTGTCATATCAAAACTACTTCTGTTTGTGATGTAGTCATGTAATTTATCATTGAAGTGATTTTTCTTCAGACTATTAAGCGTTACATCTTCTGGTAAACCTGCTTCGACAATTTTTACTACAGAATCTCTAGATGTTTGTGCTTGTTTATATTGAATCAAGTAGAATTGATATGCTTGATTTATATATCCTCTGACAACATTTTCTTCTTCAATAGAGATTGCACTACCTTCTTCTTTAAATAAAGCATTGATAGCCTCCTCTCCGATAGCTTCTTTACAGAATGGGTCTTTTAGCAACTCACTCTTTATGATATCTGTACGTCTTAGTATTTCTGGAGCAATAGAATCACTATAATTCATCGAATAATCGATTGCTTCATTTAGAAGGTTTTCTACTTCCGATGTCCAGTAAGACATTTTGTAGTTACTATGGCTATTTTGTAAGTCATACTCGAAGAATGGAGCTTCATATTTATTGCTCTTATAGTGCTCAACAGCTATAGCTTCATATCCCCATCTTGATGCCATCACATCTGCAAATACAGGTACTTTGGCATGTTCACTAATAGAATTATTCAGTTTTGCATAATCGAAGATCATACCACAAAGTACAAGCTGTGGAATAAGCAAAATTGGAATAAGAATGTAAACGGTAATTGCCGAGTTGAAAGCCGAAGAGACATTCAAACCAATTAAGTTAGCATGACAAGAAACAGAGAACATGACTAACCAGTACATCCAGTTTAAACCTTCGATTCCTACAATGGCATTTCCTATTACGACAAACATAAAGGACTGTAGGGCAGAAAGTGCGAAAAGAATTACCAATTTAGATGAAAGGTAACTCGTTCTACTGAGGTTAAGGAAGCTTTCCCTTTTCTGTATTTTTCGGTCTTTAATGATTTCTTCAGCACTGACGGTGAGTCCCATAAATAGTGCGACTACAATACACATCAGAATATATGATGGAATATTGTCATTGTACTTGAAGAAATATGTTGGTTCTTCATCACTAATATATCTGATAATCCAAGCTAAAAGAAGTGCAAGAAGTGGCGCTTCTAGTAGATTGATGATCATATATTGCGTATTTCTAATTTTCGCTCTAAAATCTCTTGTAGTGAAAATCAGAGCTTGCATTAGCTTAGAAGGAATATTAAGCGTCTTAGGAGGCATATCCGTTACCTCTTCGACTGGCTCAATATTGATATTCTTTTTATATAAGTTATTCCATTCTTGAGGAAGGACTTTTCTTTTGTTGGTAAATTCTCCGTATTCATCAACCACTTGCGCTTCGATGATATTGAAAATTTGTTCTGGGTTTACATTACCACAAGTGTAACATTGTCCTCTATCACTATCTACTTGACCAGAGTTAGATTTGAAGTAAGTAACGGCTTCAATCGGGTTACCATTGAAAATAGGGTAGCCTCCTGTGTCAAGGATCACCATTTTATCAAACATCTTATAGATATCTGAAGATGGTTGGTGAATAACAACAAAGATGAGTTTTCCTTTTAAAGACAATTCTTTAAGAAGGTCAATTACGTTTTCTGAGTCTCTTGAAGAAAGACCTGATGTAGGTTCATCGACGAACATTACTGCAGGCTCACGAATAAGCTCTAGAGCAATATTCAAACGTTTACGCTGACCACCAGAAATCTTTTTGTTAAGAACACTACCTACTACCAAGTCTTTGATACGATCAAGTCCAAGGCTAGAAAGTACATCATCAACTTTTTGATTGAGGTCATCCTCAGGCATATCTTTAAAACAAAGTCTAGCATTGTAATAAAGATTTTCAAAAACAGTAAGTTCTTCAATTAGAAGGTCATCTTGAGCAATGTACCCGATAACACCCTCAATTTGATCTGCTTCAGTATGAATGTTATACCCATTAATTTTTACAGAACCTCCAGAAGGTTCTTCCAAACCTGCAAGCACATTAAGTAGTGTTGTCTTACCAGCACCACTAGCACCCATAATACCAATAAGTTCTCCAGATTTTTCTTCAAGGGTAACACCTCTTAGTCCTTTGTGGCCATTAGGGAATGTATATTCAAGAGCATCTACTTTGAATGATACAGATCCTAATATTTCATCACTATTGTATGTCGCAACAAGGTCACTGTAATAAAGTGGAGATCCTTTAGGTGTACGGAATATACTACCTGGGGCAAATAGGTGGATGCTATCTTTGTAGATCGGTTGGTTATTTAGGTAGATCGTATCTTTACCTGTGTATTTAGTAAAATATAGACCTACACTTTTGACCGCTACAAAGATGATTTCTCCGTCAAGTAAACCTGAGTCGATAAATTTATTTTTACTATCCTCCGCAGGTTTTTGCTCGTCGAAAATCAATATATTTTCATTGTCAAGCTCAGATGAGTCTGGCTCGATTACGAATTTCTCTAATAATTTGAATTCAACTGTTGGGATGTTAAAGACGTCCGCTACTGTATGAATGATTTCCATACGTTGTGGCGTGAACGAACGGTCAGAAGCAACAAGTTCCAATAGTTTGACTAGTACAATAACTTTTTGTTTTTGAGTTAGTGTACCATTAATTTTTCTACAAAGTGAAAGAGTTCGTACAGAGTTAAGTACGTTTACATTTTTTTCAACCTTTCTGCTTTCTTCTCCTTCTGCATTTTGGATCTTCTTCGCAGCTTTTGCTCTTCTACGTTCCTTTCTCTTCTCTTCGTCTGCAATAAATTTATCGTAAAGAGCAACATATTCTTCAACGGTACGCGTATCAAGCTCTTGTTTAAAGAATCCAATCACGAAATTTCTTTCGGTTTCACTTACTCCTTCGTCTTGACTTGATATGATTGCAAAAAGCTGTGTTAAGGCTTTTAATATTTCTTCACTCATAGTGTAATGCTACAGTAAATTAGAAAATAGTTGTCCAGTATTACAACTCCTATAAATAATGTATGGAATGGTAATTTTATTGTGGATTAAGAAATAAAAATGCTACTAAATCTAGATATTTTTTAAGGGAGGGCAGAGATTACTCTTTCAATAGAAAAAGAACACCTCCAATCACTATTTAGAAAGTAAAATTGGAGGTGTAAAAAACTTGATTAATAAGTTTCGAATTCGAAAGGAACATCAACTAGATCCGAGAACTCTTCTCCAGCTTCTTCCATGTCCTCATCGTCTTCATGGAAATGCCAAACAATAGTAGTACCATCAATATCTTCTAGTTTAGACAAGATGTCTAAAATTAGTTTTGAAGATGCAGTGTTGAAATATTCCAACTTAAACATGAAACGTGTTTCAGTGTTTGATGTTTGTCTGTATTCATCAATCCAGTCTAACACAGGTTGAAAAAATTCTGCAGAATCTTCTGGAAGTGACCTTCCTGAAATTTCAAAAACACCGTTATCCTTATCCAATACAATTTTAGGAGTATCTTCAGTGCCAGCAAGATTTAATACTCTCATTTCAATTTATTTTATAGCCTCGGTTTCTTTAATTGATTTTTTACTCTTTGCAACTCTCGGAATTGTAGTGGTTAAAGAGAAGAATGTAAGTGCATCATTCATTGGTTCAAAGTTGAATTTCAATGACTTTCCAGATTTTCTAGCCATATCGATAAAACCAAGACCGGCACCACCTTTCTCGTTTAATTCACCATTCTTAAGCACAAATTTATGATATTCTTTTAATCCTTGCTTGTCTAAAGCATTGATCTTTTCAAGTCGTCCTGCAATATTCTCAACCATTTCGTTGGGAATCGCATTTCCAGAAGAAATGAAATATTCAGAGTCATGCTTACCAATCATAAAGATGGCATTGTTAACCATGTTTCTTTCATCTTCTAGGTTTTGAGCGTACTTACAAATATTCTGTAGGCACTCAACCATCACGTTGAATACTTTTCTTTTAATACTAGAAGCTTCCCCATGAGATTCCATATTTCTTTCGGCCATGGCCAAAACAGATTTAGTGATCTCCTGTGTAAATTCACCCTCATAAACTAAGATGAGGTTTTGGTCTAGCATTGTTTTATGTAAGTCATATATGTATTTCATAATTCAATGGTATTTCCTAGTTTCTCTCTTTAAAAAGTTGAAATAGTTAGGTGTAATTTTATTCTATGGGGAATATTCGAGTCGAAATATAAATTTAACTATTATTAATTAAAAGACAATCTTATTAAAATCTAAATCCAATGAGCAAAATGTCATCAGTTTGCTTGAAATTGCCTTTCCAATCTTCAAAATTCTTCTGAAAAGTTTCGTTCGCACCCTTCATGTCTTTGAATTCTTGTTGTGTAATTATATTTCGTATTCGTCGAGGCCCAAATTTTCGATTGTTCTCTCCGCCGAACTGATCTGCTAATCCATCTGAAAAAACATATACTTCGTCATTCTCACGATAAAAAATTTCATGATTAGTAAACTTTGTTCCTTCTTTATAGAAGCCTCCTCCGATAGACAACCTATCTCCTTTTATTTGGTTTAATTCTCTTTTTTCAGTGTCAAAATGATAAAGAGGTCTATGGGCACCAGCAAATTCAATGTAATTATTGCTTTTGTCCATTTTTATCATGGCAATATCCATGCCGTCTCGTGTTGAAGACTCTTTATTTTGTTTTAAAGCCTTTGTCATTTCTTCATTTAATTGGAATAAAATCTCAGCAGGGCTAGCATCTGGGTTTAATTTTACGATCTGATTCAGTAAGAAAAATCCTATAATTGAAATCAGAGCACCAGGTACACCATGTCCAGTACAGTCAGCCACAGCCAGATATAAAGTATTTCCTTGTTTCATGTACCAAGGGAAGTCTCCACTGACAACATCTCTAGGTTTATAGAATACAAACGATTTTTCTAGCTCCTCTTTAATGTTATCTATAGTTGGTAAAATTGCTGACTGAATCCTTTGCGCATAATTGATACTTTCTCGAATCTTCTTATTATTCTCAAAGATCTTATCTTCAGCCTTTTTACGTTCCGTGATATCATGAGCTGTAATTAGCACAGATTCTATCTCTTTTATTTCATTAAACTCAGGGATACCAAATACTTGCATGATTTTCTCACCATTCGTAGTATCTGTGGCTAGTTCATCTTGAAATGTACGTGCTGAAGAGGTTACCTCTTCAAGTAGATTTTCTAGGTGTGTTTTAAACCTTTCTTCAAATTCTGTTTCCTTATAGTTTTTACCTAAATAGTTTGAAGGTAGTAAGCCCGAGAACTGTTTTACAGCAGGGTTTACATAATATATTTCACCTTCTGTATTTATTCTTAGAATTAGGTCTTTGGAATTTTCGGAAAGCGATTGCATCTGATTTCGCTTTCTAGTTTCTTTCTCAGCCTTTTTTCTTTCAGTAATATTTCTAGAATTGATTAGGATGCCTTGTACTGAAGGGGCATCTAATAAATTTGTCCCTGTAGCCTCTAACCAAACTGTTTCACCATTTTTTAGAGTGTAAGCATATTGTATGGATAGTTTTTGAGATGGTGTTTCTAATAATCTTTCAAAGAAAGAATTGAAAATTGGCAAGCTGTCAGGATGTAAATTTTTCAAGTCATTACTTCCTATAAGCTCATCTGGGGTAAAGCCAAGGATAGGGTAGACCGAAGGACTTATATATCTTATAGCTCCATTAGTTTCGTAAATGGTGATAATCTCAGATGCATTTTCAAGCAGTAATTGCATCCTCTTTCTGACATTATTTGATGATTGAATTTGTTGTTCTAACTTCTCATTTGATTTTTGAAGTTGCTCTTGAGTGGTCGACATAATCTCAGCATTTTGCTGAAGAGTAGCCTGTTGTAGCTGCAATTCTTCACTCATCTTTCTTGATTCTTGGAGTAAGGTTATTGTCTTTTCTCCATTTTTCAAGTTGTGAATTGTTCTCGCTAATACAATACTTAGTTCTTCTACAAAGGAAATCTGTGTTTCGGTAAATTGATGAAGTCCTAATAATTCAATGACACCAAAAACTTTATCTTCAGCTATGAGGGGAACGATGAGTAAGCAGTGTGGTTCTTGGTCTCCGATTATACCCGAACTAATATAGGTGTACCCTTCAGGGATTTCTGTTCTGAGCATTGTTTTTTTATCTGCAGCAACCTGACCAACAAGGCCCTCTTTAAACCTAAAATTAGCCTGCAAGTGTTTCCTCTTATTAAATGCATAAGTTGCATTTAGTTGCAGTACTTCATCCCCATTTTCAGCCTCTTGGGTAGTATAGAAACCGCCTTGAATAGCCTCAATTTTTTCGGTAATAAAACCAATAATAGCATCTCCAATTTCATCTAGACTGTTGTGCATCCTTAGAACTTGACCAGCTTCAGCAACTCCGCTCACAATCCATGATCTTTGCTTTTCTTTTTTATCAGCATCCTGAATACTATTTCTCATACTCAGTAATGCATTCCCGAGAGTGTCATTTTCACTAAGAGGAGAAAAGGAAGCGTCGTAATGACCTTGCCCGATTTGTTCAGCAAAAGTTGCTGTTTTCCGAATCGCAACCACTTGATCATTGAGGGCATCTGCCATTTCACCAATTTCATCTTTACTGAACTGATCGTTGGTGAAATCTACTTGTAATATTCCTTCTGCAACAAGTTTAAGTTTATTCTTGAGTGTTAGAAGAGGAGTTGTAATATATTTTGAGAAGAGTAACGAAACCGTTGTGGATATAATAAGAATAACAAAAGCGGATTGTAAGAAGGTAAATAAGAGTTTGTCTAGCCCCTGTTTAACTTCAGCGTAATCAATCTTGGTTACTAGCCCCCATTTAACACTTGGTATGTAATTCCAATAGCTCAATACTTTTTCATCTCTGTAATCTTGGTCATATCCAAAATCTTTTCCTTCTCCAAGTGAGGCTTTTTGTACAGAAGTAGAAATTGGAGATCCCATTAAAACCATTTCAGAGAGAATTGCTTCGGGTCTGTGACGTAAAGGACTTATATATTCAGCAATTTTTTCAGACTGCATCCTACATAATAACAGTTCTCCTGTTTCACCTAGGCCAACTCTGTCTTCAAGAATAGGATAAATATTCTTTTCAAGATTATATAAGAGTATAATGTGACCAAGGTAAAGTCCTCTATTTTTTATGGGAGGAGAAACAATGAATATGGACACTCCTTTTGAAGTAGGGAACGGTCTGCTGTAATAAGTTTCTTCTTGAGCTAGTGGTAGAAACTGTTTTATTTTTTTATCGACCTCTCCTAAACTCATTCCAACAGGTGGTTTGTAGCTATTGTATAATAATTTTCCTTTTCTATCAGTTAATAAAATATTGCTGAATCGGTTTACAATGGCTTTTGGAATAAGCTCAGCGTCTAATTTATGCTTCAAACTTTTGTATAATGAGCTGTTGAATGAGCTCATCATATTAAGCTTTCTCGCACTGAGGACAACTTTTTCGCTTTTATAGATAAACTTTAGATGATGTTCTAAGTCTTCAAATCGCTTATTGATTTGTCCAGTTTTAAGATTGCTAATGACTTCAAAACTTTCAGCATACTTTTGTTCAATTGAAACCTTCGTTTGGATGAATGAGAGGTAGCTAATGGAAAAAACAGAAAGTATTACTAATAGAAGAAGGATTGAAGTGATTTTGGTTCTGATCTTTAGCGTAGAGAAGAACATATATAGTTTGGGTTAAAAATCCTTAGTCAAGTGAATTTGTAAAATCAGCTTCTAGCTTTTCTGCCATAATCGAAGCACAAATTTTTATAAATTCTATGTTTTCGTCTGATAATTCATTGAAGAAAGCAAGTTCTAATACTCCAAGTGTTTTTTCTTCTTGGTCTAGTATAGGAAGGATTAGGAGGTTCGAAGGGCTGTGACTTCCTAAGCCTGATATTATTTTGAAGTATTCTGTAGATATATTCTTGAGGTGAATAGGTCGTTTTGATTTGGCACATTGACCTACCAAACCTTCGCCAAATTCAAAAGTTAGAGACTGAGAGTCTGGAATGGAAAAGGCAAATCCACACATAAAGCGGACTAGTCTCTTGTCATTATTCTGGGCTTGGTAAAATGCTCCTGATACTGCATCATTAAAATGACAGATTTGGGTGAGAATGTTTTGTAACTGATCTTCTGACGGTAAGGATTGATCTAAGTCTTCAATTTCATTTTTGAAGGTATCTATTTTTCGATCAAGAGGTTGTTCTTTGTGTTGGTATTTTTCGATATCGGCCTTGCCGTAATATTTTGGGATATAAATGATTTCGGTTTTCTTCAGACTCATACTAGCGGAGAAGAGTATATATAAGAGTATGAGTAGAAGTAAGGCATCAATAGTCAGTAGGTAGAAGTCGAAGCGGAAGATATTATTTACCTTTTCAATGGTACTGTGGTTGGTAATATTGACTTCTTGAAGAACATTTTCAGGAAAAGAAAAGAATTGAAAGGTGAGATAGGTAGAAAGCAAAGCAAATAGCAGGGATAGCATACCTATCCAAAACTGTTTTCTTTTCATAAATGATAGTATTTATGTAATTCTAATAGAAAGTTTATGATTTCATCCGATTCCAGACAATAATCAATTTGGGTTTTATTTTGAGCCGCTAAGGGCATAGTATTGATCATGCATTCTTCAGGGTCTTGAATAATCGTAATTCCTCCTAAAGCTTTGATTAGCTTCATCCCTTCAGCGCCATCACTGTTTGCTCCTGAATACAGAATTCCTATTAATCGATCTCCGTAAGTGTGTGCTGCAGATTCAAACGTTAAGTCAATAGATGGTCTTGAATTATTCACCATTTCTTCTGTAGACAAGGATAGTTGTCTATTGGGTTCTGTGAGAAGGTGATAATTGGCTGGAGCTAAATAGACTCTTCCAGCTCTAATTGGGTCTTTATCATTAGGTTCCTCTATGACTTTGTTACTCTTTATAGATAAAGCTTCAGTGAAACCATGTCTAACGTGTTTTAATCTATGCAAGCACAAGAAAATAGGAAGAGGAAACTCTGAGGGTAATTTTGACAATAGTTTTGTAATGGGTTGAAAACTACCGGCAGAGCCACCAATCACAATGGCTCTATATCTGTCAGATAATTGATATCTCATTCTCCTCTTTTCTACCTTTTACCAATAAATTAATACTTTACTCTATTCTTTTATTTTACGATAGATCTTCTCTTCGTTATTAAGTATGATAAACTTATGAGAGATATCACACCAAATTAAAGACTCTTTCGATCCTACAGCCAAAACACCATATTTAAACAAGCTTTCATGCAGTTTTGTCAGCACATCGTTCTGTAATTCCTGATTGAAGTAAATCATCACATTTCTACAAAGGATGAGGTCAAACTTAGAGAATACAGGGCCTTTAACTAAATCGTGCTTTCGGAAAGAAGTGTGTCTCAATAACGATGGTGAAAATTTAGCGTAATTTCCTTCTTGAGTAAAGTAATCCCAGATACTTTTCTTACCTCCGTACCTTTCGTAGTTTTGTTGATTCAATTCCATGTTCTTCAAACGTATTGAAGCTTGCTTGGCTTTATCAATGATTGATAAATCAATATCGGTAGCTACAATATAAGAACGGTCAAGAAGTCCCATTTCTTCCAAAAGAATGGTCATTGTGAAAACTTCTTCACCAGAAGAACATCCTGCATGCCAGATGTTTATGCGTTCTTGTTGATTGAATAACTCTGGAATAACATCCTCTTTCAAAAGTTTCCAGTATGAAGGGTCTCTGAACATTTCAGTAACATTTACTGTGATTTCAGAAACAAACTCTTGAAAAAATGATGGGCTAGCGGTTAGTTTTTTGATGAGGTCATCTACAGAGGATAATTTGTAGAGTTCTAAGACCCTTTTAACACGTCTTCTATAGGAAGAAATAGCATAATTATTAAAGTCATAATCATACTTATTTTCAATGAAATGGGTCAGCCTCTTAATATCCGTTACGTCTATTTCTTCTTGCATAGAATCTCTGTACATGCTTTTTCAATTTCTTCTATAAACAAAATACTAAAGGTAAAATTAATCAAGAAATACGGGTTGACAAAAGTATCTGTTAATTCTGTTTTGATTTAAAAAATCCTTTCTTATTCATTTAAGAATAAAAAAGGATTCTATGAAGATACTAGTTGTGACTCGAGTGGAGATTATCTTTTCTTGAGCTGAGGACAACCAGCATGCATATCCAAAACCTCATATTTCGCACGTTGTGAGTTATAATATGCTGAGTTCTTCTTACTGTATTTCGAACATGATGAAAATAATACAATAGGTAGAACGATAATGGATACCAGAATAAGCAATCTTTTCATGGATATTGATTTTAGTTTATGGATTAGGTCTAGCAAAAAGAATTCCACAAGCTCTTATGCTAAGTAAAAAAGGATAAAAAAACGCTGATTAACAAATTCAAAGGCACATTGTAGCGATTTTTTGATGTACTATTTTACCCATCTATTAATATGAATTAAACAAGTGTAAAATTAATTTCACACAACTGGGATTATTTCTTGAATAATTTCTAATATTTTCATCCAAATTTTTACTTTTGTGCATGCAGAATCAAATATATTCCATCGAAGAAGCGGCTAATGCCCTCTCCATCAAAAGAGAACTATTACTCAGGTGGATGGATTACTTTGAGGTTAAGGCAGATAAAAGTAAAATGCTTACGAAAGAGCAGTTAACTCTTTTAAGGACTGTCCAGTATCTCTTACATGAGAAAGGATATACTATGGAAGGGGCAAAAGCTGTGTATCAAAATAAACAAACCCAACTCAAAGAAGCGGTTGAAATTATTGATGAATTAAGTAGCATTAAAACCTATTTGTTGAACGTTAAAAGTAACCTTCAAGAGCTTTAATGGTCTAAATATTTGACAGGCATCCATAACAACATGATTTTTTCTTAAGTATAGACATTTGGTTAACTACTAAATTTACACATTATGATCATTGGAGTTCCTAAAGAAATTAAGAACAACGAAAATCGCGTTGCTTTAACACCAGGTGGTGCAAAAGAACTAGTTAAGAGAGGGCATCAAGTATATGTACAAGCTACAGCCGGTGACGGTAGTGGTTTTGCAGATGCTGAGTATGTAGAGGCTGGAGCGCAAATCTTACCAACTATTGAAGATGTGTATGGTATTGCGGAGATGATTATGAAGGTGAAAGAACCAATTGAGCCTGAGTATAGTCTAATTAGAGAAAATCAATTGCTTTTCACTTATTTCCACTTCGCATCTCATGAGCCTTTAACTAGAGCTATGATTGATAGCAAGTCGATTTGTTTGGCTTACGAGACAGTAGAAAAAGCAGATGGAAGTCTACCATTATTAGTTCCTATGTCTGAAGTAGCAGGTCGTATGGCTACTCAAGAAGGGGCTAAATTCTTAGAGAAGCCTTTGAAAGGACGTGGTATCCTTCTTGGAGGAGTACCAGGTGTTAAACCAGCTAAGGTTCTTGTAATCGGTGGTGGTATTGTAGGTACACAGGCTGCAAAAATGGCTGCAGGTCTTGGTGCTGATGTTACAATCATGGACTTGAGTCTTCCAAGATTAAGACAATTGGATGATATCATGCCAGCAAATGTGAAGACAATGATGTCTTCGGAATACAATATCCGTAAAGAGATCAAAGATGTAGATTTGATCATTGGTGCTGTATTGATTCCAGGAGCGAAAGCACCTCATTTGATTACAAGAGATATGTTGAAAGACATGCGTCCGGGTACAGTTATGGTTGATGTAGCTGTAGATCAAGGAGGATGTTTTGAGACTACTAAGGCAACTACTCATGCAGAGCCAGTATTTATCATTGACGATGTAGTTCACTACTGTGTGGCTAACATGCCAGGTGCAGTACCTTACACTTCTACCTTGGCGTTGACAAATGCAACTCTTCCTTATGCAATCCAACTTGCTGAAAAAGGATGGGAAAAAGCATGTGAAGAAAATGCAGAATTGAAGAAAGGATTGAACATCATCAAAGGTGATGTAGTATATGAAGCAGTAGCTGAAGCATTTGATTTGGAGCATTCTCCAATGGCTTAAGTCAACTGATTCTTGAATCATAAATAAGATGAGCTTCTAAAGCTCATCTTTTTTTTTCTAATTTTTTTAGAAAAAAATCTCACACCTTACTTCATTTACGGTCTAATTTCCTAAATTAGTCATGTAACAATGGTTAAATACTTTATGAGTAATACTTCAGAGATAGTCTCTACTTTTTCAGAATTAGACCAGATTCAATTTGAAGGCTTAATAAACGATGACAGTTTTGGTTTATTAGGCTATGGTGAATCTCCATTAGGACAAAGTTTAAAAGGAAGATTCAGATGGTTTGAAAAGAAAGAGGAATTAATCAAGTTTCTACATGAAGACTTTGCTAAAATGGTCTTGTCAGATGGGGAAATGACGAATGCTTTTCAAGAGCAATATCTAAGAATCATTAACCACTTACAGGAAGGAGATATGTGTGATGTGATCGCACCCTTAAATCATCTATTTAATGGAGCGTGGCACTTGCAATGGATTGGAAGCTTCCGAAAATTATGTCTAGGGGCAGACAATGAGTCTAAGCAAATTAGGGCAACCTATACTGGAGTAATGCAGATGACTTCAGATAGTAGCCCAATTACAAATCCTTCAGAAAAGGAAGCGTTTCGAGATTTTGTGAAGCGTCATAGTTTCTAAAATCTATACCTAAGTTTAGGTGGATGGTACTGGTAATGTCATAGTTATCAGTACCTTTTTTTCATTCCTTTCAATTAAAAAGTTTACTTTTTTTCCTTCCATTTTCAGGTAAGATTGCACTTCTTCAAATGCCATAAAAAAAGTGCTTTTGTTATTGATCTCTAGAATCACATCATCTTTTTGGAAGCCTGCAGAAGCAGCGGCACTATTTTCTCCAACAAATTCAACACTATAAAAACGAACAGGAGGGTAAGGCATAATTAGATTTAAGCCTGTCAAATTATAACTGTTGACATCTCGAAACTTTTCTCTTTGCTTCATCAGTAACTCTTGACTTTCATAATCAATCACTACATCAAAATGTCTTAGGAAGTTAGCGCCTATGCTACCATTTCTGTCATTTTTAATGAGTTGATAATTAATGAAGTTGCTATCTGGGTAAGAGATATAAACGTCTCCCATATTTATATTTTCGAAAAGGGTGCTTTTGCTCTTCGCTATATGTCCTAAGATGTTACCTCCAATCCCGGTGCCAAGGAACGTATAAGTGGATTTCTCAGGAATAGATATGTTTTTTGATGATTCTTTAAAAAGAGAAAGTAAATGAGATGAACCAGAGTCAATAAGTAATTTTACTCTTTGTGAGTCTGTATTAGAAAGAAGGTATGACTCAATGTACGCTCTTCTTCCCTCAATACTGATAGGGAATGCATCGTACTTTTTTCTAAACTTATCTTGTTTTTTCTGCTGATAGTATGAGCGTTTGTAAAGTTGAAGGTATTTCTTGAAGTAATTGATCCTTACAATGAAATCGTTGAAAACACCATAGCCAATAACGCCGTGTATTGGGATCCCCATATTTTCCCCCAATTTAAGGTCAATTTCAGGGAAAATAATATCTTGATTATAGCCTTCTATATAAGGTAATTCAACCTTGTTAGAAGTAGAGGTCCATGCCGTTAGATTGAAATTATTCCCAAGCCCCTTTAAGCTGTATGACCTTACCTTTTGAACGCCTAAAGATTGTGCTAGAGCAGCATTACTAAGTAGTGTAAAGGATGCTCCTGAGTCAAGGATAAAGTTTAGAGAGTCTGAGTCATTAATGCAAACAGGTATAATGATTAAGTTATTGATCAGTTTGAATGGGATTTTAGCCTTAACTCTTGTAGAGTCAGTAAATGTCAGTTGTTTGACAAAGTCAATTTTTTGTGAAAAAGCACTCAGAGGGATAAGTAGGATAAAAAGGAGAAATTTAGTTTTCATAGCAGCTGAATCGTTAGTGTCATAGTGTTACGTATAAATTACAATTATTTATCAACTATTCAATGTTTAGTGCTAAGGAATTGGAAAAGAAGTTTTTGTGAAAAAATATAAATAACAAGACCTTCTACTTTCGAATTGGCGTTTCCAAATTTGTACCTTTGTGGGTCAATGATTAAATGAAATAGGATAAAGCATAGTTTCTGGAATGAGAATAGATATAATATCAGCGGTACCTAGTCTTTTGGAAGGACCATTTTCACACTCTATTTTGAAAAGAGCGCAAGATAAAGGGCTTGCCGAGATTGTGGTACATGATCTTAGAGAGTTTGCGATCAATAAACATGGACAAATTGATGATTATGCCTATGGCGCAGGTGCAGGCATGGTATTGATGGTTGAGCCAATCGATAAGTGTATTCAAAAACTGAAAAGTGAGAGGGAGTATGCTGAAATTATATATATGACACCAGATGGTGATACTTTTAATCAACGTACTGCTAATCAGCTTTCATTAGGTGGAGACTTAATGATTCTTTGTGGGCACTACAAAGGTATTGATCACCGTATTCGAGAAACTCATATTACAAAAGAGATTAGTATCGGAGATTTTGTATTGTCTGGGGGAGAACTAGGTGCAGCAGTAGTTGCAGATGCAGTCATACGATTAATCCCTGGTGTACTAAATGATGAAACTTCAGCATTGTCTGATTCATTTCAAGACGATTTATTAGCTCCTCCAGTTTATTCAAGACCTGCGGAATATAATGGAATGAAAGTACCAGATATTTTAATGTCTGGTCATGATGCGAAGATTGAAGAATGGAGATTTGAACAATCTTTGGAGAGAACAAAGACTTTAAGACCTGATTTGTATAAGAAATTCACAAAATCACATCAAAAGTAAGAGCCAGATAATTAGTGAATTGTGAAGAGCTGATGTTTATTCTAGGTAATATTCAGGATAAAGACAAAAACTATATGTTGTTGATAAGTTAATTTTCTTGAAAATTAATATATAAGTACTTAAATTTGATCAGTTCATAAATAATTGTGTTTATTTGTGAACTGAGCTTTTAAGCTCAACCTCTATAACAATGCCTATCTTTTTCAGCTAATTCTTTTTTGAATAGGAGACTTTAATTTGTTTTCTGTCAAGATGATGTTTAACTTTTAGTATAAGAGTTATTTACAAACGAGTTATCGATCAATAAAAATATTAAAGATATGGAACAGATGTTCCAACAATAACGGAAACGTAAATTGCAATGAACTGGGAAAACCCCCTCAGAATTCTGAGGTGGTTTTTTTGTCTATAAACACTTTATCTACCTACCACCGAATGGTATTCTTTTCTGATTTGACTCAAACAACCTTAAATAGTACAATGATTTTCTAGCCTTTTTTTGGTGCAATTTGTAGGAAGTTCATCTTAATTTTTTGTAGTGGAAGTATGTTAATCCTTTCTAGCTTTTTATAAACCACTTGCTTAACTTGATGGGATTAAATTTACATTAAACTTTTAAATGATGAAAAAATGCAAATTGAGAATATCAAAGTCGTATTCGACAATCAGAAATCAAGCGATTTGGAGGCAAGGCTTGGTGAAGATCAATATATAGTTGCTGTTCAAGATCCTCAAAATAGACGTTCTACTAAAAAATTTCTTATTCCACTTTTTTATTACGATGGTTATGAATGGGAAAAAATAGATACCAATAGTTTAGGTGAAAGAATATTTATAGCGAGCTCACCACAAATATTAGAAGCTGATTTTTCTTTTGATGAATTTATTAAAATAACTCACTTAAAAACGAATACGAAATGGACCAATGATAAAAAATATAATCTAGATAATTCATTAACGAAGTATATCACCCATATAGATAATAAGAATAATCATTTATACGAAGAGTCCATAATAGATATAGTAAAGGGAAGATTAGAAATAGATCGACATTTATTTTATCCAAATAGAAATTTTTATAATCTCGTTCAAGATATATATGTAAAGCAAAGTAAGCGTTTCTTTATTGAGAGTGAAGAAGGGGTGATTATGGGACCCTTTACTGGTTTACAGACAAATCCTGAAGATAAATCAATACGTGTTTCTGGTGGTATCAGACATGAAATTGAGGTTTTTGATCTGCCTGATTATGCTTTTTTAGAGCTTCAAACGGACTTAAAAGGACCCAAAAGAAAGGTTATTAAGTCGTATACGGATATAGAAATCTATGTAAAAGATCGCCTTGATTTCCTTACTAGAGAAGAGCTTTTCGATTGGGTAAATACACAGCTTTCAGACAAAGACAAACTAGAGAGTGTGAGAGAATTGTGGGATACCATTACTTCAAACTCTAAAGTTGGAAATGTATCGTCTAGATTCAAACGTCTTGAAAATCTTTTCGAGAACACTCAGAACAGTTATGATGGGATGGAAAGTCTCATTCAGACTTTAGCGAATAATGAATACTTTACGTCAAGTCTTGGAGAGCTTCCTCGTAAGAAGATTGAGATGGAGAAGGCTTTGTATGATTTGAAAAATCTGAAAAAGCTAGAAGAGAAAGAAATCCAAAAACTTGATGAGGCTTTAGAAAATCAGAAAGCAGAACTAGAGAAGTTTATTTCTTATGAAGAAAGTAAACGAGAAGAGCTGCGCAAGGAGCGAGAAGAGTTGATTGAGCGAGAGATTAAGGAAGGTCAACAAAAGCTAGAGTGGATTCAATCTGAGCTGGAGCAAAAAGGAGAGCAGTTAGAGGTTTATCAACTTCATCAGAAGAAAGCTGAAATTGCTCAAGAAATCGAATCTTTACGAACTGATAAAAACGAAATTCAGCAAAGTATTGAGCTTTTAAAGAAAGACTTCATAGATACGCAGCAGCAGACGGGAAGACTTTTACATGATTTGGTAAAAACCAAAACACACTTTGACCTGATCACTGCTCGTACAGAAGTAGAAGCATCTGAAGGTGTGACGCGTCCTAAGAGATTCACTGTTGAAGGAGAAAAAGTGAAAGACTTGAAGGAATTGGTCAATTTGACCCATCAAGCATTTCAGCAGAGTGGCCGACAATACTCAGAACATTTCATTGCCAACTTATTAATTTCTACCCATCAGAATAATTTAACCCTATTTTGGGGCTTGCCAGGTACAGGGAAAACAACTTTGTGTAGAATGCTGATGCAAATGTTGGCACCTACAGAAAGGCAGCTACAAATTCCTGTGGCAAGAGGATGGACGTCCCAAAAAGACCTTGTAGGTTTTGCAAATCCTATTTCAAAGAGATTTCATAGATCAGCATCGGGGCTTTATGATCTGTTGAAGCAATTGGACGGAGAGTTCAAAGAAGAGTGGTATTGGGATACACCATACGCATATACTCTTTTAGATGAAGCCAACTTGTCTCCTCTAGAACATTATTGGGCAATGTTCTACAATCATGCCGATAGTGTAGTCAATAATAAAGATGGTTTGGTACTGCAATTGGGGAATGGAGAAGAAATTCATTATGCCAATAACCTTCGCTTTTTAGGTACGATCAATATGGATCGAACCACAGAAGATTTATCTCCTAGAATGTTAGACCGAGCGAATATCATTCGTCTTGATTTACCATCCAATATGCAACTATCTCCAATCAATGATTATCAAGGAGAGCCTTTGTCGATTACAATGCAGCAAATACTCCAGTTTTTTAATCTTCAAGATTTTAAAACAGTTACAGGGGGGCAGACTGTCAAGTTTAACGATATAGAGGTTGAAGATAAATTCAATTATGTTGTAAAGCAGTTGAGTAAAATTGGTGTTCAGATAAGTCCGAGAGTAAAAATGTCGATTATTAGCTACTGTAATGTAGCCCAGTCTGTAATGGCAGAGCAATTCAGACCATTAGATTATTGTATTGCTCAAAGATTATTGACAAAGATTGATGTTCAAGGAAGTCATGCTGTACATACACTTCGTAATCTTCTAGATTTCATCAATGATTTTGCATTGAAAGATTCGAGAGCTTCTCAGATTTTATCAAAAATTATTGAGAAAGGAGAAAGAGAAGGTTACTCACACAATTACTTCAACTACTTTATGCTTGATCGATGAAATTAAGGATTTTCACGCTTAAAAGATCACCTACTCCGCCTCATGAGGTACGAAAAGAAATCGTACCTTCTGGGGGGGAAATGGTAGTGCTAGAACATTTCTTTTATGAGCTGGATTTCTATTATGAAAATCGACCAACAGATTTTTCAATATATATTGATGATCAACAAATTGAAGATGATTTAATAGAACATATCCCAGAGAAGAAATGTATTAAAGCACATTATTTTCAGTACTTCTCTAATAATCTAGGTTTCATTCAGATCACCTGTGGCGATGCAGCGCACTATGTAAGAGTTGATGCATCAAAAATTACAGGGAGTGAGGCTGAATATTTGCTTTCATACCTATATGATAAGAATAAACCTCTTTTGATGAAATTCTTGTCAGAAGGGGAAAATGAAGGAAGCGGTAGTTCAGATCCTCCTGCAGCTTTTTCACAGGAAATCTTGAATAGGTTACATTCTTTTGTGGATGTAATGGAAGCACTTTATCCTGAGTTTGATTTCCACCCTGTAGCATTTGAAGAGGAAGTTCTGACCGTCCGACCTTACGAACCTCATCATATAGATAGTCAGGGAATTGATTGGTTGTTGAATAATCTGGATGAAATTATTTTTGATCCAGCTTTTAGAGATGACCCGAATGCTGTTCAAATTGGACACAAGTACGGGATTATAGATCGAATAGCAACAAAAGAGTATACCAAGAATCTGAGAACTTATGAGAATGAATTGATATTAGGTTCATTTGACTTTGTAAATGAGTTTATCAATCAGATGGAGACTATTCTTCAAGAACAATTTCAGAAACCAAATGAAGTTGATAATGAGAATGTATATGCGTCTTTTGAGGCTATTAAAGTAATCTTGCTTCGTAGAGCTTATGATGAGATTGATTTACTTCGGAAGAAATTGACAAATCTGAAGTATAAATATCAGCGCTCTTTTCCAGGTGTTTTAGCTAGAAATGAGTCGGGGGTTGTGACTCCTGAGTTTAGGAAAAATAAACACTATTGGAAAGCATTTTCTGAGATTCAACAATTGAGAAGTGTTTCTTTGGGTGACTCAGAAGACAACTTCTTCTTCAATATCAATTTCTTAGATAAACTCTATGAGCTATTTAATTTCTATCAGATTATAGACCTTTTAAAAGAGTATTATGCTGATAAAAATTGTGAGTTTGTAGAACAGAAAAATGATGGTTTGATGAACCGATGTTTTTCTGTTATTTCTAAAGAAGTTGGGAATGAGTGGATGTTGAATTTTATTTTCAATCCTAGAATCACAACTTATCCGCAAGAGACAAACCTAGTACTTCATGGAAAAGTCGATAAGCGAAGTAAAGTTTATACTCCCGATTATGTGTTAGAACTTTCAAAAGGCAGAGATATTCGTTATGCCATCATGGATGCGAAATATAAAAATGCCAAGACAGTCGTAGAAAATGATATAAAAGAGTTGGCATTCAAATACTATACTTGTCTTAGAATTTCTGGGGCTAGAGCAGAAATACAAAAACCTGATTATTTATGGTTACTCTGTCCAGATGCCTATCATGGTAGACCGAGGTGGGTATTGAATTACCAAGAAAATTTTCTTCCAATCATTGGAGCCGTGATTTCAAAACCCGATGAAGAAGGCCCACTGAGAAGAGAGATGATACGAATTTTACAGCGTTGGCAAATAAGTTAAGAAGGAAGATTAGGAGAAGTGTTTTTCTCCTAATCTTCCTTATTTTTGCGGGTACGTAAAAATTAGAACAAAACGCCAGATTCATGAAGTCAACATTATTCCCATTTATACTTATTGGACTTTTCTCACTAAACTCTTGTAATGCCCCATTACAGACAGAAAAAAATACAGAGGAAATACATTTCGATTTGATCAGTTTTACAGATGCTTTAGCCTCTCAATTGGAAAATGATAATGATAGCTTTCAATATAAATTGACGGTAAATAATGAAGAGAAGGTAGTTTCTAAAGCCGAAATAGATTGGGAAAAAGAAATTAGTTTCATAAAACAAGCTGATATAAATAAACCAATATTGAAAGGCGCTTACGAGATCAACGAACAAAAAAGCAACACACAAGAACAAGTTGACTATGTAGCCAAATCTGAAAAAGAAAAAGTAAGACAACTTTCCATATTCAAAGAAAATAATCATATTACTCGTATTGAGGCACAGATTTTTGAAGACCTTCAATTATTTTCATCTTATAAAAGCTTTTGGGTACAGTTAGATTCAACCCAAGCTTTGAAGGCTTATCACTTAGAAAGTAAAGAGGAAATTTTATTTCTGGGTAATAAGCTCTTTACTGTGTCAGCCCAACGTCAATAAGACGGTTAACCGAATATTATGATAGCCGAATTGTATAAACCCATTCATATTACACCCAAAGATTTAGATGACTTCCTTGCCTCTGGAGGAACCCGAGATGGAGGTTATCTAAATCGGTTGGAAATTGTGTATTATGACAACCAACTCTGTACCATAATCCCCCTTCGAATTAATATAGCTGAGTTTGAATTCAGTAAGAGTCAACGAAAGCTATTAAGAAGAAATGATAAGAAGTATAAGACCATAATTCGATCTGCGGTCATCAATAAAGAAAAAGAGGCTTTATACCAACAGCACAAGGTTAGGTTTAAGGATTTCCAGTCCGATTCTATCTTATGGTTTTTTGAGTCACCTATAGATGGGTTTAAACTACCAATTGATACACAGGAACTTGTTTTGTTAAATGAAGACAAGGAATTGATTGCCTGTAGTTTTTTTGATAAAGGTCTGACATCTATGTATAGTATTCTAGGGCTTTATGATCAGTCATATCATAGGGATAGTTTAGGGATTTATACGATGTTGAAGGAAATAGAGTATGCTCAAAAAAATGGGCTTAAATACTATTATATCGGCTATGTATTTGATCGTCCTTCTTTATTTGATTATAAATTGAATTTTACGGGGGTAAAAGGTTATTTATGGAAAGAAGATAAATGGTTTAATTGGGGCGAAATTGATCTTACTCAAACTTTAGGAGAAGTTATTCGAGAGAAATTATTAGAGTTGAAAGATTTACTATTTCAAAAATTTTCGAATATCCATCCACACTTTAATGGTCGTTTCTTTTATGATTATCTCATTAATAAATCAGAGCATGTAATATCGCTTCCTTTCTTGTTTTACCTAAAAGTAGAAATAGGAAACTGCCCTCATGTATATGCTATTGGTTATGATCATTATAAAAAAGTCTTTTGGGTAGCATTTGATGAATTAATTGAACGAATTCAATATTTCGATTTAGCTGAAGATGTATTGAATTATTTATTGACAAAAAATAGTCATATTCTGAAAGAAGAAGTTTTGGTAAGTGAAAAATTAGAGGCGGTATTCTCAAAACTTCATTTTGATATTGTAAAGAAATATGACAAATCGTTAGAAGAAGGTTTTATACGATACAATATCAGTCATTTAGATAAAGAATTGAGTTTGCAATATAATATTTCGGATTTTGAGTATTATCTATTTATAGAAACTGAATTTTCAGAAATTGATCCAATTTATGTTGGCAATAGTACAGAAAAAGTAATAAATTTAATACGAGATTTTTTTTACGCGTAAGACTTTTTAACTTTACAATAGTTAACAAGTGTCGTGTTTTTTTTATATTTAAAAACCTGTAGTCAAGCAGTGAAAATCTATTTACCTATTATTACTACAATTGGCTATAACGTAGTTTGAAACGACTTCTTGTAATTGTGTTTGTAAATGTTTCAATTAACTTAATAGTTGCTTTTTTATCGATTTTTTTAAGGTAACCCAAGTTATCAACGCCTTTTTTTAGGCTTGAATACATGAAGAAAATTATATTCATCATATCGTTCTGGCTTCTTCCTTCGGTAGTTTTTAGTCAACAAATATCTAGTAAGCAATTGATTAAAAAGTCCCATGCTGAATTTTCAGATGGACATTTTCTTCAGGCTGCTTTCTATCTAGAGACGTTGGTGAAAAGATTTCCTAAGAATAACGGTTATAAATATTCTCTGATTTTATCTTACCTAGAAACATCCCAAGCCGAAAAAGCTATCCCATTATTAGATGAGCTTGAAAGAACGTCCTATTCTTCAAATGGAGACTTTTACTACTATAGAGCTTTAGCCGCTCATCAAATGGAAGCATTTGAGCAAGCATTAAAATATATTGAACACGCAGAGAAAAATACAAAAGTACCTGGTGTAAAAAATAAGCAAAAACTAAAAGAACAAATCCTCAGAGCTCAGCTAGAATATAAACATCCCCAAACAGTAGTGTTAAGAAATATGGGGGAAGATATAAATAGTGAGGCCAATGATCATAGTGTGATCATGAGTACCGACCATCAAACGATTTATTATACCGTTCAATCGAAAGACTTTATTGATGGTTATACTGAGAAAATTTATTCGACAACTCAGACAAAAGATGGCGAATGGCTTGAGCCTATTAATATGAAAGGCTTGAAGTCTGATGGGAATAATGCTACTGTACAGGCCAGAAATAATGATACAGAAATTATCTTATACAACGATGGTGATCTATATAAAAGAAGATTTTATAAAGGACGATGGAGAGAACCTATTCCTCTTGAAGAAGTAAATAGCCCTGCTCACGATACGCATTGTTTTATCACTGATGATGGAAACAGAATCTATTATGCTACTCGATTGAATAATAAGTTGACAGATGATTTAGACTTATATTATATCGAAAAGGATGAAAAAGATGAATGGAGTGAGCCTATCCCAATTACAACTCTAAACACCGATTTTGATGAAGATTCCCCATTCATTGATGAGGAAGGTAACATTTACTTCAGTTCAAAAGGGCATAATTCAATTGGTGGTTACGATATTTTCAAAGCAACGTATAATGATTCTTTAAAGCAATGGAATGAGCCTGTCAATTTGGGTTACCCTGTCAATTCTGTAGCAGACGATATTTATTTCAATTTTCATGGAAAACTTGCCTATTTTTCTTCAAACAGAAATGGCGGATTAGGGCTGTTAGATCTCTATCGTTGTTTCTTTTTCAGTCGAGTAAAAGTAAAGGGTAAAGTACAGAATAGACTTAAAAAAGCGATTCCTTTTGCTAAAGTAAGGTTAGAAAGTGAAGAGAAATTTTATGAAACTCTAGCAGATAAAAATGGAGACTATGAGCTAGTGGTTCCGATTGACAATGATTTTGAAATCACTATTGAAAAAAATAATACCATTTTCCATAGAGGAGAATATGCGATTAAAGTATCTTTTACTGATTCTAAAAAATTAGAAAAGAGCTTTTATGTCGTAAATGTAGCAGGTGAAGATGATACCGCCACTCTTGTGGAAGATAAGGGAATGATGCACGTCAAGCTTTTTAATTCTGAGGAAGAAAGCAGTGATTTTATTGTTGGTAAGCGTTCAATTCCAGAAGCTTTTACACAAAAAAATGTATTAGACCTTAAAGTTGCTCCAAAGGAAGAGGAAGTAAATCAAATCAGTGCAGAAGTATTTGTAAAAGGAGAGCCATCTAAAGCAATGACGATATATGTAGATGGACGACCTTTTGATGTTGATAATGAAGGAAAGTTTGATTTTTATCTTGGTAAAGGGATTTCAATTCCTAGAACGGTCGAAGTACGAGATGAGTTTTTGGAGTTAGAAACATGGTATATCCATGACAATGTTATAACTATTAAGCTCCAAGAAAGACGCGATTTTAGATTGAGCGGGACAATATTAGTAGATGGGAAAGTACCTTATGTCTATAATTCAATTGAATTGAAGGGGCCTGATGGAAGCTTACATCAAATTAAAACAAATACTTTTGGCGTTTTTGATACAATTATAGATGCGAATGACGATCAACAAGTACCTCAATGGGAAATAGGAGTACCGGGAAGAGAAATTCAAAGTCTTTCTGTAAGACAAGATCAACTTCATTCTGAATTTAAAATCAGTGTATCAGAAATTGAACAATTGTTCCCATTCAACCTCACAGTTGTCGATTCTGCTGGATATCCAATCCAAGATGTTTTTACGCTTTTTGATGGTGAATATTATCGTACTCCTCAAGATGGAACGATCAAAGTAGAAAAAGAACTGAAAGGGAATTTCTATGCTTCTAGAAATCTAATCGTTCTTCATGATTATGATATCAAAAAAGTATTCTATGAAGAATTACTCAATAGAGTTGTCGTTGTTGCTAAAGCTCATGAGAAAGAAGTTATTATAGACCGACTTGTTGTTTATGATACCATTAGTGTTGAAAAACCTCAAGAAGTAGCTGAAGCCCCAGAAATGTCTCAACAAGCTTTGGATTCAATGCTTCTAGTTCAAAATGAAGCAGCAGTAGAGGCTAAAATATTTGAACTTTGGACTCAAATGAAGAAGGATTCCATGCCTGATATGAGTGCAATTCAAGAGTACAAAAGTGAGTTATCTCGAATTAAAGGTGAAATGGCTCAAGACCAAGTGACTTTTGAGTCAATGAATTCATCTTTGAAGAAGGTCATTGATGACATGGAAGGAGAGCTTGTGAGTAAAGAAGATGAAGTTGAAGCCATCAGAAGAGAAGGTTATAATTACCTTATTGCATCTTTAATCATGCTTACGGCCTTTGTTACGATGTCTGTTTTATGGAGACGAGTTAGAAAACAAAAGTCTTCTTTAGCAACAATCAATGATGAGCTAGATGAAGCTTACGGAGAGGTTCAGAATCAGAAAAAACAAATTACAGATAGTTTAAAATATGCTCAAACACTCCAAAGTTCTATCCTTCCAATGGGAGAGAATATGAAGGAGAGTTTTAAAGATAGCTTTGTGTATTATAAGCCTAGAGATTTTGTATCAGGTGATTTCTATTGGCATGCAAGAGTAAAATTGAATCTTGTTGAGTATACTTTTATCGCTGTAGTTGATTGTACTGGTCATGGAGTTCCAGGAGCCTTCATGTCCATGATGGGCTATGCTTATCTTCAAGAAATATTAGATAAGAAAATCTCTTATGAACCAGATGTGATTCTGAAAAACCTTGATCTTAAGGTAAGAGAAGGACTTCGTCAAAAGGAAAGTAAAAATACAGATGGAATGGACATGATTCTACTTCGACTTTCGAAGTTAGATGATGACCATTATGAAGTAAAATATGCTGGCGCAAAGACAGATTTCTATGTTTATGACCCAATTTTTGAAAGCTTATTAAAGTATAAGAGTGATCGAAAAGGAGTTGGCGGACATGAGCAACAAGAAAAAGAATTTAGTTCAAATACTTTCGAAATAACTACGGAAAATAGAATCTTCTTACTTACAGATGGTATTTTAGACCAGAATGGAAAATCGGGTAGAAAATATGGTCGAAGACGTATGGAAGCATTCTTGACAAAGCATGCAAAAAAATCGATGAAGGAAATTCATTTCCTTCTAAATCGAGAAGTAGATAGA
This sequence comes from Sediminitomix flava, assembly GCF_003149185.1. Taxonomy (NCBI): domain Bacteria; kingdom Pseudomonadati; phylum Bacteroidota; class Cytophagia; order Cytophagales; family Flammeovirgaceae; genus Sediminitomix; species Sediminitomix flava. The sequence continues at coordinate 1,361,158 of NZ_QGDO01000001.1, read as the reverse complement.
TATATGGAGGGAGAAGAGCAAAGAGATGATATGACAATGATCGGATTCAAGATGATGTAATTTCATCTCGTTCTATTTTTTCCTTTTCATAACTTTATTGACCATTTATTACTTACCTGTTTTTTTGAATAACTATCAACCTTTTCTCAATTCTTACTAAAATAAATTGCGGTTGACTGAAACTGTACCTACACTTCATCAACTGTTATGAAAAAGCATACCCTAATCTGTCTAATTTTATTAACGTGTTTACCCTTTCTTGCGCGATCTCAAAAATTGTCAGATAAAGAACTAAAGAAGAAATTTGAAAGAGAGATTATAGACGGGCATTATCTTCAAGCTTCTTTTTATCTAGAAATCCTCACAGAACGGTATCCCAACAATATTGAGTATAAATATGCGCTGATCTCGTGCTATACAAATACCAACCAAGCAAAGAAAGCTTTAATGCATTTAGCAGCATTAGAAAAAAGTGGTTCGAGGTTAACGGAGCACTTTTATTTGTATAAAGCTTCTGCCCTGTTCCTAATTGAAGATTTTAAGGCTTCTAGAGATGTATTAAATATAATCGCAAGTAATGTTTCTGATGAACTGAAAAGTGATTTCAGTCTTTTAGATATGAAGTTGAAAGCTGTTCAAAAAGAGTCTGATTCAGAGCATAAAACTGTCATTCGGAATTTAGGAGAAAAGATTAATAGTGAAGCAAACGATCATAGTGTCATTATTAGTAATGACCATCAAACAATTTATTACACTGTTCAGTCAAAAGATGAAAATTCAGGGTATCAAGAAAATATTTATACAACTTCTCAAAATGAGCATGGGCAGTGGAATACGCCAGAGTTGATGAAAGGTTTAAAGTCTGATGGAAATAGTGCTACTGTTCAGATGCAACACAATGATACAGACCTGATTTTATATAACGATGGTGATTTGTATCGGAGAAGGTTTTATAAAAATGAATGGCGATCACCTTTGCCTTTAAAAGAAATAAATACACCAGCACATGAGACCCATTGTTTTATCACAGAAGATGGCAATCGAATTTTTTATGCTTCAAGGTTGAATGGCGGTGAAAATAATGATCTTGACCTTTTCTATATCGAGAAAGATGAAAATAATGAATGGTCTGAGCCTATTTCTTTGGCTCTTTTAAATACAGAACTAGATGAAGATGCACCTTTCGTGACCAAGGATGGAACAATCTATTTCAGTTCAAAAGGGCATAACTCATTCGGCGGTTTTGATATTTTTAAAGCAACATATAATAAGAAAGAAGACACTTGGAATAAACCTGTAAACTTGGGATTCCCGATAAACTCTGTTGCTGATGATATTTATTTCAACTACTTCGGGCATATGGCTTATTTTTCTTCCAATAGAGTTGGAGGCTTTGGTCTGTTAGATTTATACCATTGCTTTTTCTTTAAAAGGGTAAAAATACAAGGAGAAGTAACAGATAAGTACCAAAAGAATATTGCAGATGCAGTCATCAGAATACAAGGTGATGGAAAAGTGTTTGAAACAAGAACAGATCATAATGGGAAATATGAAGCAGTAGTACCGATTGATACGGGTTTTACTTTTACCATTGAGAAGAACAATAAAATCATTTACCAAGAACTTTGTAGTGTTGAGCTTTCATTTACGACAGTGAAAGATGAAGAAACCAATTTTCATGCGGTAAACATAAATGATAAGCTTCATTCACGAAATATTGAAAGAATAGCCGTAAGACTTTTTAATTCAGAATATGAGAAAAGTAGTCTGATAGTAGGGGAAGAAGGTGTGATAGAAGACCATCAAGAAAGTGAATTAATTAGCATGCAATCAGATGAGTTATTAGTTGAGGTTTATCATAAAAATAAATTACAGTCTGATGCAAAGATTTTGATAGATGGTAAAACTTTAGAAGCAGATAAAGAAGGGCGTTTCATTTTCCATAAAGGAGAAGGGATGATGTTGCCTGGAGTTGTAGCGTCTGATGATAAGTCTTTAGACGTTAAAACATGGTCAATCTACAATAATGTAATGCGTATCCAACTTGAGTCTAAATCAGATTTCAGGCTAAGTGGAACCGTGTTAATTGATGGAGTGAAACCTTACATCTATCAGAAAGTTGAAGCCATAAGTGCAGATGGAAATAGGCATCATATGACTACTAATGGTTTCGGTGTTTTTGATACTATCATTGATGCCAATCATAATCAAGAAACTTATTGGGAGATTGGGGTGCCTGGAAAAGAGTTGCAAAGCTTTACACTCAAACAGGATCGATTACATTCTGATTTTAAAATAAGTGTCTCTGAAGAAAAGCAGAAATATGCTGTTAATCTAGCTTTAATAGATGAAGGCGGTCAGGCTATTTCTGATGTGTTTACCTTGTTTGATGGGGAGTACTTTTTGTCTTCCTCAAAAGGAAATATCAAAGTTGAAAAACCATTGAAAGGAAGTTTTTATGCTTCTACTGAAATGATAGATGTGAGTGGTTATACCATCAAAAATGTAGACTACGAGGAAATTTTAGATCGATTGATTATAACCGTTGAAAAGCAAGAGGAGCAGCTAGCTCAACAGACAATAGAGGTAAGTACGCCAGATACCGTTTTCATAGAAAGGGATTATCTAGATGGTCAGTTGTATAAATCGGTATTCGATGTTTCTAAACTAGAACAAGAAAATCAGGATGTACTAGATGTAGAGAAAGATATTTTCAAGTTGTGGGCAAATTTGAAGGTAGCCTCTTTGGATAGTGAAGCAACAATTGAGGAATATAAAGGAGAGCTGAGTACGCTCAATGAAGAGTTAGTCCATATCAAAAATAGAAACGACAAGAATAATGAATCTCTTAACCATATGATTTCTTCTCTGAGGCGAATTGTAGAAGTAATGGAGAATAAATTGCATGATAAAGAAGCTGAGGTTGAGTCTGCAAGAAGGAAAGGCTATACTTATTTACTCTCATTTTTGGTGATGTTTTCAGCTTTTATGACCATGTCAATTCTTTGGAAGCGTGTGCGTAAGCAGAAGTCTTCACTTCAAGAAATGAATGCTCGTTTGGATATGGCTTACGGAGAAGTAAAATACCAAAAAAAGCAAATTATAGATAGTTTAGAATATGCACAGACGCTGCAAAATTCTATTCTCCCGATGGCTAAAGATCTCCGACAGTCTTTTCAAGAATACTTTGTGTATTATCAGCCTAGAGATATCGTATCTGGCGATTTTTATTGGTACCAAAAAGTTGAAGTCAAGGATAAAGAATATACCTTTTTAGCTGCGGTAGATTGTACTGGGCATGGTGTTCCGGGTGCTTTTATGTCGATGATGGGCTACGCTTATCTTCAAGAGGTTTTAGATAAGAAACTTTCTTATGAGCCTAATGAAATTCTTAAACTTTTAGATCAAAAAGTGCGATCGGGATTAAAGCAAAGAGAAAGTAATAATTCTGATGGGATGGATATGGTACTGATTCGTATTGAGGAAAAAGAAGGCGAACAGTTTGAAGTGAAATATGCAGGCGCTAAATCTGATTTGTATGTATATAACTCTGAAAAGAATGTTCTAGAACGTTTGAAAGGAGAACGAAAAGGAGTGGGAGGGCATGTTCAGACGACAAAAGAATTTACTTCTTCTACTTTAGATTTAAAGAAAGGCGATTCTATATTTCTACTGACAGATGGCGTATTAGATCAGAATAACGCAAATGGTAAGAAGTACGGACGTAAACGTTTTGAAAATTTCTTGGAGATGAATTCAGATAAATTGATGAGTGAGATACATGAAGAATTGGAAAAGGAAATGAAAGATTTTATGAAAACAGAAAAGCAACGGGATGATATGACTGTGATCGGCTTGAAGTTAGCTTGATCAGCTTTTGTATTTTTGATAGAATATTTTCTGAGATATATGTAAATTTGGAAAGCAAGGCAGTTTGTCTTGCTTTTCTTGATTTAGGTAGATTTTATGGCGAAGAAAGTAAAAAAAGCATTTTTCTGTCAAGAATGCGGAACAGAGTCAGCTAAGTGGCAGGGGAAATGCCCTTCTTGCGGAGCATGGAACAGTTTTGTAGAAGAAGTAATAGAAGACATCAGTACTCAAAAAAAAGGAGACTGGAAAAGTCCTGCGTTTGTAAGTGATACAAAAAAAGTTGGAAAGCCTGTTCTGATTAAAGACATCGCAATTGAAGAAGAGGAACGTGTAGCTACAATTGATGACGAACTTAACCGTGTTTTGGGTGGAGGTATTATGCCGGGTTCGGTTGTACTAATTGGTGGTGAGCCGGGTATCGGTAAATCTACACTCATGCTTCAGATTGCCCTAAGTTTACCTACTAAGAAAGTTCTTTATGTGTCGGGAGAGGAGAGTGCTCATCAGATAAAACTTCGAGGGGAGCGAATTGATAAAGAAGGTGGAAGTTGCCTTATTCTTACCGAAACGAATACGCAGCAGATATTTACACAGGTTGAAGAAGAAAAGCCAGATTTACTAATTATAGATTCTATTCAAACACTGTCTTCTTCACTATTGGAAGCCGCAGCAGGAAGTGTTTCTCAAGTAAAAGAGTGTACCGCTGAGTTGATCCGATATGCAAAAGAAACGAATACACCTGTATTTATGATTGGGCATATTACCAAAGATGGAAATCTTGCGGGCCCGAAAGTATTGGAACATATGGTAGATACGGTACTTCAGTTTGAAGGGGATCGACATATGAGTTACCGTATTTTACGTACAGTGAAAAACCGTTTTGGTTCTACCTCTGAGATTGGAATTTATGAAATGGTAAACAACGGACTTCGCCAAGTTAGTAACCCTTCAGAAATTCTGATTTCACAAAGAGATGACACCCTAAGTGGTATTGCAATTGGCGTGATCATAGAAGGAAATAGACCGCTATTGGCAGAAGCACAGTCACTCGTAACACCTTCGGTATATGGAAACCCTCAACGTAGTAGCAATGGTTTCGATAGCAAACGTCTGAATATGCTTTTGGCTGTATTGGAAAAGAGATCTGGCTATAAAATCAATTTCTCAGATGTCTTTTTTAATATCACGGGAGGATTAAAAGTAGAAGACCCTGCCATAGATTTAGCCGTTTGTGCTTCCATAATTTCTTCAAGTGAAGATTATCCTGTTTCTTCTCAAATCTGTTTTGCTGCAGAAGTAGGTTTGGGGGGGGAAGTAAGAGCCGTAAACCATATTGAGAAAAGGATTTCAGAAGCAGCACGTTTGGGATATAGAGAAATCTATGTTTCTAAGTACGCAACAAAAGGCTTAAAGCTAGATCAGTTTGATATACGTGTGACTGAGATCGGGAAATTGAATGAATTAGGAGATCTGTTATTTATCTAAAAAAACATATACCAAATGGCTAAACAACAAGTAGACTGTAAAGCAGATCAGAGAGGATCAAAAAGGTGGTTTTGGAATATTCTGTTTTATGCATTTCGTGTGGCACAAACCTGCCCTTTTTGCAATAAAAAACTAGAATTTTCCGCAAAGAAGAAATTAGCGATAGACATGCTATTTGGTCTAGTTTACGGTTCATTTATCGTGTTTTTTAACCAAACTTTAGGCTATGCTACAATGCCTGTCTTTGTGGTAGGAATGGCACTTGTACTTTTGCTTCACGTTTTAGTGAAGCAAAGGTGGAAAAGCTTTGATGAAGAACGAAAGAATTTACCGCATTGGAGAAGGTAGTTTTAGAAAAGGGAAGTCTTGCAGGCTTCCCTTTTTTATATTCAAGAGTAGTTAAGTACTAAGACAAAATAAGACGAGTAATACTATCCTTAGAGTTTGCGAAGCTATTTAATTTGATTGATGGGAGTAAGAGTCTTTAGACTCAAAAAATGCACATAAAGTCGAGTCTGAAGAACTGCGTCCGCCTCTCTACTTCATTTATGAGTTCTTAGAGCAACTCTAAGAACAGTAAATTTTTATTCCGAAATTATATGTCCTAGTGCTTATTTTATTCCGTTCTCCAAATAAGATGATAACTTTTGTGAAAGCTATTTTCGGTACAGATATGTATTTTGTAATTTATTTTTAATATTTGTGACTATTCTATTTCGAGTTTTCCTTTTGACAAATATTATTGGTTTTTGTGTGATAACAAGCTCACACCAACCAGTCTTGTAAGTGTTTACAGTGTAACTATCAACTAACTTGAGATATTAATTACAACCTTTATTAACCATCCCTATGACAACCATCAATTAGGGTTAATTACAAATTATCAAAATCCACTTTATCTGATTAAGTTATGGATTATTATAAATCATTACTCATGATGGGAGCTTTCCAAGCTCTTGTGATGACGTGCTTTTTATTTGCAAGTAAGAACAACAGAACTCCTAACAGAATACTATCAGTCATGACGTTATCATGGTCGATTTGTTGTTTGACTTTTGCTGTTCAATCGAATCAGTTCTGGTATGATCATCCCCATTTTTTTAGAATTGGGTCTGTATTTGTCGGAGCATTTTTCCCTTCTATTTATTTATATGTAAAGCAGATTACAAAAGATGGGAATGGATTTGAAAGTCGTTCATTATTACATTATTTACCGTCTTTCATTTATGTAATATTGAATATCCCTTACTATATCTTATCTACTGAAGAAAAACGATTATTACTATTTGAAAGATCTCCTATTGAGTTGTATGAATACCTAGAACTCACGAGTTTATTTTCAGATATACTACCGACAGTTCAAGGTTTAATCTACTCGGCATTGAGTATTAAATTATTAAAGAGTTACGAAAAGAGTATAAAAAATCTAGTATCAGATACAGAACCTCATACCTTGAAATGGCTGAAGAATTTAATACTACTGAATGTAGGTCTTTGGCTTTTAGGGAGTTCTGGGTTTTTGTTAGATTTACTAGGCAAAGAAGATTATCATTTTAGATCTTATCAGATTTTGTATTTATCGATAGTTGGAGTAACCTACTTCATTACGTATTATGCACTAAAGCAACCAGAAATATTTACTCAGCTTAGTGATAATTCATTGATAGAGACAAGCGAAAATGTTCGTTTGGAAGAAGAGGTTGATCATGAATTAGAAGAAGAAGCGAATAGGCTAAAAGCATATTTAATAGACCAAAGGCCTTATTTAAATAATCAGTTGACTTTACCTGATTTGGCTAAAGAGTTTGGTTTAACTCGCCATAGGATGTCCTTTGTATTAAATCATGCTTTTGGTAAAAACTTCTACGATGTCATTAATGATTTTAGGGTAGAAGAAGCAAAACGCCTTTTGGCAGATGAAGCGCATAAAGAATATAAAATTGAATATATCGCACAAACATCAGGCTTCAATTCTAAAGCAACATTCAATAGAATTTTTAAATTAAGAACAGAGATGACACCAAGTGAATTTAGAAATTTACAATTGGCTTAAGGCATATAATAATTTGAAATATAAGGTCAGAATCCGAAAGGGTTCTGACCTTTTTTTTATACCCATAACATTGTAGAATCTATTTATTGTTTGGCTCATTTATGATATATGAAGGTGTACGTACTTCATTTATGATTTAAAACATATTCTTTTAAGTGTTTGGTTTTCAGTGGTGATTAATGTCTCATTGTGTCGGTGAGACGTCTTAGGTGTCGTAAGTCTTGATTTTTTCTAATTCTCTCTAATTTCCTAACATCAATTTAAAAAGTTGAAGGTATGGAAGAGATGAAGCAAAAGAAGAAGTTAGCACTTCACCATAAGTTAAACATCGCAATGCTGCTGTCTTTAGTGATCGCAGTAATCAAGATTTTCATAGACTTTTTAAAATAAACCACGAAGAGAAAACCAATTCAAACATGCAACTAAGAAAACTACTTTTATTCCTATGCTTGATCGGAAGTGGATTTACAGCCACTGCCCAATCATTTATAGTAAAAGGGAAAGTAACTGATGCTGCCACTCAAGAAAGTTTACCAGGTGTAAATGTCTTGATAAAAGGAACAACATCAGGTACAGCAACCAATTTGGATGGAGAATATGCCATCGAAGTACAAGATGAAAATACGGTGCTGATCTATTCTTTTATCGGGATGCTCGAAAAAGAAGTTAGTGTAGGTAATCAGACGATTATTAATGTAACACTCGAAAGTGACTCTCAAGAACTGGATGAAGTTATGGTAGTTGCTTATGGAGAAACGACGAAAGAATCATTTACGGGTTCTGCAGGGGTTGTTGATGGAGCAACCTTAGAAAAACGTCCGTTGGCTTCAGCTACGCAAGCACTCCAAGGAGCAATGTCTGGTTTGAAGGTGACAGGTAGTTCTGGACAGCCAGGAGCGGAGCCGACTGTAAGAATTAGAGGTATTGGATCAATGTCAGCAGGAAGTTCTCCGCTTTATGTTGTTGATGGGGTTGTGCTCAATGGTGGAATATCAGATTTGAATCCAAATGATATTGCTTCAACTACGGTACTGAAAGATGCAAGTGCTGCGGCACTTTATGGTTCTAGAGCAGCAAATGGTGTAATTATCATTACCACTAAGAAAGGAACAGAAGGGAGTACGAAAATCAGTTTCGATGCGGCAACAGGTATTTCTCAAATTGCTAACACGGGATATGATTTGATGAACTCGGCTCAGTACTACAAACAGACTTGGGTAGGTTTATATAACAGTGCCTTTTTTGATGAATCAACACCAGTTACGCATACTGAAGCGATGGATTATGCGAATCTAAATGTAGAAGCACGATCAGGTTGGAATCCATATGCACCCTATAGTGATGATCCTTACAATCCATATATCGGTTTCAATGCTGAAACTTGGTCACCAGAATTAGATCCTAATGCACAATTGTTGGTTGATGAAGATTGGAGAAACGCAGTCTATCAGACTGGACTTACGCAAAACTATAACTTAAGTATTAGTAAAGGTACAGCTAGTGGTTCAATGCTAGTTTCGGCCGGATACTTCAATGAGAAAGGAGTAGTAATCGGCACTGACTTTGAACGATTCACCTTCCGATTCAATGGGAATGAGAGAATGAACTCTTGGCTTAATATGGGAGTAAATACGTCTTTTACCTATTCAATTGGAAATGGAGTACCTTCAGGAGGAGAAGCTGCAAACCCAGTACGTTCAGCAGAGTTATTTAACCCAGCTACTCCTATCAAACTACCAAATGGAGATTACAACTATGAAAACCAAGTTAGCTTAGACTTTAACCCTGTTGGTTTAGCAGAAAAAGATATTTATCGTTCTTGGTCAAAAAGAGCTATTGTAAACGGGTTTGCAGAAATTTCACTTCCAGCCAATATCAAATTCAGATCAACAAACGGAGTTGACTATACAGATGTAGATAACTTAGAGTATGCCAATCCGCTTCATGGAAATGGCGTTTCAGTGAATGGGCGAGGAACCTCAATAGCCTCAAGTGTATATACACTAAACACCACCAACCTATTCACTTGGAATAAAAATATAGGAGAGGGCTTTTTAGATGTAATGGCAGGGCAAGAAGCCAATAAGTGGGAATCCAAGTCTGTAACCGCTGTTGCTACAGATTATGCTTTTGATGGAAACCCAGAACTTTCTGGTGCTGCCAATCCTCAGACTACTTCTACAGGCGCTTCTTTGGGTTCTATGGTTTCATTCTTCTCAAGAGTGAATTATGAATACAAAGGGAAATATAATGTAAGTGCTTCAGTTCGTTCAGATGGTAGTTCAAACTTCTCAGAAGGAAATAAGTGGGGTACTTTTGGTTCTGTAGGTTTAGGATGGAGAATCTCAGAAGAGAATTTTATGTCATCTGTTGAATGGGTTAATTTCTTAAAACTCAGAACAAGTTTTGGTACTTCTGGAAACCAGTCATTTGGAGCGTACTCAAGTTTACCGATGTATGGCCTAGGAGCAAACTATGGCGGTATGCCAGGAATGGTACCTGCGGGTTTAGAGAATAAGGATTTGCGTTGGGAAAAAAATGAAGCCTTAGATGTCGGATTAGATTTTACCATTTTCAAAAATATCTCAGGGGTTATTGGGTATTACTATCGCAAATCAGATGACCTTCTTTACTCAGTACCAAAATCACCAACTACTGGTTTCTCTAGTCTATTCCAAAATGCAGGAGAGATTGTAAACCAAGGTCTCGAGTTTGAATTGAATACCATAAACATTCAAACCCAAAACTTTACTTGGGCTACCAACTTCAACATCACAAGAAACAGAAATGAAGTAACAGCTTTAGCTGATGGGCAAGATCAGGTGATTGGTGGTACTCAAATCATGAAGCCAGGTTCAGACCGTTACCAATTCTATTTGAGAGAATGGGCAGGGGTAAATCCTGATACAGGTCAGCCAATGTGGTACACGAATTCGGAGTCTTCATTGGAAAGTGGATATGAAGACCCGTTAGGGTCAGGACGTGAGGTGACAAGTAATTACAATGATGCTGAAAGAGTAATGTCGGGTTCTGCTTTACCTAAGTTCTATGGAGGTATCACCAATAGTTTTACCTACAAGAATTTTGACCTTTCCTTCCTGTTGTATTACAACTATGGGAACAAAATCTATAACAGTGATTATGCGCAAAACATGCATGATGGTTCCAATCCTGGAGCAAATCTAGCCACTGATGCTTTAGATGCATGGACGCCGAGCAATCGCTATACAGATGTGCCTCGCTATATCACAAACAATACTGATCTAGGAAATCAAACTTCTACTAGATTTCTAGAAGATGGTTCATACCTCAAACTCCAGAATGTCACACTTGGATACACTTTACCGCTGCATATCTCTAAAAAGATGCGTATGCAAAACCTTCGTGTGTATATGGTTGGGGAAAATCTTTTGACTTGGACAGCATACAAAGGTTTCGATCCTGAAGTAGGAATTTCGGGAGGTACAAGTCAGTCAATCCCAGGAGTAAGTAAACTGACATTTGGAGTAAACGTAGGTCTATAATCCACTCACAAAAGAATATAAAACGATGAAACTAAATAGAATTTTATTTGGCATTCTGATGCTCTTCGCATTGAATTCTTGTGAGGAGTTTTTAGAGGAAGACCCTTCAAGAGCTGGAGGAGTATTACCCGAAGATGTTTTTTCATCTTATGATAAATCGTATGCGGCTTTGGTCGGAACTTACGATGCATTGAGCCATTATTATTTTGATGGTTTAAGTTCTGTAATCTGTGCAGATGTAATCGGTGATGACATGCTGATCAATTCGGAAGGAAATTACAATTGGTTTGTAAGTACTTATCAGCTAAATGTGTTGGCAAATTATAACGATGCTTATAATCCTTGGAGAAGAGGGTACGCGGTAATCAACAATGCAAACAATTTGATTGCTTATGCAGGAGGAATAGCAGATGCTACTGAGGAACAAATCAATTACTTAACAGGACAAGCTTACGCTGTTAGAGCTTATACATATTTGAGATTGGTGCAGATGTATGCACCAGCTTACATCGCAGATCCTTTAGCTCCTCAAGGTCTGATTTTACGAACAGCACCTTCAGATTCGGAATCTCCGGACTTGGGAAGAAGCACAGTACAAGAAACGTATGATTTGATTTTAGAAGACCTTGAAGAAGCAGAGAAACTGCTTGACTATGACGAATTCTACAAGGGCTTTTTAGATAAAAGAACCGTTCATGCCTTGATGGCAAGAACACATCTGCTCATGGAAAATTGGGAAGAGGCTTCTCAATATGCTGAAATGGCAATTTTGGGAAGTGGAGAAGAGGGTTCAGAAATGGAACTAATGATCAAAGAGGAGTGGGTAGCAGGCTTTGCTCATCAGACAACAGAAAGCATGTTTGTGCTTGATTATCAGATTGAAGATAACAATGTCTATTTAACGATTCCTTCTTTCTATTATCCAGCATTTGGTTACAGTAGTGTAAGAGCCAATGACAAGTTTGTTGAGATGTTTGATGCTGCTGATTATAGAAGAAATGTTCTAGCAAATGATCTGACTTGGGATGATGGTTCTTTAATTGACCCAGACAAAAATTGGATGATCTTAAAGTTTGGCCATGATTCTCAAGTAGGAAATGCCAAATCTACAAAAATCAGAGTTTCAGAAATGTATTTGATTTGGGCTGAGGCAGAAGCTGAATTGGGCAATTATAACCAAGCGCAAAGTCTTGTAGATAACGTAATCAAGCGTTCTAACTCGCTAGCGGATAGACCAAGTGTAGAAGGAGAAGAACTTATCAACTTGATTTTGGATGAAAGACGTAGGGAGTTATTCGGGGAAGGTTTCCGTTGGTTCGATATTAAGCGTCGTCTTCAGCCTTACAAGCGAGAAGGAGACCATTGGGTGAAATTTGATTTTGGACCAAATGATGCAGACTACTACCGTCTGACATTCCCAATTCCTCAATATGAGATTGATGCGAACACGGCATTAACAGAGGCAGACCAAAATATTGGATACTAATATACAGCACTTTTTGAGGGGAGATCTGATCTCCCTTCTATTCTAATTTTTTAAGAGAAAAATAGAAATGAAAAGATTAAAAAGATGCTTATGGGCTTTGTCAGTATCAGTTTTGATATTGGGAAACTCATGTTCAGATACGGAAGATACTATCCCCCGATTGAATGTATCGGTGGGCGATAGTATGTTAGATATAGAAAACTTTGGCTATGAAGTTCAATTGGATGCTTCTCTTGCAAAAGAAGGACAGCTTGGACAATGGTCAATTTTGAGAGGAGATAATGGCATTATTGAAGATGCCAATAATCCAGAGTCAATGTTTAGTGGAGAGCCAGGAGAAATCTACACGCTACAATGGACAATCTCTGAAGGAGCGCATTCCAAAAGTGATATCATGGATGTTTCCTTCAAAGCCTTAGACCCTTCATTTGAAGTAGCTGAAGCGAACCAGATGATCGCTGATACATTGAAAACTAGCTTTACACTAAGCTTAGATGCTAACGGAACGAAATATGGTGGAGAAGGACATTGGTCTTATCAAGTGACCGATAGGAGCGATGACAATCTTGTAGCTGAAGACGCTTACTTTGTGGAAGAAGATAGCTGTATCACGAAGTTTGTAGGAATGCCTAATACGGCTTACGAAATTAAGTGGAAAGTAGCGTATGGCTCCAAAGAAGATTCGACAACTTTTAATGTTGTATTTGATTCTTTAAGAGCCGATGCTGGTGGCGATCAGTTATATAATCTTGCCTATGGCGATGGACTGTTATACGGGACGTTATATCCAAATCATCAAGAAGGGGCTTCGGTAAAATGGAGCATTTTGGAAAATCCTGAAAATGGACGTGGCAGATTGCATAACGATACAGACGCAAACTCTCTTTTTGAAGGAGAAGGTGGCGCAGTTTATAAGCTTCGTTTTGAGCTATCTCACGGTGGGCAAACAGATGCAGATACAATCTTGTATGCTTTCAATAGACATCATCTTTGGACAGATACAGACGGACAGACTTACCGTACAGTTAAAGTAAATGGTTTGGAATGGATGGCCGAGAACTACAATATGGTCGTGCCATTTAGTGATCCTTCATATCCTCATTCATGGTACTTTGGAGTAGACAAATACGGTATCATTGAGAATTCAGATTCCACAATAAGCATGGAGCCAGTAATGTCTCCAGAAGATCGAAAATATTATGGGCGTCTTTATAGTTACATCGCTGCTGAAGAAATGGCTCCTGAAGGATGGCGTTTACCAACAGGGGATGAACTGCTTGAGCTATTTAACCAATATGGTGGTACTACTTATGCCGGAACAGAATTGAAAGAAGGGGGGGGGACAGGAATCGATTTAGTGTTTGGAGGAATGTATGTTTCTTATACCAACTCAACTACATTTTACAATCTTAATCTAGCAGGATATTACTGGTACCAACATGATGGTGATGATCCTTTGAGTGACTACATCAATGTGATGACTGTTTCTGCAAGTTCAGAAGCTGTCTTCAATTCTGTATTCACTTGGGGTGTAGCTTCTAGTGTGAGGTATGTCAGAGATATTCAAGAGTAGCATTTTAATCGAATCTCAGAAGATGAACGCAAAAACAAAAATATATAGTTTAGTGGCATTTCTACTCTTGAGTTTTACAGGAGTACAAGCCCAAAGCTTAGATGATGTGGAACTTGGAAAGGTACGCATCAAGTTTAAGCAGGAATTTGAGAGTGAAAAGCTCTCCGTGATGAGTTCGGCAAGAACTTCATCCGAGTCATCTTTTGCGTCAGTAAATGATGTGGCATTTGAGTCGGTTAGCCAACAGTTCAATATCACTATTTTTAAACGTGTTTTTCCATTTTCAGCAAAGCACGAAGCCAAACACCGCAAACATGGTTTACACCTTTGGTACGAAGTACAGTTTAGTACTGAGCAAGACCCTATGGAAGTTGTAGAGGCTTATAGTGCTTTGAGTGGGGTGGATGTAGCCAAGCCAATCTATAAAAAAGTATTACCAAATAGTACTTCTGCTATTACCTATGTGAAAGCAAAAACATTGAATACAGCAAGTACTCTTACTGCTGAAACATTCAATGACCCGATGCTTGCAGATCAGTGGCATTACGAAAATGACGGACTTCGTGTGGGAGAAAATGACGCAGATATTGACTTGGAGGCTGCTTGGGAAATTCAAACAGGTTCACCAAAAGTAATTGTAGCCATTGTAGATGGAGGAATTGATGTAGCCCACGAAGATTTGAAAGACAACCTTTGGATGAATGAGGCAGAATTGAACGGTGAAGAAGGTGTTGATGATGATGGAAATGGTTATGTAGATGATTTCCATGGTTACAATTTCAAATCGAATGGACAGGTAACAGGTGCTTCTCATGGTACACACGTAGCTGGAACCGTAGGAGCAGTAAATAATAATGGCATTGGAGTAGCAGGAGTAGCAGGAGGTAATGGAGCAGATAGTTCTGGTGTTAGTTTGATGTCCTGTCAGATTTTTGAAGAATCAGGAAGTAGTGGGGGAGCTGCAGCCGCTTATGTTTATGCTGCGGACAATGGTGCTGTAATAGCTCAAAGTTCATGGGGATATACCTCTCCAGGTCATTTTGAGCAAGATGTACAAGATGCTATTGCTTACTTTAGAGCTGAGGCAGGGAATGAAGAAGATTTTCCAAATTCTCCAATGGTAGGCGGTTTAGCCATTTTTGCGGCAGGTAATAATGGCCAAAATGAATTACATTATCCAGCAGCATTTGAAAATGTAATGGCTGTAACTTCATTAGGGCCTAGTAATTTGCCAGCTCCATATTCCAATCATGGTACTTGGACAGAGATTGCAGCCCCTGGTGGCGATCAAGTAAATTTTGCTGAAATAGGTGGGGTATTGAGTACTGTTCCAGGGAATGAGTACGCATATATGCAGGGTACTTCTATGGCTTGTCCGCATGTTTCGGGGGTTGCTGCGCTTATTTTGAGTGAGTATCCAGCAGATAATATTACGCCAGAAGATCTGATGAATCGTTTGATGGAGAGTGCTACACCATTCTCTTCAGATATGAATCCTTATTATAATGGTTTGATGGGAGTTGGTATTTTGAATGCTAGAGCAGCTTTACAAAATGATGCGAAAATTCCTCCAACTGACTTTACAGATTTCAGGATTGAAAATATCTATCATACATCATTAGACTTAGTTTGGACAGTACCAACGGATGAAGATGATGAGAGTCCTTCTTACTACAACTTATGGTTGAGCAATGAGGAAATCATTGATGAATACCTAGATCTTGTACCTCCTTATGAAATTCAGAATACAATTTTAGCAGGAGAAGAAGCCATCTTGTCTATTGGTGGATTGAGAAAACAAACAGAATACTATTTTGCCATTCAGGCCGTTGACCGTTGGGGAAATAAAAACAGTATTTCTTATGTAAATGCGACGACTTTAGATGAGCCACATTTCTCATTTTCTCCTAAAAATATCACTTTAGATATAGATGTAACAAGCCAGAAAATTCATGAAGAATTTGTAACCATTACGAACTCAGGAGAAGCAGCTTTACAATGGGCTTCATCTGTTGAAAACTTAGGTGAAATTATAGCTGAAGAACTGATTGAGGAAGAAGAAGAGGACGAAACAGAAGAAGAAGTATTAAGTCTCTATGAAAATGGTCCTCGACTTAAAACATTGAATGTAGGACACTCAGAGCTAAACTTTGCTGGGGTGTTTGATGTCAACGGTCAGATCGGATATGCAAATACTTCCAATGAAGTAGGTTCAGTTGGTGGTATATCTGTTTCAGCTTCGGAGATAAAAACAGATACATTAATTGACCAAACTGAATATGTAGCAGGCTTGCTTCATGATAATGAATACGACAATAATTATTATGATTTTGCGGTTTATGAGAGTTCTAAAAATATAGGTTTTTCTTCTGCTACTCGTTTCCAAATTCCATTGGATTACCGTTTTCCACTGACACATGTAGAAGCTGTAATGTGGGTAGAGAAGGATATGAAAGATCCTTTCATCATCGAAATTTGTAAGGGTGGAGATGAGCCAGTAGACTTAGAAACAATTTATGCGCAGCCATATTACCCTCGTTCAGCACTCACTGACGGATGGGCTTGGCATAAAATGTCTTTGGCAAAACCGATAGAGCTAGAGAGTAATGATATTATTTGGGTAAAAATCCACCATCCAAAAGAGCCAGAAACATATTTGGCAACCATTCGAACAGGGGCCTTTCCAGGTGGTAATTTCTATACTTCGCATGATGGAGGTCGTACTTACCAATATTCAAGTATTGAATTACCGCTGGGTGGTTACCTCATTCCTAAAGTAAGGGTAGCAAGTACAGGTGAAGATGCTACTTATTTGTATATAGATCCAATCTCGGGTGAAGTAGCAGGAGGAAGCAGTGAAAATGTTCGTTTGGTGGTAGATGCTACAAACTTAAAGGACGGAGGACATGCCACAGCTGCAGCTATTTATACCAACGATGCTAACTTTCCGATTGGGGCAGTAATGGTCGATGTCAATGTGACGGGACAGGTAGCCGAAGCTAAATATGAACCGAATCAATCTGTAGGTTCTTTGTATACTGCTGTAGCAAATACAGTAAAAGTAAGAGTTGAAAATTCAGGTCTAGCAGACTTGGAAATTTATGGGCTAGAATCAGTTCACTCAGAAATATTATCAACAGTAGCTAATAGAGATACGGCAGTTGTTGAGCCTAATCTTTACACTGAATTAGAAGTGACAATAACTCCTTCTGAAAGTGGTGTTTTTGATAAAGAGGCTTACATTAAAACGAACGTTGGGGACTTAATGGTATTTTTTAAGGCCGCAGTTACAGACCCTCCAATCGCGACATTAGCACCTAGTATGATCAGTGCAAGTGTAAACGAGAATGAAACGACTACAGTTGATTTCACAATCTCAAATGACGGGGCGATACCGATGAATGTGAGTTTCCCAATGGATTATTCATCTACAAATAAGCGAATCACTTATACTGAAGATCACAGTAATGCGGGTGCCTTTGAAGATATTTCTGCTTTTGGTATTTCTCTTCGCGACTCCGTACTGAATGCTTATACACAGGAAATGCCTTTGGGTTTTGATTTCCCTTATTTCAATGACATATTCTCTTATGTGAATATTAACTCAAGAGGACGTATTTATTTTAGTGCTTTTACAGAACCAAGATATGAATGGGAAAGAGAAAACATAAATAGATACCCTGCTGAAGGAGGTGGACTAGGAACAATCTCAGTCTTAGAAGACTTTATGCAGTTAACAGAGGATTACCTTTGGAAAATTCCGAGTGAGGCAGATGCGTATTGTGCCAATTTGGGTAACCGATTTATTGTACAGTATCACAATGTGAAGGGGAATTTAAGGGATGAAGAAGAAGGACGTGTTACCGCTCAGGTCGTATTGTTCAAAGATGGAGCAATTGAGTTTAGGTATGATGAACTGCAAGAAAACTCATTAGCGGATAGTGCTTTGGTTGGTTTCCAAAATTTGGAAGGGACTGTTGGTTATACCTTACAAGAGCGTGATGCCGGACGTTCGATAGCATCACATACATCTTACCGTTTTGTACGTGAAACAGCTTTACCGTTTGTCTCAGCAGTTTCAGATGATGAATTTATTCTCCAACCAAGCGAGAGTAAAACAATTACAGCTACGCTAGACCCAAGTACTTATGAGTTATTTGATGGGAAACATAGAGATTTCATCTTTATGGAAACAAACACTCAAAAAGGCTTTGAACAAGTAGTGGTTGATTTGACAGTAAATGGTTTTGCAGAGTTGGTAGATGTTGGAGAAGACTTACTGATTGATTCGGTAATGATCGGAAAGCAAGATACAGCCTTCTTCTTCATCGAAAATACAGGAACAAAGGCATTTGAAGTTACACAGTTACATGCAAACCCTACAGCCTTTGATGTGAATGTAGCAGTACCATTTACTGTAGAAGCAAAAGAGAAGAAATACATTCAAGTAATTTATGCCGCAAACACGGTCGAAAATTTCACTGAGACCTGGCAAATTATAACAGATGTAGGCCAACAAAGCATTGATATTACAGCGAAGTCAATTCCTACACCAGAGCCAGTAGTAAGCTTAGAAACATCAAGTTTTGATTTGACAACAGCTGAAACAAAGACTGGACGATTGACCGTAGAAAATATTTCATCTACGGAAATGGAATATACCGTTTACCCTTCTCCATTGACCCGTTTTAGTACTGATGGTTTGGGAGTGAATACGTACACTTTCCGTGATTCTCATGAAGATGCTCAAGTTAGGTATGAATGGATAGAAATTGCTAAAAATGAAAATCTACTGACTGTGCCAACTGATGGTTATAAGAAAGTAGAAATTCCTTTCACGTTTAACTTTTACGGACAAGAAACAAACGAAATTTGGGTATGTGAGAATGGATATTTGACAACCGTAGAACCAGAAGTTTCTTCTGACCCTCAATACGGCCCGTTCCGTGAAGACGATGGTACAAAAGGAGTGGTAGCACCGTTATGGTCTTACTGGAAAAATAACGATGCAGATACAGAGTCAGGTATTTATTTACAAGCAGATGAAGAACGTCTAATTGTAGAGTGGAAACGAGTTGTTAATCAGTATCCAGGAATGCCAGGTTATGCAACATTTCAGGCTATTCTTCATAAAAATGGTCAGATCAAATTCCAATATGAGTTGGTAGACAATTATGATGGAGAAACTTGGTATGGTCTGAAGCACATCAATGGAAAAGATATCGTAGACTTAGGAAGACCAGGACACGATTGGTCTGAGCTGTTTAAGACTCCATTTAATGACTATCAAGCGATTGTTTTGACTCCTGCAATTGATGTTGTTTTGGCAGGGAATCAGTCTAATACACACGACTTTGTACTTGATGCAGAACGTTTAGCTAGTGGAACTTATTTGGATACATTATTAGTAAAAACCAATAGTACACTCGTACCTGAGATTGAAAAGGAAATGACCTTCAATGTAACAGGAATAGCGTCTATGGAGGTCTCGGAAGATTCGTTGAACTATGGAGATGTATTTTTCTTGGAGAGACAATCGTTGAGATATAAGCAGACTTTTGAGGTATCAAATCAAGGTACTGAGGTCGTAACGATAGATCAAATCGTTTTACCAGCCTTACCAGATGCTCGTCTATATTTAAATGAAACTAGACTTACTTTTAGATCAAATGGCGAATTGCTATCACCGATAAGTATCGGCCTTGGTGAAAAACACGCTTTTGAGCTAGAGTTTAAAACAGAAGAAGTAAAGACTTATGCTGACAAACTCGTATTGGAGACTTCAAATAATGGTCAAGTAGAATTATTTGTTAAAGCCTCAGTTGTTTCTCCTCCTGTAATGAATGTGGTTTCAGAAGATTACACAGACCATTTGACAACAAAGGATACATTGAGTCATGATTTTGTGATAGAAAATAATGGAGCATACCCGCTTACTTATTTGGTAAGAGCTGGTTATGAATTTGTAAGTAATGCAAGTACGCAAAGTAACACTGCAAGATCATCAGTCAGTCAATTGGCAGAAGAAGATAGTGTAGATCAAAAGAGTAGTTTCGACTCATTACATTATGATGTAGCTGAAACATCGCATCTGTCTTATTCAAACTTGAGTAGTATCCCAATTCGAACAGCTGTAAGAATGACTGCACCATCATATGGTTTTACGATAAGTCATGTAAAAGCAATGGTGAGGTATTCTGAGCATGCACCTATCAGAGTTGAAATTTATGATACATCAGGAGAGTGGCCAGACGATGGAAACTTAATCTATCGTGAAGATATTAATTCTTCTACTTCAGAATTGAACATAGGAAGTTTGAACTGGATGACTTTGGAGTTAAGTGAAGCTGTGAGTATAGCAGGTAATGAAGATTTTTATTTGGTAATCACTCATCTAGAGTTTGCTTCTGCCGCATATGATGATATTTCAGATGAAGAGGTACTCGCAAGAAATTTTCTTTCGATTCAACCTATGGTAGAGGGAGAACCTAGTGATTGGTTCTCTGGAGATCCAGAACATTCTGCATATGATGAGGCTATAGATTTTGTGTGGAAAATGAGAGCTTTGTCATTCCAAGCAAGTTGGTTGGAGCTTGATCCGGTAGAAGGTGTGATAGAGCCAGGTGATAGTCAAACGATTTCAGCTAGTCTTTTAGGAAGTAGAATGGCTAATGGTTTGAATATAGGTTATGCGACCATCGTTTCTGATGATCCATTAAACGGGACTAGTCAGGTAAATTATGTAATGACACTGAATGGCGCACCTGAAGTTACTTATTCACCAGACCAATACGGTGAAGCGGTTAACGTCAAGGAAAATGAAACAAAGGTAGTTCACCTTTTGGCAGAAGACCCAGAAGGAGATGAAATCACCTTTGAACTAGCAGACTCTACTTTTGCAACAATTGAACAAAGTGCTTCTAATCAAGCAAAGCTTACTTTAAAACCAAGTTATGACGACCAAGGAGAGCAAGAAGTAAAAGTAAGTATCAAAGATGTACATGGAAATGAAACCATTCACCCGATCAAGGTTAAGGTCTGGAATGCAAACAGAGCACCTTTAACGATTGATCCTTGGGCGATTAACATGACCTTGGAGCAACCTATTGCTTATACTGTAAAGGTGGCTGATATTTTTTATGATGAAGATGGCGATGCACTTCAGTATGGAGCTGTAAATGATACACCAGAAATTCTAGACGTAGCTTATGGAGGTGAGGAAGTCGCAATTATTCCTAAAAGTGCAGGTGTTGGAGTCGTGTATTTCTTAGCAGATGATGGAAGTGAAAATGGCTTTACATACACTTATTTAGTAGTCTATGTTTACTCAGATGGGAGTTCAGATGATACCTCATCAGCATCCCCTTCATCCTTTGTAGTCGAACCTACTTTAATTGATGACGGTGAAGTTACAATGACTTTCCATACAGAAGCGAGAGGTATTGCTAAGGTAGAAATTATCAGTATTGAAGGTCAGATTTTGAGAAGCTATGAACAAGTGTTGACAGACACAGATGAGCAAAGGTTTGACTATGAAATCAGTGGTCTTTCATCGGGTATTTACCTAGTGAGAGTAAGTACAGCAGAAGGGCCTATTGGTGTTGAGAGAATTGTAGTCCAATAAACAATGCACAGTATGCTGAGAGGAGGTAAACCTCCTCTCTCATTTATATATTTTTTAATCATTTTTTACTTATAAACCAATACAATTATGCGCTTAAAAAACTATGTTATCGGAGCTGCTTTACTTGGTCTAGTAGCCTGTAATAGTGATGAGTTGGATGCACTAAAGGCTGACCTAAAAGATTTGCAAGAGCAAGTAGGTGAGTTGGAAGAGTCTCAAGAAGCTGCTATGGCAGCCGCAATTGCCGCTTTGGAGCAGCAAATTGCAGATCTTGAAAGTGCTAATTCAGATTTGACAGGTGAATTGTCTGATCTGACAGATAGAATGCAGAATGAAGAAAATGCTATTTATTGGGGTAGCTTGAATTCAGATGTTGCATATGAAAGTATGACAGAGGGGAATGTTGTTGTAATGGGGAATGTCGTTATCAGAAATGCTGATGATTTAGCAAAGCTTCAAAGTATTGAGGTGATTTCTGGAAGTCTTAGTGTTAATGGTACAGCTTTGGAAGCTTTAGACTTGGCTGCTTTGAAAACAGTAGGCATGCTTTCTATTAAAGAGAATGCAGCCATGACTTCTTTGAGTCTACCTTCCTTGATTGGGGTGTCAAACAACTTTGAGTTGGAAGACAATACATTGTTGGCGAGTGTAGAACTCCCAAGCTTAACAGTGGTTGAAGCATCATTAATACTTAAAAATGAAATGGCGGGATATGAGCCAGATGCTGCAATTACGGACAAAGATGGTATATATAATTTAGCATCTCTCTATGCTGTAAAAGGAGACCTTTGGGTTGAGCATTTAGTACCTATGACAGAGCTTTTAGCTCCAGCTCTTGAAGAGGTAGGTGGTTCATTTACTTTGTATAATAATCCTTCTCTAACTACAGTTGAATTTGATGTTTTAAAAACAGTTGGAGAAGAATTCAACTTTATTTTTGAAGGTTATACAGGTGAACTTACCGCTTTAGAAACTTTCAATGATGTAACAACTATTGGAGGAGATATTACAATTACGCTTCCATCTGTAACAAGTCTTTTAGCTTTTGAGTCACTTGAGGCAGTAGGGGTAATGAGTGGCGGTTTTGGAATTGGATTCGGTTCAAGTGTAACGTATAAAAATATTACCTTACAAGGTTTTGATGGATTAGAGCTACTTGAAGGCTTTAATAATGTAGAAGGTGCAAAAATCACATTGAAGCCTAGATCATTAGCTGAATCAGGAGCCGTATTAAGTGCTTTTGAAGGCTTGAAAGAAGGTGATCTTTACGTGCAAACATACAACAATAATGATTTTGACAACGCTTATAGTTTGACTATTGGTGGATTTGGTGAGTGGACGAAAGGATTTGTGGGGATAGACGTATTGAATACTTCAGTAGCATTTTCAAATGCAGATGCATTCTCTAAATTAGATATGGCCTCAATTTCAGGAGACTTTAATCCATATACAGAAGGAACGGCTGCAGTTCACGTGAAATTATCAAAGCATGTAGTAGAGCCAACTTTAGATATGTGTTCGATTAATACATTTTTGAATGTTACACTTCCTGATGCATTTTATTCTGAATATGTATTCCAATATGATGAATTTGATTTCGCCACAGAGACAGTAGAATATATTGATGGATACCCTGTTCCTACAACTGCTTTGGATCATACCGCAGCTTTAGGAGAAGTTGTTTGTCAATAAAATGACTGATACAAGCCTGTTACAATTTATAGGGGCAGGCTTGTTTCCCATTTTTACAAATTTCACGACATAAGTAGGTTTAGACTTCATAGAATTTACAGGTACATCACAACTATTAATTACTAACTATATAGGTGGATTAAGCCTATTTATCAATCAAAAAAAGAACACATCATCAATAGTACATAATACTCTAATCAGATAATTGAATCGGTAAAATTTATTTTACTGTAAAGAAGCTCCTTTTTAAGGGGCTTTTTTTATTTCTATTGCTTTAGCACTTGTTTCGTGAGCAAATGCAACTCGAAATGAGGATGGGAGTTTTAAGCTGAATTTTTAGGTTTAGGAAAGCGATGAATAAGACTGATTAGTTAGGAAAGAAAGACTCTGAATGAAAATTGTAGCTAAACTCCTTTGGCTAAGAAAGTAAGGGGTATAGTTAGGCAACCCAAGTCCGTATTTTCTTGGGGTTTCTAAAGAGGATTGTTTTATGAGGAGGCAAGATAGGGTTTCGCTTGAAGTAGTAGTAGAAACCAACATCAACTTTGAGTTTTTTGAGCTTTACTCCTTCATGTTTTTCCAAAAAGAGATATAAAGCATAATCACTCATGTATAAGTATTTTTTGTAGCCAAGTCGGGGGCGGTAAGAACGAAAACGGATGCCTTTTAATCTTGATTTTCTTCTTTGTTTATTTCTACCTAATCGCGTATCTGAAAACCAAAGAATTTCTCTTCGGTCTCTGATCAAAACAAACGGATATTTCCTTTTTGTCTTAGTGATCAAATGTTTACGCATACTGCCTACACGCTTCTTCCTAGCTATGTAAAGTCGGTGTGCACGTTTGGCTTTATAGCTCGTATTTTTAAAGGTATTTCGTTTAATTTCTCGATATATAGAAGAAGGGGCAAAACCAATGATTTTAGCAATCCGTTTTACCGAAAGACCTAGGTTAAGGCACTTTTCAATTCTTACTCTATCTGAATATTCGAGGTTACGCATGTTTTGAGTTTGAATCTTAATTTTACAAAATTCAAATCATAATTTAAAATATATTCTACTTTTTGTGTTTTTATATTCTATTTGAGCTGACTAGACTAGGAGGGGCTAAAGGGCAGGTCTCTTATTTCTAAAAAAATAACCTCAGCCATTTTTATAAAAATAGCTGAGGTTTTTCTGATGATTCCGATTAAAATTCTTTTCGTAATCGCATTTCTGAAGGGTAGTAGTTATTGATACGATTCGGAAGGATTTTGATCCAACCTAGAATGTGCTGACCGTAGCGAACTAAAGCCCAACCTTTTTTACCGTTGGTATCAATTTTTAATTCCTGTTTTCTCAAATACAAAATTGCATCTTCGTAATTGAGGTCGAAGACAGGTATTTTATCGGAGAAGATTTTACTCATCGCCAAGTGATGAGCAGGTTGTAATTTATCCTTGATCATACGACCAAGTTCAATCCCTTTGTTCTTCACATTTACGGCAGTCTGAAGCATTCTATAGCTATCAAATACTTCTACAGGAACAGCCCATACTGCATCATCTTCGATCACGTATTCGTATTTCTCATGATCTTTTACCCAATCTGCATACTTCCCGATGTATTTACGGTTTTCTGCTTTTAGATTTTTAAGTCTCTTTTTCGAAAGCTTCGGCTTTTGAGCCGCTTGTCGATTTCCGTGTTTTCTGAATACACTCAAGAACAAGCCTTCGCCTCTTGTTTTGTGGAAGATAAAACGGTAACCAAAGTAGTCATTATCTACAGTGTCTACTTTCAGTTCAGTTACATTCCAATCTTCTTGTAATTCCATTCGAAGCGGTTCAACAGCACCACTTTCGGCTAACCATTGTAGTTTTTCCTCATTTTCTTGAGGAGCAAAAGTACAAGTACTGTAAACCAAAATACCACCAGGTTTCAAACATTGAATGATGTCTCCTAAGATATCTTCTTGGATATTTGAACAAGTATTGATCAAACCTGGAGACCACATTTCTACGGCTTTCGGGTCTTTACGGAACATTCCCTCTCCAGAGCATGGCGCATCCACCACAATCACATCAAAGAAATCTTTAAGCGGAAGAAAATGTGATGCTTCATTGTGGGTAATAAAGCTATTTGAATTTCCCCAACGTGTGATATTTTCTTGTAAGGCAGGGAGACGTTTTGGCATTAGCTCATTAGAAACTAACATACTATTCTCTGAGAGCAAAGAAGCGATAAGCGTACTTTTTCCTCCAGGAGCAGCGCAAAGATCCAATACTCTGATATCCTCATCTAGCGGAGCATGTTGGCGAAGTGCTTCTGACAAGAACATGGAAGAAGCCTCTTGCACATAATAACCACCCGCAAAAATGAGCGGATCTTTTGCGAACAATGGTCGTTTTGGAAGGTATTTCCCTCCCGGACACCAAGGTACATCTTTTTCTTCCTCAAACTGATCGGTAGGTTTCAGTGGATTAACACGTAATGAAACCGCAGGCAAATTGGAAAATGCGTCTTGAAATTTATCAAAATCAGCATCGCCCAATTGTCCTCGCAATCGCTCTTCAAACTTTTTAGGTAACTTGATGTCCATAGCCATTTATCTTTATAAAGCAGTAGATGTCTTAATCTGGTTCGGATGAAAGCCCATCCAACAAAAAAGCTCCACCGTAATTGTGGAGCTTTCTTGTATTTCCTGCTGCAAAAATAGCAAATTATTTTTTCTTTTTGCTTTTCAATGCTTCAGCTTCTTCTTGTCTTGATTTCAATGAATCGGTCACTTGCTTGTAAATGCTTTGCATTGCCTCAAGGTCATTCTCAAGATAGTATTGTTGACTTTTGTTAAACACAGCAGAGTCTACAGCGTGAGTGACAAAAATTTCTTTTTCCAGTTTTTCATAAAGGGCAGTTCCTTTTGCTGGTGCTTGGTTTTGTACAGATACGCTAGCTTCAGCTAAGTGCATATCTATCAAAATTGCCTTCATTTTATCTTCTGGCAAAATATCTTCAGGAGCTTCAGGCTTTGAATCACAAGCGGTAAGCATGAAACTTATACTTAGAGCAAACAATATCCTTTTCATAATACAAAATTATCGAATCCGTCCCGAAGTTAGAAATAACAGCAGAAGTACAATTTATTCCCTGCGGTTAAATTGTGTTAAATCAAAAAGTTCGCTGTTGAGTATAGTCCATGAAAGTTAAATTTGAATGAATAAGTAGGGCCATTTTAATTGCTATGAAAGAGCTTGTCAGTAAATTAAGAAAGTACGAAATCAGAATTCGAAAAGCGATCAATTCTCAAATGCAGGGAAATTACCACTCTGTATTTAAGGGTTCGGGTTTGGAGTTTGATGATGTGCGCCTGTATCAATATGGAGATGATATTAGACATATTGATTGGCATGCTTCTGCCAAAGGACACGGTGCTTATATTAAAACTTTCAAGGAGGAGAAAGAACAAAACGTATTTTTTATTCTTGATGTCAGTGCTTCTCAGAAGATCGGGAAGCCAAATAGTCAGAAGTTGGATATTGCCAAAGAAATCTGTGGCGTATTATCGCTTTCTGCAATCCGTGAAGACAGTTCGGTAGGGGTTGTTTGTTACTCAGACCAAAAAGAAAAATATATAAAACCAGGCAAGGGAATTAAACATGCCTATGAAATCATCAATGATATTTTTAAGCTTGAACCAAGTTCTACAAAGACCAACTTGAGCAAAGCGATGGGAATGGCATTGTCTATGATCAAGCGTAAAAGTTTGATTGTGGTTATTTCCGATTTCATTGATGAAGGCTATGAGAGAAACCTTAAATCTATAGCTCGAAAGCATGACCTTGTCGTGGTACATATTTCCGATGAGCGTGAAACCAAGTTCCCGAAAGTAGGTATTGTACCATTGTACGACAAAGAAAGTGGACGTACCATTTGGGTAAATACATCTTCTTCGGAGTTCAAAGGTGTGCTTGACAAATACTATGAGGGCAACCGCACGGAATTGAAAAACCTATGTATTCGAAATAACAGTAGTTACGTACATATCAACACCCAAGAAGATTATGTACCCAAACTCATTCGCTTATTTAAATTTAGAAACAAAATCAGAAAGTAATGAGAAGATATGTGAATGGACTGATCGCGACTTTTCTTTTTCTGTTTCCCGCTCTATTGATGGCACAGTCGGAAAATCCGTATGGGCGATTTTTAGGAGAAGAAGTACGTGTAGGTCAAGAAATAAAATATGTACTGACATATACACACCCTTCTGATGAAGAAGTGATCTTCCCAGGTGAAAAACATAGCTTTGCACCTTTTGAATATATCAGCAGACAATATTTTCCTACACAGTCAGATAGCACAACGAGTAAGGATAGTGTTGTTTATACTTTGATGACTTTTGAAATGGATTCCATTCAAGAGTTGACTGTTCCTGTGTTTGTCATGCAGGAAAATGGGAAAAAAGAACCAATTTTCCCTGAAAAAGACGGCATCTTCTTAGTCAAAAGTTTAGCTTCTGATCTGCAACAAGGAGAGCAACCGCAATTGGTGGAAAATACTAATCTCGCTAAGGTAAATGAGGAATTTAACTATCCTTATTTATTGATCTTCTTAGGACTGGTATTTATCGCGTTGGTGATTGTGGTATTTGTCTTTGGTGGCAAAATCAAAAGAGTGTTACAGCTTAAGAAACTCAAGAAGCAAAATATCAAGTTCAATTCTAGTTTTGAGAATTATGCAACTGCACCTTATGATGCACCAAAATTAGAGCACTTATTAGGTATTTGGAAAACCTACACAGGGCAAATGATTGACTTGCCATTACAGAGTTACACCACGAAAGAGATTCAGGCGGTATTGCCAAATGAAAAATTGGATACGCCTTTGAAAACATTTGACCGTGCCATTTATGCCAACATGGTAGACGATCAGATGCAACAAAACATTTCATTCTTGAAAGAATACGCACAGAAATCATATGAAAAGAAAATAGAGGAGGTGAAAAATGGATAATTTGACATTAGCAGAAATTAATTTTGGCTGGCTTTCACCTTCGCAGTTATCTTCTTACACTTGGGAGTTCGGATGGGTTTTATTCCTTATTCCTCTTGTTCCATTTCTATTTGTATTGCGTTGGTTGTTGTTCTACAAGTTCAGACAACGTTTAGATATTGCATTGCCCGAAGGAGCCGTAGAGTTTAGTAAAGTAAGTCTTTTGCGCTACTTGCCTCCTGTATTTTTGGGTTTAGCCTTTGTGTTTTTCCTTGTTGCTTTGGCTCGTCCACAAACGACCGATGAGCATGTAGATCGATGGACAGAAGGTATTGATATCATGCTTGCCCTAGATATTTCTCATTCCATGAAAATTGAGGATTTCCGTCCCAATCGTATGGAAGCTGCAAAAGAAGTAGCGAATGAGTTTATCGAAGGACGTTTTCAAGACCGCATTGGTATCGTGATTTTCTCAGGAGAAGCCGTTTCTTATGCACCGCTCACTACCGATTATTCATTGTTGAAAAATCTGATCAATGATATTGATTTCAGTATGATTGAGAAGAGTGGTACTGCCATCGGAAGTGCTTTGGCTGTAGCTACAAACCGTATGCGAGAGTCTACGGCAAAATCGAAAGTGATTATTCTTCTTTCTGATGGAGAAAATACGGCAGGTAGCTTGAACCCGACCACAGCAGCTGAATTGGCTTATGCCTATGGAATTAAAATCTATTCGATTGGAGTGGGTAAAGAAGGGCGAGTGCCTTACGGAAAGGATATGTTCGGGCAGACTCGCTATGTAGAGTCTAGTTTGGATGAATCTACACTCAGAGAAATGGCTCAAATTGGTCAAGGAGAATTTTTCCGTGCCACAAGTAAAAACTCTCTAGAACGTGTATTTGCTCGAATTGATGAGTATGAAAAATCAGAGATCAAAGAGCGAAAGTATGTAAATACAAAAGATTACTATCAATATTATTTAATTACAGGAATCGTGTTTTTCCTTCTTTGGTTATTAACGAAGGGAAGCTTCCTAACGAATGCTCTTGAAGATTAATTTCTTCTTAAAAGTGTTATTCATAAAAACAAACTTTGTTAAGAGAGGTTCTACGCAAATCAAGAGGAATCACTCTATTATCTTTGGGAGACTTTAGTACATGAATTCAAGATCGATACAGATTATTATTGCTTTTGGAATTATCGTTTTGATATTTTCAATCCGATTGCTCAACATCCAGGTTTTTGAAGCTGGTTGGAAGACAAAAGCAGAAACCAACATGGTGGCAAAGAAAGTAGTCCACCCGCCTAGAGGCCTTATTTTTGACAGAAATGGTCAGATATTGGTCAATAACACGCCTGTTTTTGACCTAATGGTGGTTAGAAATCAGTTGGAAATTGATGATACTTTAGCATTCCGTAAGTTGCTCAATATTGAAAGTAATGAAGAGCTTCGTAAGATGCTCAAAAGTGCTAGTCCGTATTACAGACCTACCGTATTTATTCCGCACTTAAACAAAGATGAATATGCTTTAATGGCGGATAAACTTCTTCGTTATAAAGGTTTATACGGAGTACCTCGTACCATCAGAGAGTATCCTCACACGAACTTGGCGAATGTACTGGGCTATGTAAAAGAGGTGGATAGAGCATTCTTAGATAAAGATACAACAGGCTATTACCATTCGGGAGATATGATTGGTAAAAATGGTCTTGAAAAATATTACGAAGAATACCTTAGAGGACAGCGAGGAGTGAAGCACGTCATTACCAATGTAAAAGGGCTTGAAAAAGGGAAGTACATGGATGGTGCTTTAGATACTCTTCCTGTTGTTGGGCAGAATCTTACCTCAACCATAGACCTTGACCTTCAGAAATATGGCGAACTTCTGATGCAGAACAAAAAAGGAGCTGTTGTGGCTATTGAACCTGCTACAGGAGAAGTCTTAACGATGATTTCTGCACCGACTTATGACCCTAATCTTTTGACAGGAAAGGGAAAGAAGGTATCCAGAAATTATGTAAAGCTGCTTAGAGATACGAATAAGCCACTTTTTGATAGATCGATGCAGTCTATGTATCCTCCTGGGTCAACTTTCAAGACCATTATGGCAATGATGGGCTTGCAAGAAGGTGTAATTGATACTGTCTACACAAGGTTACCATGTTCAGGAGAAAGAGTAGGATGTCACCATCACCCATCACCGCTTACAGTTGGAGGTTCTATCATTCATTCTTGTAATCCGTGGTACTACAAGGCCATGCGTAAAATTGTATTACAAGATGAAAAAGAAGGTTGGAAAGAAGACTTACATTTTGGTTTAGATAAATGGAAGTCTTATGTCAATGAATTCGGGTTAGGAACACGATTGGGAATCGACTTACCTTATGAAAAGGCAGGTTTAGTACCTGGTCCTGACTTCTATACGAGAGCATATAAACATGACCTGTGGAAAATTAGTAATGTCTATTCTATCAGTATTGGGCAAGGAGAGATTCTTTCAGCCCCTTTACAATTAGCCAATTTAGGGGCAATTATTGCCAATAGAGGTTATTATTATACTCCTCATTTGATCAAAGGAATTGGAGAGGAAAATGAGGTATTAGACCGTTTTAAAGAAAAGAAAAAAGTATCGGTACAATCAGATTATATAGATTATATCGCTAGAGCGATGTCTAAAGTACCAGAAATTGGTACCGCTCGATTGGCTTATATGTCAGATATAAAAGTAGCTGGTAAAACAGGTACAGCACAAAACCCTCATGGAGAAGACCATTCCATTTTTATGGCTTTTGCACCTGCTGATAACCCTAAGATTGCAATTGCAGTTTATGTTGAGAATGCAGGTTTTGGAGGTACTTGGGCAGCGCCTATCGCTCGTTTGATGATTGAGAAATATATCAAGGGAGAGATTACAAATTCATGGCTTGAACAATATGTCTTAAAAGGTAATTTCATTAAGGAAGAAGAGGATAAGGAAGCTGAGAAGGCTAGATAAACTGGCCTTTTCCTTTTTGGAAATACTTACCTTATTAGATATGATAATGGATGTCTGTTCGTTATTTTTTTAGCTATGTCAAGGAAGACAAGGAATAATTATTTCAATAATTATATTTTTCATAAAGAATACACTATATTTTCAGTTATAAAATTAGAAAATAACTAGAACCATGAAACATATACTAATTGTTTTGACTCTATTTGTTGGGGTTGCTTTTACTTCGACGACAGCTTACTCTCAATCCAAAAAAGAGAAAAAAGCAGAAATTAAAAAGTGGAAGAAGAAATTGAAATCAATGGACCCACTTAAGTTGAGAGATATGACTGAAGAGCTTAACAGCTTGAAAGGACAAGTTTCTGGCTTAAAGTCTGAGATTTCTAATCTTGAGAAAAAGAACTCTCAACTAGAGACTCAAGTTAAATCTAAAGATTCTGATTTATCTGATCTTAGAGCTAAGTTAGCAAAGGCACAAGATGAGGCAAAAGCTTCTGTTTCTGCTGGAGATAACTGGGATACAGGTATCGTTTATAAAGTGCAAGTAGGTGCTTTCAGAAATAAAAACCTTTCAAAATACCAAGATCAAGGAAGTTTCTGGGTTGAAGATAAAGATGGTGTAAAGAAATACACAATCGCTAACTTCAGAGATTATGAAGAAGCAGATGCTTTCAAGAAGTATATGAGAGAAATGGGGGTGAAAGATGCTTGGATTGTTGCTTATGAGGATAATATCCGTAAAGACATCAAAGATGTTTTAAAGACAACGAAAGCAAAAGATAAGCAAAGAGAAAGAAGATAATTATAACTTCTATAAAATATATAAAGCGACTTCCCGTAAAGGAGGTCGCTTTTTTATTTATCAATACATTCTTCTCAATTTTTTTCTTGCTTTGATTTCAATGAAGTAATAGGTAAATGCTGAAGAAAGAATGGTAAGACTCAAAAACAATAGTGTATAAATTAACCTTTGAGGTATCGAAAGGGTATTTATGTTTTCCGCTTGTTTCCAGTGTGGAAAAATAAACCAAAAGACAAAGAACCAGATTCCATGTACCAGATACATAGAGTATGAGATATCTCCTAAGAACCTAAAGACAGGGCGTTCCAATATAGCTCGTACTTTTCTCTGGTTATAAGCCGCAGCTAAAATCAGTAAGATGAAAATTGGAATGTTGATCAGATCGGGTAATTGATAGTGGAAAGTAAGTATGATCAGTACAAAAAGAAGAGGGATAATAAAGTCTAGTTTTAGAATAGCTTTTCCTAGTTCCTTTTGATAAAACTGATAAATATTAATACCAATGATAAATTCAAATAGACATCTCAAAAAGCCATAATCCCAAGTTATATCTAAATTCTGATTAGGATGTAAATAGACCAAACTACCAAGAGCTATAATCGCAAGTATTGACGATAGAAGAATGATTCTTGTATTTTTTCGATAAAGCAAGGGGATGATGAAAACCGCAATTGTATAGGTCCACCATTCTGCTCCAATAGACCACGAAGGCATATTCCAAGAAAGGAAATGATAAAGGTTCATGGCATTGATCATACTAAATTGGATAGGCAAGGCTTGAGGCGAAAAGTAGGTGACCCAACTCCCATCAATCACATTAGGAAAGTACTTTGGCGTTATCCAAACACCAATGATAAGGATGACTAAGGTGAAAAAGTGGAGAGGATAAAGCCGACTAAATCGACTCCATAAGAAGGATTTGATTGTCTTGAAATTCCAATTCTCGATCAATTTCTGACCATAAACATGGCAAATGATAAAACCGCTTAGAAGGAAGAAAAAATCAACCCATAGATAACCTTTTGATAAAATGCCTGTAGCATCTCTAGAGACCAAAGCTCCAAGGTCTCGGTAATAAATCGATACATCAATATGGAATATAACGACCCATAGTGCCGCAATACCTCTCAAAGGAGTAAGAGCACTGATGTAATTGTGCTGTGTTGTTAATTTATTCATTTCATATTTACCTTAAGTATCGCCAAAGTAAGCAAAGGAGGTGTAGTTATCAACTATTTAGGTAAGTGACTTATTTGGATAGTGTTTAATCACTCTATTTCTATTGATTTATTTCGAGTGTAAGAATTATTGAAAATTTCAGTCAGAAAGCTAAATACGAATCTCAAAATTTATACTGAGATAAACGGTTACAGCTATGGAGGATCAGAAGATCAATGAAATCACAAAACTTACGATTGAGGTTAGTTTAAGAGTAGGAGTACTCTTTCTGTTATTGATATGGTGCTTACTTATTTTACTTCCCTTTTCAACGGCAGTTATTTGGGGGATTATCATAGCGGTGGCCATAGCTCCGATTTATCACTTGTTTCAGAAGAAGCTTGGTGCAAGTAATAAATTGAGTGCGACGCTGTTGGTCCTTTTTTTTATCGCGATACTTATTATTCCGTCCTTTTTTTTAGTGAGTTCTTTAGTAGAAAGCTTTAAGGTGTTAGGGCAAGCACTACAAGACAAATCACTTCATTTGCCTCCTCCACAAGAAAGTATAGCAGATTGGCCTCTTGTAGGAAAGGACTTATATAAGTTGTGGTTGGATGGACACGAAAACTTAGATGCAGTCCTTAAAAAGTACGAAGATCAATTGGCTGCTTTAGGGAAATGGATGCTGAATCAGGCTTTGGGAGTAGGGAAAAGTGTATTGCTTTTTATCATCTCTATTGTGATAGCTGGAGGTTTGTTAGCTACTAAAGGGACGCAAAGTTTTACCCAAAAATTCTTTGGAAAGCTAGTGGGGGAAAAGCAAAGTGAAGAGTTTACTAGACTAGCGGAAGTTACGATCGGAAATGTCACCAAAGGAATTATAGGTGTCGCGTTTATTCAATCTACCTTACTCGGCGTCATTTTCTTATTTGCTAAAATTCCTTTTGCAGGGCTTTGGGCATTGGTCTGTCTTATTCTCAGTATCATTCAAATTGGTCCTGGATTGGTCGCTTTAGGGGTAATCATCTATTTATTCTCTACCCAAACAGCTACTTATGCTACAATCTGGACTGTCATCATATTTATAGCCACACTTTCAGATAATGTTTTAAAACCTATCTTTTTAGGAAAAGGGGCTCCTGTGCCCATGCTCATCATTTTCTTAGGAGCGATTGGGGGCTTTATATTATCAGGTTTCTTGGGGCTATTTACAGGTGCAATTGTATTGTCTTTAGGGTTCAAACTATTTATAGCTTGGATAGAAGGTGAAGCGCAGTCAAATCAGAAAACAGAATAAACCATAACTCAAATACACATATTTAATTTTAACCCATAAAATGAAAGCTTTAAGACAAGTTCAATTACTTACACTTCTGAGTTGTTTTGTCATGGCAACAAGCCTTTTGGCACAAGAAAAGAAAAAGGAAGATACTTATGTGCTCATCACCAATGTGAATGTTTGGAGTGGTGCAGATGATAAAGTAGTCAAACAAGATGTTTTGATTAAAAATAACCTGTTTGAGGAGATTGGAACAGGATTAAAAGCCCCCGAAAATGCTGAGGTGATTGATGGAAAAGGAGGTACGCTTACACCAGGATTGATTGATATGCACACACATATCATGCTCAATGGGCCAAAAGCCTTTTATACAGGTTCTCAAGATTATGATGCGTTTGCTATTGGTGCATGGGCATATAAAGATATGAATATGCTTTTGGATATGGGCTTTACCTCTATCAGAGATATTGCAGGAAACTCATTAAGTATAGCAAAAGCAGTTAAAAATAAAGTGATGAGAGGACCTCGTATTTGGTCTTCTGGGCCAGCTTTTAGTTCTACAGGAGGTCATGGCGATGCAGGTCCGTGGAATGAGCTTCCGGGAGAGAAAAATCAACCTCATCGAACAATGAATTTGGCAACAGCCGATGGTATAGACGAGATCATTAAACATGCCAGATGGAACTACAGACATGGAGCTGCTTATGCAAAAATAATGGCAAGTGGTGGTGTGGCGAGTGAATTTGACCCATTAGAAATCACAGAATATACTTTTGATGAAATGAAAATGATTGTTCAAATCTCAGAAGATAACAGAACCTATGCAACCATACATGCCTATCATGATGATGCGATCAATCGTGCGATAGATGCAGGTGTGAAATGTGTAGAGCATGGTTTTTTAATGTCAGAAAAGACAGTAAAAAGAATGGCTGATGAAAATATCGTTTTGAGTTTGCAAGGTTATGTATCCACTGTACAGTTTGCCGAAGCGAGTCAAATTCCTTGGTTTTCGCCAGAACAGGTGAGAAAGGCAACACAAGTGTATGAAGGAGCCAAGCAAATGATTGAGTGGGCTAAAAAGTACGGTGTTTTCATTGTGAGTGGCTCTGATATGTTTGCAGAAAATACACCAAATGCCAAACAAAATATCACGGTAGAAAAGAACTTTGGTTGGAAACCTTGGGAGATTTTGCAACATGTGACTTACAATGCTGGTAAAGTGTTAGCAATGTCTGGACCTGCAAGAAATCCTTATCGAGAAGGACCATTAGGAGTAATTGAAAAGGGAGCTTATGCCGATGTAATCATTTGGGAAAAAAGCCCTTTAGAGGATATCGAAAATGTGATACCCAATGAAAATATCAAAGTACTTATCCAAGATGGAAAGGTCTTAAAGAATATGTACTAAAAATTTAAAGAAGTCATTGTAAACCTAGTGTTGCAATGACTTTTTCATACGATCCCAATTCATAAACGACATTAGATTTCATCAAAATGCTACGATTACCTAGTTGTATATGTACGCTTTTTCTACTCATCCAGTATTTCAGTGTTCAAGGGCAAAACGATTCTATAGATTCTTACATCAATAATGAAGGTTTTGGAGGACCCAAGACGGTAGGTGCTCAATTGGAAGTAGATAATGCACCACGATTTGAGAATAGAATTCCTGTAAAGCATACAAAGTTTTGGTATGATTTCAAGGAACGGTTAGCGAAACAAACAGGCATTGAGTTTGGAATAAATTACACTTCGCTTCTCATCTATGCCACAGAGACAATTTCTTCAGAAAATACAAGTACCGCAGCTAGTGGGATATTAGACATTCAAGCTGGTTGGAATGTCGTAAATCGAAAGAAAGGCAAAAATACAGGGAAGTTATTTATCAAGATGAATCATCGGGATTCGTATAGAGGTTCAGATCACGCTGCTCCAATGTTTCATGGTTTGAACGAATCGGGGTATTATGGTTTGCCAGCTACAGGTTTTCGAGATTACAGTATCCGAATGATTGAATTGAACTACCAACAAGCTTTGTTCGATAATCGATTTCATTTTGTGATTGGAAAGGTTGATGTTACGAACTACTTCAACTTTCACGGCTTGATTGTTCCTTGGCAGCATTTTATAGGATATGGTTCGTCGGTGAGTGGGACAGTGAATTGGCCAGATCAAGGATTAGGTCTTGTTCTTAGTTATAGGCCTACCGAAAAAATCTATATTATGGCAGGCTTATCAGATGTGAGAGGCGACCTTTTTGAAGATGGCGAATTCTTGAACTTCGGAGATCAAATTGATAATGGGAAGTTTTGGAAAGCCGTTGAGGTAGGTTTTGTGCCTTCTTTTGGAGAACGTTTTTTTAAGAAAGTAGCGTTGACTTATTGGCACTCTGATGCTTATACAAATAATAGCGGCTCAAGGATAAAATCAGGACAAGGCGTAGCACTTAGTGCACATTGGTTTTTTAAGGAACGTTTCATTCCGTATGTCAGATTTGGTATTTCAGATGGAAATGGGGAAAATGCATTTTATGATGCCGATATTCAGATTGGACACGGATACCGATTCTTGAATTATGATATTCTTGGAACGAGTTTCAGTTGGAATAGACCAAATATTTCTGGTACCAAAGATCAAATAACAGCAGAAGTCTTTTATCGAATCAATTTTACAGCTCATTTAGAACTGACACCAAGTATTCAATTTATTAATCAACCCACATTCAATCCATCAGATAATTCATTGTGGTATTTAGGGATTAGAGGAAGGGTGACTTTATAGGTTATATTTCAATAGTGTAATTATAAATAATATGAGTTTTTATAATTATTTTTAGACCTCCTAACACTGAATGAGTTTTAATAAAAATATGCTTGAATATTGTTTGATTAGGCTATTTCAGAAATAGGGTAATATATTTTTTTAGAAGATTAATTTTTTATAGAAATGCGTAAGTTATTTTTTGTTTTAGTGTCGCTTGTTCTTTTTTCATGTACTGAGGAAGATGTAATCAATGCAACGGTAAGTAGTCCTGAGTATGTAGTGTCTTCTTTAGATGGTAAAAGTGTTTCTGTTAATGGATTTAAGTTTAATCATGAGGAGGAAACTGTGCTAAGCCTTCGTATCGGTACACTTTCTAAGTCTGAAGACTATTATCCTGAGGTAACTTTTATCGCTGATGGGTTTACGTTAAATGAAGATCAGCTCAAAGAATTTCATACTTTAAAAAGTGAAGAATATCCTTATATCTTATTTGATATAGGTGAAATGACTTACGTTTTGAATGCAGATAAATTCTATGCGACTATTTGTACTGAAGTATATGTTTGCTACTAACACATTTTCTTATTGAATAATGGAATAGCTCTTACAATTTAATGGTGAGAGCTATTCTTTTTTGTACAGTAGTTATATTGGTTTAACTACAAATGTTGAATTATTGGAATTCAATAAGGTACTTAGTGAAAAAACAAACATTAATAATTAAGTAATATTTGCTATTTTTGATAATTAAACTTTCAAATAGCTTCGCATGTCACGATTACTCTTACTCACATTAGCTTTATTACCACAAGTATTATTTGGTCAAGACCAACTCAAAAAAGATAGTTTGTTTGCACAGCTTTCTCATGCCGAAAGTGTACAGGAAAGAGTAAGTTCTTTGTGGGAAATTTCGGGCTATTATTGGGCTGATGACCTTAGGAAATCATACGATTATTCTATTCAAGCTTTAGAACTAGCAAAAAAATCAAATGATCAAGACTTGATAGGAAAAAGCTATTTGAAGTTAGGAGATGCCCTTTTGTTTATTGGTAATCTGGATGAGTCCTTAAGTAGCTATTTGAAGAGTCTTAAGATTTTAGAAGAGATAAATGAGCCGAATAGCTTATTCCCTCTTTATCATAATCTTGGTGTTTTATTTTTTCAGATGAAAGAATTGGATGAAGCATTAGAGTACTACCATAAAGCTTTGTATTTACACCATAATACTGAAGTAGAAGGAAAGTCAACAGGACATGGTAAAGTGCATACCTTGTACAATAGTATCGGGAATATTTATGAAGTAAAAGATGAAAATGAGCAAGCTTTCGAATATTATTTGAAAGGAGTAAAGGAAGCCGAGTTGATTGAAGATCATCAGAATTTAGGAAGTATCTATAATAATTTGGGCTATCTTTCTCTTAAATTAAAAGACACCGCAAAGGCTAGAGAATACCTAAGATTATCACTTTTTCATCGTCAGAAAATCAATGATCTGAATGGAATGGCGAAGTCTTACAATTATTTCGCATCCTATTATTTTCAGGTAGATTCATTAAATAAAGCATTAGAAAGCATTGAGAAGGCCATTCCATTGGCTAAAAAAGCAGGAGCAGAGCCAACTGAAGCAGAAGCATTAGTAGAGCTTTCTAAAATTTATGAAAAGAAAGGGCTGTACAAAGAATCATTGGATGCGTTTAAAAAGTACAAGACTTTAAGCGATACTTTACTCAATGAAAGCTCAATTCGTAAGCAAACAGAGCTACAGATCACTTATGAGTTTGAAAAAGAGAGAGAAATTCAAGCAGCGGAAGTTCAGAAAAAGGAGTTACGATATGGTTTGATTATTTCCATCTTAACTTTAGGGTGTATTATTTCTGTTTTGTACTACAGACTTGCCCGAAGTAGAAATAAGCGTATTCAACTCGCTAAAGAAAGTTTAGAAAAAGATCTGGAGTTGAAGAAGCAAGATCTAGATGTGAAGAATAAAGAGTTAGCTTCGTCTGTGTTGTTTTTATTGAAGAAAAATGAATTACTCAGCAATGTGTCTGAGCGTTTGTTGAATTTGAAAAACAAGATGAAACCTGAAAATCATAAGATGATTCAGAAAATCATATTTGATCTTCAAGACGGTACGAATGACGATGTGTGGAATGAATTTGAGCTTCGTTTCCAACAAGTGCACGAAGACTATTATTTAAAACTGAAAGAGTGTGCTCCCGACCTTTCGCCTGGTGAAATTAAGATATGTACTTTCTTGAAGTTGAATATGAGTAGCAAAGAAATTTCAGCAATTACTCATCAGAGTGTAAAAAGTATTGAGGTGGCAAGAACACGAATTCGTAAGAAATTGAATCTTACAAATAAGAATGTAAACCTAGTAACTTATCTATTGGAATTATAATTATTTTATTTCGTAAATATCAAATATTTATAATTACCTTTGCCCTTAGAAATTAATGATAAAACAAGGTGAGTCTTGAGCCTTGTTTTATTCTTTATAAAGAAGTATATCTGTATGAGTAAGTTAGCCAGCAGATAGAACTTTATTTTTATGTCATGTAGACCCAAATACTTGATTTTATAATAGCTGTTATTAAAGATGTAATGTGCTAATAGACCATTTCATTTTTCTATTCTCCCAAGCCATTGTTTTGAAATAATTCCTCCTAATAATTTATTCATAATTCTGTAAATCAGTTTTTTATATTTTTTGTGTAGTGCTTTTGAGTGGTTTGATAAATTACTCGGAGTGGTCTTTTATTGGTGCTTTTAGGTTTTTGAGTGGCGTAAATATGAAGTTAAAATATTGAGCATTTGTAACATTGTGTAAAATCAAATGCTCTGGAATATGAGAGATAAAAATGACCAAAAACTAAAAGAACTCTTTGAAAAAATTCAAGATGAAAAGACGGCATTGCGTAAACTATTGAAAGCACTGAAGTCTACGAAACAAGATCAAAAATCTCATATATCTAAAGGGAAATGATTGACTAACTGTCTCACTTACAACTTTGGGTGTTTTTAAACTAACTAACGATACAAACCTCAACTGGTGAGCTATTCTTTCTTAAGAATAGACCGACTCTATATTATTTGTATTTAAAGTTCATTGAGATTCCGAACTACAGGAGTTGCAATGACATTTTTTATAACCAATTCAAAACTAAATGTTACTATCTAAAAAAGTCAGAGTCTTACTCTTGTCTCTGATCCTATTTTCTATGGGATCAGTGTGGGCACAGGAGTACAAGAATGGCGTTAAACAAGGCGTAGTCCGAGTCAAATTCAAACCTCAAATTGGGGCAATGTTGAATAGTATGAAAGTCACGGTTAGTGGCGGTCAAGTGCAAACGGGT
Source organism: Sediminitomix flava (assembly GCF_003149185.1). NCBI lineage: Bacteria > Pseudomonadati > Bacteroidota > Cytophagia > Cytophagales > Flammeovirgaceae > Sediminitomix > Sediminitomix flava. The sequence continues at coordinate 1,320,528 of NZ_QGDO01000001.1, read as the reverse complement.
ATTCAAGCTTTTGATGCCGCAAGTACAACATTGTCAGTGTCAAGTATGAAAAGGGTTTTTCCCTATTCAGCTAAACATGATGCGAAACACCGTAAACATGGTCTTCATTTATGGTATGAAGTAACTTACAATTCGAATGTAAGTCCTTTGCAAGCAGTTACAGCTTATGCAAAAACAAATGAAGTTGCAATGGCAGAACCTGTATTAGAAAAATACCTCATTACAGGAGATGTTTCTTACTTGGAGTCAAATGAGATAGGAACGTTATCAGAAGATGGAGAGCCATTTGATGATCCTTACCTTTCTTCTCAATGGCATTATAATAATACAGGACAGGTAACACCAAGTATTCCTGAAGGAGATGTCAACTTATACGAAGCATGGGAAACACAAGCGGGTAGCTCAGATATCATAGTCAGTATTGTTGATGGAGGTATAGACACAGATCATGAAGATTTGATGGATAACCTTTGGGTGAATACTTTAGAGCTTGAAGGTGAAGAAGGTGTTGATGATGATGGGAATGGTTATGTGGATGACATACATGGTTATAACTTCGTATATAATTCTGGAAATGTAGTAGCTCATTCTCACGGTACACACGTAGCGGGTACAGTATCAGCTGTAAACAATAATGGTATTGGTGTAGCAGGTGTAGCAGGTGGTACAGGTAATGGTGATGGTGTACGATTGATTTCATCTCAAATTTTCTTAGAATCAGGTGAAAGTAATGGCATGGGTGCTGCCATTGTTTATGGTGCTGATAATGGAGCTGTTATTTCACAAAACTCTTGGGGGTATACTTCTCCGGGTTATTATGAACAAAGTGTATTAGATGCCATCAATTATTTTATTGCAGAAGCAGGGCAGTATGAAGGTAGCCCAATGAATGGTGGTATCGTAATTTTTGCTTCAGGAAATAGTGCCGTAGATGATGAAATGTATCCAGGTTATTGGCCACAGGTTTACACCGTTTCTGCATTGGGACCTGATAACAAGATTGCATTTTACTCTAATTATGGAAGCTGGGTTGATATATCAGCTCCTGGTGGAGATCAATCTTATGGACAAAGCAATGGAGTGTTGAGTACACTACCAAATAATACTTATGGGTATATTCATGGTACCTCAATGGCCTGTCCTCACGTATCGGGAATTGCAGCTTTAGCAATCGCAGAACATGGTGGACCAAACTTTACAGCGGATGAATTAGAACTATACTTAACAAGTTCAACACATGATGTTGATCAATATAACCCTGATTATGCAGGGAAACTGGGAGTTGGATATATTGATGCGGCTCTTACATTGTTAAAAAATGAAGGAATTAAACCTTCAACAATTGGTGATCTTGCAGTAACAGGAGTTGCTCAAGATTTCATGACAATTTCATGGACTGTTCCTGCAGATGAGGATGATGGATATCCATCAAATTTCCAAGTTTTTTATCATACATCACCTATTACGGATGATAATCTAGAGGATGCAGGTATCATTAGTTTGAATAACAGAGATGAAGCAGGAACCCTAAAAGAACTAGAAATTTCAGGGCTTTCTTCTCTTACTACTTATTACGTGGCAGTACGTTCTTTGGACCGTTGGGCTAATAAATCAGATTTATCTAATGAGGTATCTGCAGAAACCAATAGAGGGCCAGATATAGAAATTACTCAGACGAATATTTATGTAGATGTAAATGAAGAGAGTAGCTTTTTAGCAGAAGGTGAATTTGAAATTGCAAACCTTGATGAAGGTGAGTTGAAATGGGAAGCTTCACTTCGTCATCGAAATCATACTTACGATTACTATTCTACACTAGCTTATCCTACAGCTAGTCCGTTAGCTAAAAGTAGTCTAAGCATCAAAGAGCGAGGTTTCAGAAACCCTCTAGCTAGAATACAACAATCGGATATGGTTGAGTTGCATTACTTAGATACAATACAGTCAGGTAATGGTCAACTTATAGGTTCTATTGGTGAAGAGGATCTGACAATTACAAACTCCTCAGCTATCCGCTTCAACGTTACTCAAGACAATGGATTTAACTTGACACACGTAAATATGGGCTTGGGAAGTGACCCTAGTCTAGGTCCTGTAATCCTAGAGGTTTATTCTGGAGCCTCTATTGAAGATGCAGAACTACTATTGGCACAAGAAGTGAATACATATTTAGATTACGTTTATCTATATACTTTTGCCTTGAATGAACAGCTTTATTTTAACAAGGGAGAATCATTCTGGGTAGTATTCCATATCCCAGCAGGGAACCAATACCCACTAGGTATTAGTCCAGAAGTAGAGCCTTCAGGATCAGATGGGAGTTACATGAGTTTTGACTTGGGAGAAAGTTGGGAGCCTTTAGCAGATGTTTATCGTGATGATAGAGTTTGGGCAACGAAAGCTTTTAGTAACAATCCTCATTTGGGAGAATACGTAACATTGACGCCTGCTTCAGGTCAAGTATCTGCTAATTCTAGTGAAATGGTTCAGTTTAATGTTGATGCCACGACGCTGATTAATGGTACATACAATGCGAATATCTTGATCGAATCAAATGATGATGATGAAAAAGAAACTCGTATTGCTACCACTGTAAATGTAAAAGGTCAGAAGCCTGACTTGAGAAATATTGATGTCGTAGAATTTGGTAATGTATTTTACGGCGAAGAGCGTACGCTTATCATTCCAGTAACCAACTTCGGATATGGTAAATTCTCAAATGCAACAGTGATATCAAACGATCCTCAGTTTGAAGTACACGATCTTGGATGGGCTTGGGGAATTGAAGCTCGTGATTACGGTTATGTCACAGTAACATACAAGCCAAATGGTGTAGGAAGTCATAATACGAGTCTAGACCTTATGGATGGAAACGGAAATTCTCATTCTATTCCTTTATTTGGTGTGGGTACTGCTCCAACTGAAATAACTGTAAGTCCTGCTGTACAGACTTTGGAGCCAATGGCTATAGGAGATCAAGCTACAACTACTTTTACCATCACGAATACAGGAGAGTATCCGCTCCAATATTCTATTCCAGCTTACACAGAAGGTGATGCAACTTCTAGTAATGGCGACTTAATTCATAAGTTTGGGTATTCGTATGAAAATAGTACAATAGAAGGTTCTGAGCTAGTATTTGAATGGGAAGATATTTCACAAACAGGTACAGAAATCACAGAGTTTTTCCATGTAACACATCCAGATTATACCTATTATGAAGTAGATCTAGGTTTCGATTTTCCGTTCTATAATGAAGTTGTAAGAACTTGGAACTTGACTCGTTTTGGTTTGATGACAATAGATAAAGAAGGACCATTAGGAGTTTGTTTACCACCTTCAGTGGATATCTCATGTGCTCCTCGAGGCGTAATTACTGGTCTTGGTTGGGAATTAGATATTCTAGGAAGTGGAGGGACAGTACACTATCAAAAGATGGCTGGTAAGTTTATTGTTCAGTATACAGGTAACTATGTGGTTAATGCTTGGGGAGATCATGAAAAAATTACTTTCCAAATGGTCTTATTCGCGAATGGAGATATCGAGTACCGTTACCTTGATGTAGAGGGAATGTACTTCTTGGACCGTGAAGAAGCGATGATCGGAATTGGAGATCGTAATTACGACGACAAGTTCATGATTAATGAATACGAGTTCGGAAGTACTGAAATGCCGAAGTTGAATTATAATGAAACTTCATTTAGAATAAAGCATCCGGGTACTAGAATAGTGGCTAATGTATCGCAGCCAGAAGGATTATTACAGGTTGGTGAGTCTCGAGATATCGAGATGACAATTGATTCAAAAGATGCTATTGAAGGAGAAATCTACCAAAATATCTCAATTCTTAGTAATGACCCATTCAACCCTAAGACGAGTGTAAAAGTTGAAGTAGATATCAACAGTGGAGGAGTTGTAGATATTGAATTGAATACAGAAACGCTTGATTTTGGCCAGTTATTCCAAATGGCTGAAAAGTCAATGACACTTACATTGAGTAATATCGGAACAAAATCAGCAGAAATTATTTCAGCTACAGTTGGTACTTCAAGTTTCGAAATTGAGCAAGCAACATATTCAACTGCATTAGCAGCTAAAACGTCAAACTACATTACTGTAAATATAAATACAGAAGAAGTTAAGACTTTAGACGATGTATTGACCGTGACGACTTCAGAAGGAGATACTTACGAAATACAGCTTATGGCTGAAGTATTAGATGCGCCAGAGATAGTCGTGGATATTACTTCTATCTCAGAGACTGTAGAAGCGGGTACTAAAAAGTCTGTAGAGCTTACAATTGAAAATCCTGGAAATGGTGTTCTTGATATCATTACCGAAGGGACAGATTGGTTGTATGAAGGAGAAGCAATAGCTGAAGTTAGTTCTATATCATTACCTGAGTTTGCCTATTCGTTCACTACATCTAAGGAGAGCAATGGTGTGAAGTATCAGTGGAGAGATATTACGAAGACAGGTGAGAAAATCCCAATGGAGTGGTTCTATAATGAAGAACAATATTGGAGAGCAATACCTTTACCATTTGAAGTGGAATTGTATCAAGAGAAGACAGACACACTTTGGGTAAGTTGGGCAGGTGTAATTACGACTTCTAGTCCAAAGATTAACCCACTTGATATCTTCTTACCAGATGTAATTCCTAGTGTAGCGGAGCCAAATAATATCATTGCCCCATATTTTGGAATTCACTTCTTTGAAGTTCTTGAAAATACAGCAGATGTTTCAGGGGTGTTCTTCGAAAGTTTTGATGACCATATCGTGATCAGCTGGAACGAAGGTTTAGATAGATACGGAATGGCAGGTTTTTATAGCTTCCAAGCTATTATTTATACAAACGGTACAATTAAATACCAGTACAATGCTCCTGCTTGGGCGAGACTTGATTTGGGAGTGATTGGTATTGAAAATAAAGATGGTACTGACGGTATTTTAGTAGCAGGAAATCAACCATACCTAGAGCATGAATTAGCACTTGTATTTACACCAGGTGTAAGACAACAAATTCCAGCTAATTCTTCTAATACAATTACGATGCAAATGGATGCTAGCAGTCTTAATGCAGGCATGTATGATGGTGTATTTACGATTCATAATAACTCTGTAGCTAGTCCTCAATTGACGATCCCAGTAAGTCTTGAGGTAACAGGTGATCCAATGATGACTGTTTCAGAAGACTCAATTGATTTTGGTAAGGTGATGGCTTATATGGGCGAAGATGATTATGGATATCCTATGCCAAAAACTTATTATCATGAGTTTGAAGTAAGTAATACAGGTCATGCTAATTTACAATTATCATCTGTGGCATTGAAAGATGGTTCAGAGATGATGGTAGAGATGTATGGTTTGATTAACCCTGTATGGGGTACTTATGGATGGAGACCTATCTGGGGTTGGGTTGATATTGCGCCAGGTACTTCCCAAGCGTTAAGAGTGACTTTCCAACCGACAGGTGAAGTAGAAGCTATAGCAGATACTTTAGTTATCGAATCAAGTATTGGAGAGGAAGCTTACATGATGCCAATTTCTGCAATGGCACAAAAAGCACCAATAGCCGAGTTCCAAGGAGATGAAATTGATGTAATGGCAAATACACCAGAACATACAGAGACAAGAACAGTTTTCTTGAGTAATGTAAATGGTGAAGGAATTTTAGAGTATGATTTAAGTCTAGATTTTGAGCGTGTAAGTACAACAACAAGTCTAACAAGTCTTGTAACCAACGAAGTAGCTTTCCATAGTGCTGTTGAATTGCAGTCTAAAGCCTCTGAGTATATTCAGGTGTTTGGTGCTAGTGAGGATAGTGAAGGAGATTACAATGCTGTTATTGAATATGATACAGCTTCAGTCCCAGATATCTATATGGGATTTGGTGGAGGACAATCTTTAGTAACTGCTACTAGATTTGTTGCTCCAGAAGAAGGTTTTACATTATCACATGTACAAACTTGGTATCAACCATTAGATGTAATGTCTTCGGATATTGTAGTGTATATCGTTGCAGGAGATAATCTAGAAGACGCTTCATTATTGACTGAACAAGAGTACAATCATACAATTTCTGAATCAGATTCAGTGGGTTCTTACTTGACAGTAGAATTGAATGAACCTCAATATATTTATCCTAATGAGGACTTCTATGTAGTATTTGCTTATCCGTTTGATGCACCATTCCCTCAAGGTTCGGTGGTTAATGAAGAGGCTTCTGAAAATAAATTCTTCTTCTACGCAGGAGAATGGGTTGATTTATCATCTGATGCATCATTGGCAAATGTTGGTTGGATGGTGAAAGCAATGGAGGAAACTGCAGGTGGTGGAGCTGCCTGGGTGACGATTGAAGGTGAAATGTCTGGAGAAATTGCAGCGGGTGATTCTGTAGAGGTCGAATTAAGTTTTGATGCAAGCAGAGTACGTGATATAGATAACTTAGCAAACTTAATTGCGCATACTAATGATCCTATTACTCCTAGCGTTATGCATTCTTTAACTATGCATATGAACCAGGGGCCTATCTTTATGATTGATGCTGAAACAGAGCTTTCTGTATATGAAAATGATACGCTTTCTTTTGAAATTTACACTGTAGATATGGAAGGCGATGCTACATCATTTGAATTTGCAGAAGAGTATGACAATGTATCAATGAGTGTAGAAGGAGACACGATCACGTTTGTTTATACACCAGATTATGAATCGGCAGGTACGCATTCATTTGTCATTCAAGGTGCTGATGAGTATCAGAATGCATCGGAATATGTAGTAACAGCTGAGGTGATGGATGTAAATAGAGCTCCTTTAGCATTGACAGAAGGTTACCAAATGGCTTTATTCCATAAAGGAGCAGATACAGCTCTTAACTTTATGAGCTTGTTTGAAGATCCTGATGGAGATGAATTGACTTTTGATTATTACATGCTAGAGGAATCAGATGTTGCAGATGTTTATGCTTCTAATGCCGACTTATTAGTAAAACCAATGATGGTTGGTACAGCTGAAGTAATGGTAATAGCAACAGATGTTTTAGGCTTAAGTGTAGAAACAAAAGTTACAATTCAAGTAACCGAAATTCTTTCTGCAAATTCACTTTCGGAGTCAGTGTTCAAACTTTATCCAGTTCCAGCTAAAGATGAAATAACAGTAGCTCTTGAGAATACAGAAAGAGGTATTTTCACTATTGAGATTCGTAATACTTTAGGTGAGAAGATAAAGGAACTTCAGGTGAATAAAGCGAATAATACATTAGACACCATCATCCCTATTTCAGAATTAGCTTCAGGGGTATACATTATACAATTGAAGTCTGAAGAGACTGAATTGAGTCGAACATTTATTAAGCAGTAATTGATTTGAAAGGAGAGTGTATTGCACTCTCCATTTCTACTCAAACTCACCGTATATTCAAATTGAAATTATAAGTGAGTTGACCAAAATCCAATAAAGCATCTTTGTTCTTTTTTAAGAGAACAAGGATGCTTTTTTTCTTTCAGATAAAATGTTAGTTAAGTGTGATTTTCTTAGTGATTTTAAATAACAAAGCTAAAGTGATAGCATGTCTAAATACCCAATTTTAGTAGTGTATTCAATGTTTCTCACTAACATTAGCTTTAGTTAGGCGCAATTCAGGTATTCGTGAGTTGTAAGGGTAATTACAATTGGTAATCAGTCGTGTAACATTGAGGTGTAGTGCTTGTGAGTGGTCTTGAAAATACCGATGAGTGTTATTATATGGGTGAAAATAGCTTTTTGAGTGTGGTAAAATAGGGTGTTAATAATCTAAGACTATTATCCTTGTGAGAAATCAAAAGCTAAAAAGTGAATGGGCGATCAGGATGATAAGAGGATAAAAGAACTCTTGGAAAAAATTAAAGAGGAAGGAAAAGCTTTAAGGAAATTATTAAAAGCATTGGAAGAAAATGCTGATGTAAAGTATCACAAACCTAAGAATAATTAAACTAGGTAAACCCACCCAAATGATATGGGTATTCACAATTAAAAACTAGATCAATTTCAAGCTAAATATTCAGTGGTATCTAACCAAATGCCAAACTGAAAATTCATTTTAAGTACATGTATTAAAAGTTCAAATGGGTGTTGAATACTCATTTGATAAATACTAATAAACCAATTCAATTTTAAATGTTATTCACAAGTAAATTTAAGACTCTACTCTTGTCCTTACTCCTCCTATCGGGAGTGTCTTGGGCACAAGAGTATCAAGACGGCATGATGAGAGGTGTCGTTAGAGTCAAGTTCAAGCCGCAGCTTGCTCCGGTTTTGAGTAGTTTGAACACAGCTAAAACAAACGGACTTGTAAAAACAGGTATTCAGACCTTTGATGCAACAAGCCAGACTTTAGCTGTAACAGGGATGAAGAGGGTATTTCCATACTCTGAAAAACATGATGCAAAACATCGTAAGCACGGATTACACCTTTGGTATGAAGTAACTTACACTGCAGATGTTGCCCCTACAAAAGCAGTAAGTTTTTATTCTTCTAGTAATGAAGTAGCTCTTGTAGAGCCTGTACTGGAAAAAACGTTGATTGAAGGAGAGATTACTCCTTATGAAGCATCAAATGTTGCTTTACAATCAGAGGAAGAATTACCATTTAATGACCCTTATCTAGGAGATCAATGGCATTATGAAAACACAGGACAGTTGGAAATAAGCTCTCCTGAGGCAGATGTCAATTTGTTTGAAGCTTGGAAAACTCAGGCAGGGCAATCAAACGTAATCGTGAGTATTGTTGATGGAGGTATTGATCCTGAGCATTCAGATTTGGTTGATAACCTTTGGGTAAACCATGCAGAGTTGAATGGAGAAGAAGGAGTTGACGATGATGGGAATGGGTATATTGATGATATTCATGGTTTTAACTTTGTAAACAATGCGGGTGATATTACAGCTCATAGCCACGGTACGCACGTAGCTGGTACAGTAGGAGCTGTAAACAATAACGGTATTGGTGTAGCTGGTGTAGCAGGTGGTACAGGAAATGGTGATGGTGTAAGACTACAATCTTCTCAAGTATTTACGAACGGAGGAAGTGGTGGACATGCAGCTGCAATTGTGTATGGAGCTGATAATGGTGCTGTTATTTCACAAAACTCTTGGGGATATAGACAACCAGGTTATTATGAAAGCAGTGTTTTAGATGCGATCAACTACTTTATTGCTGAAGCTGGTAATTACGAAGGTAGCCCAATGCAAGGTGGTATCGTGATTTTTGCTTCTGGTAATGACGCGATCGATGATGAAATGTATCCAGGTTACTGGCCTCAAGTATTTACAGTTTCTGCTTTAGGACCAGATAACCGTATTGCTTATTACTCTTGTTTTGGTGATTGGGTAGATATTTCAGCACCAGGAGGTGACCAATCTTTAGGTCAAAATTCAGGTGTATTGAGTACTTTACCGAACAACTCTTATGGTTTTAGTCAAGGTACTTCAATGGCTTGTCCTCACGTTTCAGGTATCGCTGCTTTGGCTGTATCTCAACACGGAGGTCCAAGTTTTACTGCTGATGCCTTAGAAGTATACCTAACAAGTTCTACACATAACATTGATCAGTATAACCCTGATTTTATAGGTAAATTAGGTGTTGGGTATATTGATGCTGCACTTACTTTGAAGAAAAATGAGGGTGCACATCCAGAAGAAATCACAGACCTTGTATTGAAAGGAGCTGCTCAAGACTTCTTTAATTTAACATGGACTGTTCCAACTGATTCGGATGATGATTTCCCATCAAGTTTCCAAGTGTATTATCACACGGAAGAAATTACAGAAGCTAATCTTTCAGAGGCAACAATGGTGAACTTTGTGAACAAAGTACCAGCTGGTGAAATGATTGAATTCGAATTGGAAGGCTTGAATTCATTAACTACTTACCATGTAGTAGTACTTGCAGCTGACCGTTGGGCAAATGTTTCAGGTTTCTCGAATGCAGTAAGTGGTACAACGAACCGTGGACCAGATATTAATCTTGTAGACGAAAGTGTAAGCTTAAGTGCAAACGAAAGCAATGGTTTCCGTACGACGGGACAGTTTACCATGGAAAACCTTGATGAAGGTGAATTGAAGTGGAAAGCAATGATGCGTCATAAAACGCAGGAGTACCAACAATATGCTGTTTCTCTAAATTATCCGAAAACAATTACATCAGCTTCAAGTGTAAGAGGTGGTGTAGGTGCAAGATTATATAATAATCAGATCGGAGGAGAACTTCTTGAGAAGGTAGAGTTATATAACTTCAAGGATACGCTAAGATATGGTGACGATGGTTTAGGAGTTATTGGTAATGTGGATACGACTATGACCAACTCTTCTGCATTACGTTTTGTAATTGATAGAGAGAATGGTTTTAACCTTACAGATGTTGAAATGACTTTGGTAGCAAATCCTGAAATAGGTCCTGCTATCATGGAAATTTATAGAGGGGAGGAGCTTAAGAAAGAGAACTTATATTATGCACAAGAAGTAGTAAACCCAAGTGCAGACCCTATTACAAGAGCGATTACTCTTGAAGAGCAAATTCAGTTTGAAAATGGAGAAACGATTTGGGTTGTGTTCCACATCCCGGCAGGCAATGGCTATTGTTTAGGTGTCTCTAATGAACTTGCTGAAGAGAATTCTACAAATGCATTCATGAGTTTTGATTTAGGAGAAACTTGGGAAGCATTAGATGATATCTATGATGATAAAAAAGTGTGGTCTACTAAACTTTTCAGTAAAAATGATCACCTAGGAGAGTATATTACTTTAACGCCTACTGAAGGTAAAGTTTCATCTGGAGAGACAGGAACAGTACAGATGGAGGTAGATGCAACAGAGCTTATCAATGGTTCTTATCAAGCAAATATTCTTGTACAATCAAATGACAATGATGAGGCAGAGGTACGTTTGCCAGTATCTATTGAAGTTTCTGGACAAGAGCCTGAGTTGAAAAGTGTTGATATCGTAGACTTCGGAAATGTATTTTTTGGAGAGCAACGTACGCTGATTATTCCTGTAACAAACTTTGGTTATGGTAACTTTTCTAGTGCACAAGTAACGACAAATGATCCTCAGTTCGAAGTTCATTATTTAGGATGGCAATGGGGAATCAAAGCACGTGACTATGGTTACATTACCGTGACTTATACGCCAGCAGAAGTAGGTAATGATAATACAGAGTTAAGACTAGTAGATAACAAAGGAAATACACATGTATTAAGATTATTTGGTGTAGGTACAGAGCCTGCTCAAATTACTCTTGATCCTGCTATCCAGCGTTTGGAAGCTATGGAAGTAAACCAAACAGCTACAGCGAGCTTCACGATTACAAATACAGGAGCTTATCCATTGCAGTATAAAATCCCTTCTTATGTACAAGAAGTAACAGAGGAAGACAGACATATACATAAGTTTGGTTACTCTTATGAAAGTAATAAAGAGGGTGGTGCGATTGATGCCTTCATTTGGGAAGATATCACAGAGACAGGAGAGAATATTACGGAATACTTCTGGAAAACGCATCCAAACTATACCTACTACGAAATCGACTTAGGATTTGACTTCCCATTCTACAATGAGGTTGTACATAACTGGAATATTACAAGGTTCGGAGCGATGACAATAGACAAGGACGGACCGCTAGGAAACTGTGCTCCTCCTGCGCTAGATCCGCTTTGTGCACCAAAAGGAATTATTTCACTGTTTGGCTGGGAACTTGATATTCGTAAGAGTGGTGGAACTATTCACTATAAGAAAGAGCCAGGTAAATTTATCCTTCAATATACAGATGTGTATGGTGTAGATGCGTGGGGACCTGAAGAAGCGGCTACATTCCAAGTAGCATTGTTTGATAATGGAGATATTGAATTCCGTTATAAAGATGTAGAAGGAATGTACGGACCAGAGCGTGAACTTGGTGTGATTGGTATCGGTGACCGTAATTATGAAGACGCATTTGTCGTAAATGGAGATAAATACCTTATTGAAGGAATTACTAACGTACTGACTCATAATGAGACTGTTTTCAGAGTAAAACATCCTGGAACTAGATTGATACAGAGTATTTCTCAAACAGAAGGTTACTTGAACGTTAATGAGTCTGAGGTAATTGAAGTCGTAATTGACACAAAAAATGCTTTGGAAGGTGATTTGTATCAAAACCTTGTCATTTTCAGTAACGATCCATTCAATCCTGTTACAAACGTAAAACTGGAAGTAGAAGTAAACGGTGGTGGAGAAGTTGTGTTGGCAACAGATGTATCTTCACTTCAGTTTGGAGAGTTATTCCAAGGTGCTACCAAAGAAATGATTCTTGCAGTAAATAACACAGGAAACAAATCAGTAGAAATTACTTCAGTAGCGGCAGGAACAAACAACTTTGTAGTAGATGATAGTTATACACGTTTGTTGAAAGCAAAAACAGCAAACTACATCACAGTGGGTGTAAACACAGAGGCAGTAGCTTCATTGTCAGATATGTTGACGATAACGACTTCTGATGGTCAAACTTTAGAGGTTGAACTATTGGCAGAAGTTGTAGATGCTCCAAAGATGGCTGTAGATGTAGAGAATGTGGTACTTACATTGGAAGCAGGTACTATTGACACAGTAATGGTGACTGTAGAAAATACGGGTGCTTCAGCATTAGATATCATTACGTCGGGAGTAGAGTGGTTGTACGAAGGTGAAGAAGTAGCAACTACAATGTCAATGAACTCACTTCCTAAATTCTCATATTCATACCGTACTTCTAAAGAAGAAAATGGACCTATTTATGAGTGGGAAGATATCATTGCTTCAGGAGTAAGAACGCCTTTAAGTTGGTATTCAAATAACGGACAGTTCTGGAATGCAATTCCTCTACCATTTGAAGTAAGCTTGTATGATGAGCCTACAGATACACTTTGGGTAAGTTGGCAAGGAGTGGTTACGACTGTTAAGCCTCGTATCAATCCTCCTTACATGGACCCTGAAGACTTCCCTAAGATGTCAGAGCCAAATAGTTTGATTGCTCCATTCTTCGGTATTCACCAATATGAAGGAATCTTCTCTGACCCTGAATTATCAGGTATTTTCCATCAGATTTTTGATGATCGTATTGTGATTACTTGGAACGAGTGTTTTGATAAATTCGGATTGGCAACAAACTATAGTTTCCAAACGATTATTTACAACAACGGTGTAATCAAGTATCAATACCAAGGAGAGCAACAACCGATGATGTCTCCTCCAAGATTAGATTTGGGTATTGTTGGTTTAGAAAATAAGGACGGTTCTGACGGTATCTTTATTTCTGGATTCCAAAAGTATTTGGAGCATGAAATGGCCATTACTTTTACGCCAGGCAACAGACACAGAATTGAAGCAGGAGAATCGAAGGCTATTCCAATGATTGTAGATGCTTCGAATTTGAATGCTGGATTTAATTTGAGTGAATTTATCATTCAAAACAATACAGTAGATACTCCAAACTTTAGCATTCCTGTAGATTTGACCGTGACAGGAGAAGCTGTTCTTGAAGCTCCTGAAGCGTTAGATTTAGGAAATATTGTATCTTACTTAGATCCAAATGATCCATTCGGATTTGCTTATAAGAGGTATTATAAAGAATTCGAATTGAAAAATACAGGTAATGACATTCTTGTTTTCAATGGTATTTACGTTGAGAACTGGGGTGCAGAAGTAGAGTATTATACTTTGATGATTCCTGGTGGAAGACCAATGCCTGGTGTAACTCCAGAATTAGGGTGGACGCCAAGTGCTCCTTGGCCATTTATCTTGGAGCCAGGACAAAGTCAAAAAATGAGAGTTGGTATCGAGCCTTGGGATCAGACAATAACTGCAATTAGTGATCAGTTAGTGATCATGGGATCATTCGCGGAAGGTTCTGTCTCAATTCCTATTACAGCAACAGTAAGTCTTGCGCCAGCAGCAGTCCTTCAAGATGAAGAGATCAATATTTTGGCAAATACGAAATCTCACAAAGAGACAAGAGAATTAGTATTGAGTAATAAAGATGGTCAAGATACGCTTAGATATGATCTTAGCATAGATTACCAAAGAACAGAAGTAGCTACTACATTATTTGCTCAAGTTTCTCCAAATGCAATTTCTTCAGCTAATGAATTGGAGTTGATTTCAGCTACAAATACAGCTGCAAGTGTATATGCAGTGAATGAGGAAGAGGAATCTTACAATGCTATTTTGGAGTATGACAATGCAGAAGAACCAACAGGTTATGTTGGTTATGGAGCAGAACAAGCACTTTCTGTTGCAACTCGTTTTGTAGCTCCTGAAGAAGGTTTTAATCTGTCTCATATTAAAACGTGGTTTAGACCAGATGAAAAACTCTCTTCTGATATCATGGTATATGTAATTACTGGTAATTCAATAGCTACAGGTACTGTACTTACACAGCAGAGTTACGAACATAATATAGAAGAAGCAGATGAGGTTGGTTCTTACTTGACAATAGAGTTAGACGAGCCACAACAATTCTTCCCTAACGAAGAATTCTTCGTGACAGTTGCATATCCACTAGGAGCAGGTAGACCTCAAGGTTCTGTTTCTGTTGACACACCTGTTTCAGATCGTTTCTATTTCCTTTCAGGTGATGGTTCTTGGTTGGATATAACATCTATTCCAGACCTAGAGAATACAACTTGGATGATGAAAGCAATGGAGAAAACACAAGGTGAGCAGCTTTGGGTATCGTTGGAAAATGAGGTAGAAGGAAAAATTGCTCCAGGAGATTCTATTGTTCTCAACCTTAATTTCACTGCATCTGCAGCAGAGGCAACTAAAAATGAGGCAACTTTAATGGTGAATACAAATGATCCAATAAACCCTTATTTGGAAAGAGCAATTTCAATGAATATTAATCAAGGTCCTACTTTTGTCGTTGAAGGAGCGCAATCACTTTCTGTAAATGAAAATGATACGCTTATGTTCAATGTTCATGTGATGGATATGGAAGGCGATACTTTCACTTATACATTCGCAGATGACTATGAGAATCTTGAAATGACTGCTCAAGAAGGTATGATTTCTATGGTGTATGCACCTAACTATGAGGCTGCAGGAAATCATGAATTTGTACTTCAAGGAGAAGATGAATACGGAAATAGTTCAGAATATACTATTGCAGTGAAGGTGATGGATGTCAATAGAGCTCCAACAGCAATCTCTGATGTGTATGAGATGAACATGTTCCTTAAAAATGGACAAGAATTACTTTCGTATGCTAATCTGATTGAAGATTTAGATGGAGATGAGCTTACTTATGAATATACCTTAGATGGTACAGCAACCGTAAACGTTTATGCTTCATCTTCTGATCTATTGATTAGCCCAATCAGGTTAGGTTCAGCTGAAATCTTAGTGACGGCAACAGATCCTGATGGTTTGAGTGTTGAGTCTAAGGTGATGATTCAAGTAACTGAAATTCTTTCATCAAATAATATGGAAGAAGCAAACTTGAAGTTGTACCCAGTACCAACTCAAGATCAACTAACTCTTGAGTTGATGAACACTGAAAGTGGTCTGATAACAATTTCAATCTTTGATATGTTGGGTATTAAAGTGAAAGAACTTCAAGTAAACAAGTTTGGAGGGAAATTGAACACTTCAATCCCTGTTTCGAATCTAAATTCTGGAGTCTACATTTTACAAGTAGAATCGGAGGAGTCTAAATTGAGTCGAACATTTATTAAGCAGTAATCGATAAGAAAGGAGGGTGTTTTACACTCTCCACTTCTGCTCAAACTCATTTTACATTCAAAGAATAAATGACAAAGTGAGTTTACCAAAATCCACTAAAAGCACTTTTGTTTTGCATATGCAGAATGAAAGTGCTTTTTCTATTTTAGAATGCAACTAGTTAATAACTTATAATCTTTTTATCGAACCATTTAAAATCAATTCAGACTATTTATAAATAAGCTTGGCATAGTCTGAAAAAGCTATCAAAATCTTCTCATTTACTGTAAAAATTAGACAAGCTCGTTTAATCTGACTGAAGTCATAGGAAGAGATTGACGTTCGTCACCTGTTAAAAAAAGGATTACCTATACATTAGGTGTTGTTAGGACACTTCAATGCTTTTGTGTATTGAATATTTTTTGGAATTAAATTTTGAAGATTAAAGAGATTGCCGAAAAGCTTTAACCAGTAAACAACATAAAAAGAGCAATCTCATCTTACATATAATTGAGAGTTAATTCATCAGAAAAAGATGACTAATTCTATAAGCAACTCGGAAGTCTAAAAAGCAAAGAGTTGTATGTCTAAAATAGGTTTGAGGGGGAGAATGAACACTAATGAAAATGAAATTCATGGGTGGTTGATTTAAAACTGAAAACGAAAAATATAAAGGGATCACGAGAGATTATGTAAGTGAGAAGGTTCATCATAATGGGATGAACGGAAGGTTTTAGACCACTAAAAAAAGAGTTAAGATCATCTGTAAAAGCACCTTTAAAAAAGGAGCCTAGAAGTGTATTGTCTAATTTTAATAGTGGAATAATAGTTTGGAGAGGAGTACTTACCTTTTTCTTTTTGGATGCTCTTTATAGTAAAAGAAAACCATAAAGAACGCGAAAAATTATTATGAGCAAAGAAAACCAAAAAGTAAAGTATCCTGGTATTAGAGTAGCAATGGACGGTAATACTGCCGCAATAATGTGTGAAAGAGAGTCTACCGATGCTGCAGGAGCTTACCCGATTACTCCTTCTACACAGATGGGAGAATATTGGGCAGAAGAAGCCGCGAAAGGCCACCTAAATATCTCTGATAAGCCACTTATTTTTATTGAACCAGAAGGTGAGCATGCAGCAGCAGCTGTAACAGCAGGTCTTTCAATGACTGGACAGAGAGCAGCCAACTTCTCATCAGGGCAAGGAATTGCTTATATGCATGAGTCTTTATATGCTGCTGTTGGTAAGCGTCTGACTTATGTGCTGAATATTGGGGCAAGAGCGATGACCAAGGCTACGCTAAATGTACATGCAGGACACGATGATTATCATGCAATTGATGATACAGGATTTTTTCAGATGTTTGCAAAAAATGCACAACATGTAGCTGACCTTAATATCATTACCCACAAAATTGCTGAATTAGCCCTCACACCAGGTGCAATAGCACAAGATGGTTTCCTTACAACTCACCTTATCGAATCACTTAGAATTCCAGAGAGAGATTTGATTAAAGAGTACTTGGGTAGACCAGACGATATTATTGATACGCCTACGGCTGCTCAGAGAATTATTTATGGAGAGCAACGTAGAAGAATTCCAGAAATTTGGGATGTAGATAATCCGCTAATGGCAGGGTTGGTACAAAACCAAGATTCTTATATGCAAAGTGTGGCAGCCCAACGTCCATACTTCTTTGACCATATCCAAGAAATTACAGATCAGGCATTCAAAGACTATGCTGCACTTACAGGTCGTAAGTACGAGAGAGTCATGAGTTATAAAGCAGCAGATGCAGATTACCTTATCGTAGGGCAGGGTAGTGTTGTGACAAGTGCTGAAGCTGTGGTAGATTACCTTAGAGAAACGAGAGGACTAAAAGTTGGGGTTATTGACCTTGTTATGTTCCGTCCATTCCCAGCCGACTTGATCGGTAAATTCTTGAAAGGGAAAAAAGGAATTACGGTATTGGAGAGGTTGGATCAGCCGTTAGCTGCCGATCTACCAATCGCAAGAGAAATCAGAACGGTTCTTAACAAATGCCTCGAAAATGGCATGAACAAGAAGAATCCTCCACATGCTGATTTACCTGCTTACTCAGCATCGGATATGCCTTCGGTTTATTCGGGTTCGTTCGGTATGGGTAGCCGTGACTTACAGGCAGAAGGAATTATTGGAGCAGTTGAGAATATGTTGCCAAATGGTAAGAATAAGAAACTGTTCTACCTTTCAATTGATTTTATTAGAGACAAAGCTTTCACTCCTAAACAAAAGCTTTATCAAGAGACAATACAAGATGCTTATCCGAAGGTAAAAGAGTTAGCTATCAGAGGTTCTGAAAACCCTAACCTTATGCCTAAAGATGCGATTAGTGTACGTTTCCACTCTGTGGGTGGTTGGGGTGCAATTACGACAGGTAAGAACCTCGCAATGACACTATTCGACTTGTTAGGATATGATATAAAAGCCAATCCGAAATATGGTTCTGAGAAAAAAGGACAGCCAACAACCTATTATTTGGCAGCAGCTCCAGAACCAATTCGTATGAACTGCGAAATCTTCTTCGTAGACGTTGTGCTTTCTCCAGACCCTAACGTATTTAAGCACACCAATGCATTGGCAGGTCTGAAAGAAGGAGGCGCATTTATTATCCAGTCGGATAAAGAAACTCCTGAAGCAGTTTGGGCTAATATTCCGAGACATTACCAAAAAGTAATCATCGATAAAAACATTCGAGTTTTCTACATCGATGGTTTCAAAATTGCACGTGAAGAAGCTACTGATCCAGAATTGCAATTGCGTATGCAAGGTATCGCATTCCAAGGAGCATTCTTCGCAACTTCTCCACTCAAAGAAAAAGCAGGCTTAACTGATGAGACTTTACTGAAAGCCATTGAAGATCAGTTGCAGTCAAAGTTCGGAGCGAAAGGACAGCGTGTGGTAGATGACAATATGAGAGTGGTGAAACGTGGATTTACAGAAGTTCACGAAATCACGGAGAAACAAATTTCTGAGAAGTCTACACAAGCTCACAACCAAGAAATTCTTCCGCTACCGAAAATGCTGAAAAGCTCGCCTAAGAGTGAAGATAACTTAACGGATATCCACCGATTCTGGGAGCAAACAGGAAACTTCTACCAAAGAGGTCAAGGTAACGACAATATCACCGATCCATTTATCGGACTGAGTGTGATGCCTGCTACTACTTCTCTATTCAGAGATATGACAGGAATTCGTTTCGAGCATCCTGAGTGGGTTCCAGAAAATTGTACGGCTTGTGGAGACTGTTACACGGTTTGTCCTGATACGGCATTACCAGGATTAGTAAGTGAGCTATCAGATGTTTTAGGAACTGCTGTAAAACGAGTTAAAAAGAATTACGGTGATCTTCAAGAGCTTCCTAAAGCCGTTAGAAGTCTTGAAAAAGAGATCAGAACACAGTTCAAAGAAGCGCCAAAAGGCACGACTGTAAATGATATGATCCATCAAGTGATTGACATCAAATTGATGGATAGCAATACCAGTGATGTATTGCAAAAAGAGTTTAATTGGTTCAAAGAAGAACTAGGCGATTTCAAGTTTGCATTAACTCGTCCTTACTTCGACCTTCATGAGAAAAAACAAGAAGGAAGTGGTGGATTATTTAGTATCACAGTAAATCCAACAACTTGTAAAGGTTGTATGGAATGTGTGAAAGTTTGTAATGATGATGCACTTCGTACAGTTCCTCAAACAGAGGAGTCTGTAGACCGTATGAGACACGAGTGGGATTTCTGGATGGATTTACCATCTACAGCCAAGAAATTCAACCGTATCGAAAGCATGGAAGAGAAAATTGGTCCATTGGAAACAATGCTTCTCAACAAAGATGCTTACCTCACATTTGCGAGTGGCGATGGTGCTTGTTTGGGTTGTTCTGAAAAGTCAGTGGTTCACTTATTTACTGCTACAGTAGAAACATTGATGCAGCCAAGAGTAGAAAAGCATGTGGCTTATGTAGAAGAACTGATCGGTAAATTAGAGAAGCACATTCAGCTCAAACTTATCGGAACTGTAAATATTTCTGATGCCGATGCAATGGCTAAAATTGTGGCAGAATCTAAGGATTCAGACCTCACAATGTCGGGTATTGCAAGTAAGTTGGAACAAGCAACAGGCAGCGAGCCAATTGATCAGGATTGGTTACAAAATGCGAGTCAGCTGTTAGCTCGATTGAAACAACTGAAGTGGAAATATGAGCAAGGAACAACAGGAAATGGACGTGCGAAAATGGGTATGACCAATGCCACAGGTTGTACGTCGGTTTGGGGTAGTACTTTCCCATATAACCCATATCCGTTCCCTTGGGCAAACCACTTATTCCAAGATTCAACTTCTTTGGCAATGGGTATTTTTGAAGGACATATGTCGAAAATGGCAGATGGTTTCAGAACAATCCGTAAAGTAGAGTTAGAGCTTGAAGGAAAATACGATCCAAGTGTACACGATGACTTCTTTACCTACTTCAACTGGGAGCAATTCAGTGACGAGGAATGGAAATTATGTCCTCCTGTAGTAGCACTTGGTGGTGATGGTTCAATGTACGATATCGGATTCCAAAACCTTTCTCGTATGATGGCATCAGGTAAACCAATCAAAGTAGTAATTGTAGATACACAAGTATATTCAAATACTGGTGGTCAAGCATGTACTTCAGGCTTTATCGGTCAAGTTTCTGATATGGCTCAGTACGGTAAAGTATGGAAAGGAAAACCAGAACCTCGTAAAGAGATTGGTTTGATTGCAATGGCCCACCGAAACACTTACGTACTTCAGTCTACATTGGCAAATACAAGCCAAATGATTGAAGGATTCATTGACGGTCTTGAAGCAAAACGTCCTGCTTTATTCAATGTCTACACAACTTGTCAACCAGAGCATGGCGTAGCAGATGATATGGGAGCACACCAAGCAAAACTTGCTGTAGAGTCTCGTGCATATCCAATCTTCAAATACAACCCAGAGCATGGTAAAACAGCTGCTGAGGCATTTGACTTAGACGGTAACCCTTCTATGGAGCAAGATTGGCCAACATACCAACTGAAATATGTGGAGAATGGTCGTGAGAAAACTATGGAGGTAGCCATGACATTTGCAGACTTTGCGATCACAGAAGCTCGTTTCAGAAAGCATTTCCGTAAAGCACCACGTGACACATGGAATGAAGACATGGTATTGTTGGTAGACTTCTTGAATCTTTCGGAAGAAGAAAGAGAAGGCAAGTTCCCATTCATTTGGGCAGTCGACAAGAAGCAACACCTTAGCCGTGTGATGGTAGCAAAACCAATCGTAGATTCTTGTGAAGAAAGAAGAGACTTCTGGATCATGCTGAAAGATTTGGCTGGTGTTTCAAAAGAAGAAGTAAACGAAGCGCAAATCGAAGATAAAGTCAGAAAAGAAGTAGTCGGAAAAATTGCTCAAGGATTGATGAAGCTAGCAGGCGATGAAGGAAGTAGTATTGTTGATTTGACGAATACAGAAGCTGCTCCAAGTACAGAAAGTAACGAAACTCCTGCTGAAAAAGGTGGATGTTATGTTGCGCCATCATTGGAGACAGATGAGTGTACTTCTTGTGATGAATGTATCAAAGTTAACAGTAAGATTTTTGCCTACAACAGCGATAACAAAGCTTACATAAAAGACCCTAAAGGTGGTCCTTATGAAGCCTTGGTGAAAGCGGCAGAAAAATGTACTGCAGGAGTCATTCATCCGGGAATGCCAGAAGATCAGTCAACTGATATTGTGCAGAAATGGTTAAAGAGAGCTGAAAAATACAACTAGGAGGTCAGGGTGTTTCGATTACAGAAAAATACATTCAAGCATGGGATTCACCCTCCAGAGTGTAAAGACGAAACCAAGGATTTAGCGATCCGTCAGTTTCCTTTTTCTCCGGTCGTGATTCTCCCATTGGCACAACACATAGGTGCTCCTTCCGAACTTTTGGTTCGGGAGGGGCAAGAAGTGATACGAGGTCAATTGTTGGCAAAAGCCAATGGTTTTGTATCGGTTCCTTTACATGCGCCTGTGTCGGGTACGATCCGAAAAATTAAGGATGTACCGACTGTTTCTGGGCAAATGGTAAAAGGAATATTTTTAGAAGCATTTCCTTCCGACACCCAAGAGGTGTGGGGAGGAGATCCTTTGGATTTGGACACTGCTTCAGCAGAAGATATCCTACAAGGAATTCAAGATGCAGGTATTGTAGGTTTGGGCGGTGCAGCCTTTCCTACTCATGTTAAATTGAAAATTCCTGAAGGAAAAAAATGCGAATATCTTATTCTGAATGGGATTGAATGTGAGCCTTTTCTCACAACCGATCATCGGGTAATGCTCGAACAGGATGAGGATATATTTATGGGGATTCGTTACCTCATGAAAGCAACCAATGCTGAAAATGTCATTATAGGAATAGAAGCGAATAAACAAGATGCAGCCGACTATCTCAAGTCAAAGATTCCAGCTGATCTACCCGTAAGAATACAAGTAGTGCCAGTGAAGTATCCGCAAGGTGCCGAAAAGATGCTGATTACTTCAATTCTGGGGAAAGAGGTGCCTTCGGGCGGATTACCAATTGATGCAGGCGCAGTGGTGGTTAACGTTGCTACAGTTGCTGAAATTGGTAGACTCTTGCCCCTAGGTAGAGGAATTCAAGAACGAGTAGTCACAATCACAGGTCCTGCTGTAAAGAAGAAAGGCAATTATCTTATTCCGATTGGTACACCACTCCGATTTGTTTTAGAGCAAGTGGGGGTAGAAGAGAATATCTCTGAGGTGTATATGGGCGGCCCAATGATGGGCGTAGCCGTTTCCAATCTTGACATTTCCATAACTAAAGGAACTTCTGGAATCCTTGTATTCACAGATGAAAATACGCCAAAGAAAGAAGATAAAATCTACCCTTGCATCCGATGTGGAGCCTGTGTAGATGCATGCCCGATTTCACTTTTACCATTGAAATTGGGAACCCTCGCAAAACATAAGTCCTACGACGAAATGGTAGACGAATATAATCTGATGGATTGTTTCGAATGTGGTTCATGCTCTTATGTATGTCCGTCAAACATCCCGTTAGTGCAATATTTCCGTCAGTCAAAAGCCATTGTCAGAAAGCGTAAATCCAATAAATAGACGATAAGATTATGCTGAACAAAACACTAAACATCAGTACTTCGCCCCACCTTAAAAAGGGACTAAGTACGCCAGTGATTATGCAAAATGTGGTTTGGGCATTACTTCCGGCTGCAGCTTTTGCCGTCTATACCTTCGGATTGAATGCTTTCTTCGTGATAGCGACTGCAACCCTAACGTGTGTAGGAACAGAACACGTACTCTGCAAACTCTCCAAGAAGGAAAGTACTGTCGGAGATTGGTCGGCTGTGATTACAGGTATACTTTTAGGGCTAACGCTTCCTCCATCCTTTCCACTTTGGATGGCAGTCTTTGGAGGAATAATCGCTATTGCAGTAGGTAAGTTTGCATTCGGAGGATTGGGCTTTAATGTCTTCAATCCTGCTTTGGTCGGAAGGGCAGTGCTTCAAGCCGCTTTTCCTGTAGCCATTACAACTTGGACTCCCGCACTTTTGGAGAATAGATTTAGTGGTGTTTCATCTTCAACATTTGCATTACCTTTTATGGAGCCTGTATTTGATGCAATGTCTGGAGCAACACCACTTTCTGCTTTCAAATTCGATCATATTTCTGCCGATACTTTTGATTTGGGTATGGGACTCGTAAGTGGATCGACAGGAGAAACTTCGGCGGTATTTATTATGCTAGGAGGTCTCTATTTGATTGCTAGAAAGATGATGAATTGGCGAATTCCAGCAGCCATTTTCTCAACGGTTTTCTTACTCAGTGGATTGCTTTACCTCATAAATCCTGAAATCTATCCAACTCCACAGTTTATGCTGTTCTCGGGAGGGTTGATGCTCGGAGCTGTATTTATGGCTACCGATATGGTCGCTTCTCCAATGACATCTTTGGGCGTATGGATTTATGGCGCATTCATTGGTGGACTTGTCGTTGTGATCAGAGTTTGGGGTGGTTTGCCAGAAGGTGTGATGTACGCTATTCTTTTAGCGAATGCACTTTCTCCGCATATCGATAATGCCATCAGACCTCGTGTGTACGGAACTTCTAAACGCAAGAAATCATGACAAAGGAAAAACAAGAAATCCCTCAAGCCAATGAAGCTTCAAGTTTCAAAATGCTAAGAGCAATGGCGGGCATCGGTTTGCTTTGTGCCTTACTGATTGTCTTGACTTACGAAGGAACATTGCCACGAATTGAACAGCTGAAAGCAGAAGCATTAGAAGCCGCGATCTTCAAAGTAATTCCGGGTACTACTCAGACAAAAGCTTATGCTTTAAAAGATGGTGAGTTTGTCGCTTTGGAAGGAAAAGAAAATGCGGAAAAGAAAATCTACGCCGGTTACAACGATAATAACGAATTGATGGGTTTTGCGATTGAAGCAAGCGGACAAGGTTATGCTGACATCATTCGAATTTTATATGGTTACGACCCAGCCCAACAAGCTGTGGTTGGTTTTTATGTTTTGGACAGTAAAGAAACACCAGGTTTAGGTGATAAGATTGAGAAGGATGATAACTTCTTAGCCAACTTCAAAGCCTTGGATGTGAAGCTTGACGAGACATTTACCAAAATCGTGAACAGCGTTGTGACGGTGAAAAGCGGAGCAAAAGTCAATCCTTGGGAAGTTGATGGCATCACTGGTGCTACAATTTCTTCAAGAGCAATCGGGAATATCATTGCTGAAAGCTCAAAGGAATGGATGCCGATTCTTTATCCGCAAGTCGATCATTTTAAGCAAGAAACAGCGCAAGCTGAAACTTCTACCCATTAAAATGAATGAGAAATGAATTATCAAGTAAAACATAGATCCAAACAAGGCTTTTTCCAAAACCTAAAAGACAGTCCCTCAACCAATGAGTTTGTCAAAGGGATTTGGAAAGACAACCCTGTGTTTGTGCAAGTGCTAGGAATGTGTCCTGTACTTGCCGTAACAAACACAGCAGGAAATGCCTTAGCGATGGGATTGGCAACAGCCTTTGTATTGCTGATGTCCAATGTATTGGTTTCTTCATTGAGAAACTTTATCCCGAAACAAGTGCGTATCGCAACCTACATCTTGATCATCGCATCTTTTGTGACGATTGTAGATTATGTGATTCAAGCGATTAGTGTAGAGCTTTATAAAAGTTTGGGTGCTTTCATCTCTTTGATTGTGGTAAACTGCCTCATCTTGAGTAGAGCGGAAGCATTTGCAGCCAAAAATACCGTTGGAAAATCCATCTTAGATGCTTTGGGTATGGGCTTAGGTTTTGTCTTTGCGCTATTGTGCCTAGGAGTGGTAAGAGAGCTACTCGGAAATGGAAGTATTTTCGGATATCCGATTTTCGCAGAAAGCTTTCAAGAATGGATCATCATGATCTTGCCTGCAGGAGGTTTCTTCACATTGGCAGCTTGGCTTTTTGTATTTAATCTGAGAAAAGAAAAAGGAGGAGCGTCATGAACAACGAATCACTTTGGAGCATTTTTATCAATGCCAGCTTGGTCAACAACTTTGTCCTTGCCTACTTCTTAGGAATATGTCCATTTCTTGGCGTTTCAGGAAAAGTAGAAACCGCCTCTAAAATGGGAGCAGCAGTTACTTTTGTAATGATCATTAGTTCGATGTGTGCCTATGGTATTCATGCATTTTTGGTAGCTGTTGATGCGCCTTTCCTTCAGTTGATCAGTTACATTGTGGTGATCGCTTCTACCGTACAATTGGTAGAAATGTTTATCAAGAAAATGAGTCCTTCACTCTTCCGAGCATTGGGTATTTTCTTACCCCTGATCACGACAAACTGTGCCATTCTAGGGCTTGCCTTATTCCAAACAAGTAAAGGGTATAATATCATTCAATCTTTTACTTATGCTTTGGGAGCAGGGATTGGTTTTACCATTGCACTGCTGCTCATGGCAGGGCTTCGTGAACAACTCGAATTTGCTGATAGTCCGAAAGTGGTGAGAGGAACCGTCATTACTTTGATCGTGGCAGGTATTCTTTCGCTTTCTTTTATGGGCTTTTCTGGACTAAGTTAAATCAGAAGCATATGGAAAAATATTTCATATCCATGTTCGCAGTAGTCTTGATGATGTTCGTGTGGGCGATCATTCAAGACGGTTGGAAGAAAGTTTTCTCCGATCAAGTAGCTCATGATGATGCTATGGAAGGACGAACCAAATGTGGAAACTGTAGCTGTCCGTCAAGTTTTTGTAAGAAGGATGCTAGTAAGTTTCTTAAATGATAAATACTAGAGAGTGTATTCGGTTTTTCATTTTAAAGTATTGTATCACAGTGGGAGGGTTGGTTCTCTTATTTGATTGTAGTCTTCATTTTTTGTCTTGACACAAAAAACGAAGCAAAAAAAGTCAAGTCCCATTCAATCGTCCTCCTCGCAAATCAGCCCAAGCTCCGCATGATGGGACAAACAGCCCTCTTATGCGTATTAGCGGGAAGTTTGCCACAAAAGCGGAGAAGGGAAGGCTAGTGGGCTGACTGTTTTTTATGTGGCTTGATTTTCTTTGGTTCGTTTCTTTCATCAAGGAAAGAAATGAACACTAGTATTAGAGTGAGAACCAAAGCAACCCCTGTGCAACAATTATTAAAATGGAATACAGCTTTGCTCCCAAGCATTTATAACTTTTAAAATTGAACCTTTAACACCATAAAATATATTGCTATGAAACATATTTCTGAATACGATACAGAACAAAGATATCAAGCGACGATTTTAAGATCAGAGCGTCTTACGCCACAAGGAACAGACGAGATCAGAGAATTAGTTCTAGAGGTAAATCACCCAAAATTTAAATGTGAAGTTGATCAGAGTTTTGGAGTATTATTACCAACAGATAGACAATTTGGAGAGTCTCATCATCATCGTTTATATAGCGTTGCAGATGTCCCAAAAGAGTGGAATGGAAAGACGCATCTGACAATGTTGGTGAAGAGATGTGATTATATTGATGAATTTAATGGAGAAAGATATAAAGGACTAAGTTCTAATTTCCTTTGTGATAGTAAAATCGGAGAAAAGATTACTTTAACAGGACCATTTGAGTTGCCATTTAGAGTACCTAAAGATAAAACAGCAAACCTACTGTTGATTGGTATGGGTACAGGGATTGCTCCTTTCCGAGCATTCATTAAGCATATTTATAGTGAAGAAGGTGATTGGAGAGGAAAAGTGAGATTATTCTTTGGCGCTAAGAGTGGCTTAGAACTTCTTTATATGAATGATAAAGATGGCGATCTTACTCAGTACTATGATCGTGAAACTTTTGAAGCATTTACAGCTGTAAGTCCTAGACCTCAATGGGCAGACCCGATTTCGCTTGATACTACTATTGAGCAACAAGCTGATGAAATCAGAGAAATGTTAGCATCCTCAAATACCTATGTTTATGTAGGAGGCTATGGAAAAGTGAAGGAGAACTTGGATAAAGCTTTTGCCAACATTTTGGGGGGAGAAGAAGAGTGGTTGGTCAGAAAGTCTGAGCTGATAGCAGGTAAGAAATGGGCTGAAGTGATTTATTGATCTTCTGTTGAAATGAAAACAAAATAATATGACAATCATAATTGCATTGTCGGTACTAGGAGGACTTTCGCTACTACTCGCTATTATGCTAGTAGCAGCGAATAAAAAGCTCTATGTCTATGAAGACCCTCGTATCGATATCGTAGAAGACATGCTTCCAAAGGCAAACTGTGGTGCATGTGGTTTTCCAGGTTGCCGCCCATTTTCAGAAGCTTTGACTGATGGTACAGTTTTACCAGGAAAGTGTACGGTAAGTGCCGAAGAAACGAGAACACAGATAGCAGATTTTCTGGGGGTTTCTTTAGGCAATGAAGAAAAGCGAGTGGCAAGGCTTGCATGTGCAGGAGGTACAAATGTGGCGATCAATAGAGCGAGGTACACAGGAGTAGATTCTTGTGCAGGAGCATCCATGATCTCAGGTGGTGGTAAAGCTTGTTTTTGGGGATGTTTAGGTTATGGAGATTGTAGTCATGCCTGTTCATTTGGCGCAATTACAATGAATGAATTGGGCTTGCCTGTAGTGGATGAAGAAAAATGTACAGCCTGTGGTGACTGTGTAGAATCTTGTCCGAAAGGTTTGTTCTCCATTGAGCCTGTGAGTCATAAGCTGTGGGTAGCATGTAAAAATTTACAAGAAGGAAAAGAAGTGCTAGAGCATTGTGAAGTAGCTTGTACAGCTTGTGGCAAATGTGCGACAGATGCACCCGAACTGATTCAGATGATAGACAACCTTCCTGTAATTGATTATAGTAAAAATCACAGTACCAAAGTACCTATAGAGCGTTGTTCTTCAGGAGCTATTGTTTGGCATGATGCCCAACAAGGAACGCAAAGAGGGAAAGAAAGTAAAAAAATAATCCGTAAAGGAGAGAAAGCAATTGGTTACTCTTAAATCATAAAATAGCTCAAAATACAATTAGTTAAGTGTATGTACCAATTTAGGCTAACTTGATCATCTGATTGAGTTAGCTTTTCTTTTTTGAACCCCTTAGGTGATGGTGGGATTCAAGGGGAGGATAATTATTGTAGAAATTACCCTAATACTTTCGGTTTGTCTTTTTATAATTTAATATTGCAAGACTTACTATTATAATAACTATCGAAAGTAAAATATGAAAAAATCATTACTAATCTTGGCACTTCTATTTGCCTTAGAAGTGCATGCACAAGATGCTGCCCTCCGAGTAGGTGTCATCGGACTGACACACACGCATGTTCACTGGATTTTTGGAAGCGAGCCTAGAGGTGAAATTGACATTGTAGGCATTGTAGAACCAAACAAGGAACTAGCACAACGTTATGCTGATCAGTACGGTTTCTCAATGGACATGGTCTTTGATTCTATTGAAGAGCTAATCACTAAAACGAAACCAGAAGCGGTGACTGCATTTGGAACAATCTACGAACATTTGGGTGTAGTTCGAGCAGCTGCGCCCAAAGGAATCCATGTGATGGTTGAAAAGCCATTGGCTGTAAACATGGAACATGCCAAGGAAATGCAGGCTCTTGCAGAAAAACACAACATCCAACTTTTGACTAACTACGAAACGACTTGGTATCCTACTAATCATAAAGCCTATGAGGTTTTAAAGAAAGATGGTACGATCGGCGAAGTAAGAAAGGTCATGGTACATGATGGGCACAAAGGCCCTAAAAAGATCGGGGTAAACTCTGAGTTTCTAGATTGGCTGACAGACCCAGTGCAAAATGGCGGAGGAGCAATAGTTGATTTTGGTTGTTATGGTGCAAACCTTATGACTTGGCTGATGGATGGGAAGCGTCCGAACAGCGTAACTGCAATTACGCAACAGCTTCAAGCAGAAAACAACCCGAAGGTAGATGATGAATCGATCATCTTACTACAATATGACGACGCCGTTGCTATTATTCAAGGTTCTTGGAATTGGCCTATTGGACGTAAAGACATGGAAATTTATGGTTTGAAAGGAACTATTGTCGCACATAACAGACACGATTTCCAAGTAAGGATTTCTGAAGGCTATGATGGATTTGAGGAAGAGCGTATGACGCTTAAAGAAAGATCAGCTCCTTATGATGATCCTTTCGCTTATTTAGCTGCTGTGGTTAAAAATAAGATCACACCAGAAAAGTATGACCTTTCTAGTCTAGAGAACAACATGCTTGTTGTTGAAATTCTAGACGCAGCAAGAGAAAGTGCAAAAACTAACAAAACTATTTTTTTGAATAAATAAGCATCCATCATGTCTAAAAAATTATACTTACTCGTACTATTCGTTTTAGGTTTTGGAAATGCATTTGCTCAAAATCCTAAATCAAATCCAAAAGCGGTTACTATTTCAGATAATGTCAGATTCACGGTACTCACACCAAGAGTAATCCGTATGGAATATGACCAAGAAAAAGAATTTGAAGATCGCTCTTCATTTGTTGTGATCAATAGAGATACAGAAGTCCCTAAATATAAAGTTAAAAATGAAGGAGATTGGCTTATCATTAAGACTGACGAACTCATTCTCAAGTACAAAAAAGGAAGTGGTGAGTTTACTTCTGAAAACCTACAAGTTTCACTGATCGGAGACCAACAAGTGACGTGGAAACCAGGAATGACAAATTCACAAAACCTTCTAGGAACAACACGTACCCTAGATGGTTGTGATGGTGGAAATACTTGGGATGGGAACCCGATTGAACTCGAAAATGGACTCCTTTCAAGAGACGGTTGGTATTTACTTGACGAGTCCGAAAACTTCTGTTTGGATAACTCGGATTGGAAGTGGGTATCAGAATCTAAAAATAAAGCAGAGCAAGATTGGTACTTCTTCGGTTATGGTTTACAGTATAAACAAGCTTTGAAAGACTATACGACTATCGCTGGAAAAATACCGATGCCTCCTCGTTATGCTTTTGGTTATTGGTGGTCAAGATATTGGGCTTATTCAGACCCTGAGTTCAAGGCTCTAGTTGGTGATTTCAGACGCTATGATATTCCAATCGATGTTTTGATTATTGATATGGATTGGCATTTGACGCATGGTGGTTTGAAAAATATCAAAGACCCGAAAAAAGATCCTTTTGGAGAGCTTTTAGGTTGGACAGGTTACACTTGGAATAAATCACTTTTCCCTGCTCCTTCTAAATTTATAGAATGGACAAATCAAGAGAAATTAAAAACGGCACTTAATCTTCATCCTGCTTCAGGACTTGCTCCAATGGAAGAGCAGTACAAAGAGTTTGGGGAAAAATATGGATTCGATACTTCTAAAGATGAATGGATTCCATACCGTATGGCAGATAAGAAATGGGCTGAAACGTATTTTGATGTCTTGCTAAAACCTTACGAAGAATGGGGTGTTGATTTTTGGTGGTTAGATTGGCAGCAATTCCCAGAAAGTAAAGTGGTATCGGGCTTGAATAATACATGGTGGTTAAACCACACCTTCTTTACAAGCATGGCTGAACGTACCGGCAAGCGTCCATTATTGTTTCACCGTTGGGGAGGATTAGGGAATCACCGTTACCAAATTGGTTTTTCTGGAGACTATAAAATCTCTTGGGAATCTTTAAAGTATCAATCTTACTTCACGCACACAGCATCTAATGTAGGTTATGGCTATTGGAGTCATGATATTGGTGGTCATGCACCGGGAGAATTAGACAGAGATGCAGAGTTATACGCACGATGGTTACAGTTTGGAATATTCAGTCCTATACTAAGAACTCATAGTGCCAAAATTTCATCTATCGAACGAAGATTTTGGATGTTCCCAAATGAGTTTAAGCACATGAGAGACCTTATTCATCTTCGTTATGCTTTAGCGCCATATACCTACACAATGGCTCGAAAAGCATATGATGAAGGTGTTTCGATCTGCCGTCCGATGTATTATGACAACCCAGAAGAAGAGAAAGCTTATACTTACAAATACCAATACATGTACGGTGATCAGCTTCTATTTTCTCCAGTGGCAGAGCCTGTCGGTGACGATCTTTATGCCGAACAAGAAACGTGGCTTCCTGAAGGTAATTGGTTTGAGTGGTCAACAGGACAAAAGTATGAAGGTGGGCAAAGTATCACAGGGAAATATATGTTGGAAGAATTACCACTTTATGTAAAAGAAGGAGCCATTATTCCGATGTATCCAAAGGTTTCCAATTTACAAGAATTGCCAAATCATCTGATTTTAAAAGTTTACCCTGGTAAGGAAGGTGAATTCGAGCTTTATGAAGATGAAGGGGATGATGAGTCTTATAAATCGGGAAGTTTTGCCCTCACTAAGATTAACCAATCTGAAGATAAAAATGTAAAGATGATTACAGTTGCTCCTGTTCAAGGGGATTATAAAGAGATGGCATCAGAGCGCAGTTACGAAATTCTATTGCCTGTGAGTTTCCCTCCACAAAAGGTGATTGTGAATGGTGAATCATATGCTTACAATGAACTCAAAACAGAAAAGAGTTGGACGTATGATGGGCAAGAACTAAGCACTAGTATTTCCATTCCTGCTCATTCTATTTCTGAAAAGCTAGACATCGAAATCACTTATTCAGACGAAGCCGTTGCTAAAAAATCATTGCTATACGGCAAACCTGGGCAGTTCAAACGATTGACAAAGGTGATAGGCTTAATGAAAATAGAAATTGCTAGAGAAAATTGGTGGGCATTATTATCTGACCGTGTTTTCTCGGCAGAGCAAGTACCTGTAAATATTGACTACAATCCAGAAAGTATTGTGGAGCAGTTAGAGTTATTCGATCAGAACTATGAGGCGATGTTACTAGACATGAGAAAACATAGAGATGCAAGAAAACAGGTTACTGATAAAATTTTAATGCCTTTAGCGCAATAAAAAGGCTGTCATTTTAAATAGAAAGGTCATCAGAAGAGAATATTAACTCTATCTGATGACCTTTTTTAATGCATGATTAGTTGAAATGTAGAGTAGATGATTTTTTAAAATCCTATAAATCCTAAAAAGTGTAATTAGTTGGTTGATAGTTGTTAAAGTTTTAATAAATGTGATTGTGTTTAAACTTTATTTGTAGATTTAAGATGAGTCTGAAGAATATTATATCCAAAAATTAATTCTATGATACGCTATTTTTTACCAATTCTAATGATCTACTTTCTGATTGGTTGTGCTTCTACTAAGACCAATCATTCTACTGTATCCGAAGCAAACTTTAATAAGTCAAAGATAAAGTATTTTATTGACCTTAATAAAGATGGAATATATGAATTAGCATCAGATACCTCAACAATCATTTTCCCTATTAAAGATGTGAAAAGCTTCAATAAAAGTATTGCAGTAGGTGTAGAATTTCCTGCTGACGCTAGGCGGAGAGGAGTCGATGGAACTGTAATTATTCAAGTTTTTATAAATGAGAAGGGATCTGCGACAAAAGTTGAAGTAAAAAAGGGCATTGATTATACATGTGATGCTGCAGCTAAAAAGGCTGTTAGTGAGGTTGTTAAAGCTAATGGGATATTATTCCCTATGATTGTTGATAATGTAGCTGTAAATTCTAAGATAGAAATATCGGTAAATTTTAAAGCAGATTCAAGACAAATGAATTCAAGTTCTACATCTTTTAATATGTCTCAAAATAGTAGGGACTTATATAATAATAGAGGACTGTAATATAGCTCTATTACAGGATTTTTTTAAACATGAGTCATCCCGAATTAACATTTAGGATGACTCTTTTTTTCCTATTTTATTATATGTAGCCGCAAAAAGCATTTCTTCTCCCATCGTTGTATAGAATATGGAGCTAAATAAAGAAAAATCGGTACCGAAGAATGTTCAATACCGATTTTGACATCTGATAATAGTTCAGATAACTATTTAAAATTGTGTAAAAACTTGAATTTTGAGTCGAATTGTTAATTCGGGATGACTCATGTTTTTATATTTCCATTATCCGTTACTTCTTCAAATTCCCTTTATTAAAAATATGCTCAGGGATATTGGAGTCAATCTCCATTTTATTGATGATAAAGTCTGTCCCTTTTCCTGCTTTTAGAACGTCTTTGTAGTTCATTTTCATCGGAACATATTTTCCATTGATTTTCTGAACATCGCCGAAAGAAATCGTTTTAAGCAATTGCCCACTTTTGGCAAATAAATCTTCTTTCAGAGGCACGTAATATTCTTGATCGACCCATATCTTCATTTTCTGATAGGTCACATCTTCTGTTTTCGCAATCAATTCTAAGACCCAAGCTGTTCTTCCATTGATTTCTTCGGAAGCAATTACACTCGCATTGTAAAGTTCGATCAGCTCTTTTTCTTGCATCATATCTTCATAAGATACATCTGAACCCATCATAGACTGGCGAAGCATATGCCCTGAGATTTGGATGGTACGATCAGAAGAAGGCGTGTAAATCCAAAGTTTATCATCTAGCTTCAGCATCTTTGTGCCTTTTTCTCGGGCAGGGGAAAGATATTCGGTATAAGTTTCATCAATCCCTTTCGAGTAACTCTTTGAGGTCATTGTTCGGTCTCTTCTTTTCCCATAAATGATCATGGTAGATTCGGAGACTTTTGTTTGTGAAAACATATTATCATCCACTTTCGCTAAAATGGTTTCAGCTTTTGGCGTTTGTGCCATCACTGAACTAATGGATAAAAGGAATAAGATTATATATTTCATCATGTTTATCTTTTTTACTGAGACTATTGTAAAACCGCTATCCACAGCGTAGAGACAAGGCATGCCTTGTCTCTACAATACCAAAAACATCAAAATAATCTGGATGTAAATAGAGGTATATATAATCTATGTAGATTTTGTAAAAGTCTCATTACATCTAAAATTCGTAAAACCTAAACTCCTAGCTCATTAAACAACTCAGAAGTTTGTCTTTGGAAAATTCCTCTAGCAGAAAGCATAGCTCCAAATACATTTGACAATACTCCCGGAATAAAACCTATGTACAATTGACTCGGAGTGAATTGTCCTCTGATGATGTCAGCCATAAGCATTCCACCACTATCACTCGAGAATTCGGAGATATTGATTCCCACATACTGTAGATAAGCTGTTGCTAGAAGTCCTAATATGGTTCCGAAAACAGAGCCAATAAAACCGACTAGAGCGGCTTCCATCAGCATGGTTTTATACACTGCTTTTTTGGATTCTCCCAATGCCAAACGAATTCCGAATTCTTGATAACGTCTTAGTCCTCCCAATAATCCTGTATTCCAAAGAACGATAGACATTGCAATAAGGAAGAAGAAAGAAATCATACTTCCGAAACCTTCAGAAATTAATATGATTTGCTCTAGTCCATTTTGATCGGCTAGTGTCAACATTTTAGGAGCAAACTCATCTGTATCAGCTTCTAGGGATTGATTGAAAGCTACTTTAACTGCTTTGGCTTTAGTATGGTCATAAACATCATTGGGTAAAAAACCGATGATTTCAGCACATCCATCTTCCATATCAAGCAGTCCTTGTACATCTTTAAGGTCAACCATGAAGGTATTATTGTCAAGTGCTTTTGTCCCAAAACCTATGACTCCTACAATGTTGAAGTTTTTGGACGTCATGCTCCCTTCCATGGTAGAACCAAAGAAAGTGACTTCTTCGCCTATTTTCAGTTTCAAACGTTGGATCAGTCCTTTTCCCAAAAGCATCTCGTTCGCATTTTGAGGAAGTCTACCTTCTGTGATGGCGTTTCGGAGGTTTAGACGATCAAGTTCGTTTGAGTTTTCAGAAAGATCGAGTGCTAGTCCACTCGCAGTTCCTTGTACTTTTGTCAGACCATTTTCATCAGCTACGTCCAAAATTCCACCAAAAGGAATACGTTGGAACCAAGTCATCTGAGGAAATTGCTTTTCTAAATCTGTAATAATTTCAGTAGTGCCGAGCATTGCCAAATCCATAGGCTTTTGTGCGATTTCTTCAGCGTAAGCTCTTGTGACTACTTTCAAATGTCCTGTGTCGAAGTTGGCATTTTGTTCTATAGATCCATTTAAAGCCCCCTTCATGTATCCCGTAAAAAGAACGGTTAGAGAAACGCCCAAACTGACCACTATAACGGGTAATAGACTTCTGCTTTTATCTCTTAGAAGTCCTTTCAATAAAAACTGAATCATAATTTTTTTCCTTTAAGTGCATCAACAGGATTCATGTGTGAGATTTTGCGAACAGGAAGGTAGCTAACGACCACTGAGAGTAAGATCACGGTGAGCATACTACTAAAAAATAGCTCATTGCTGATGTCGGGGTACATTCTCTCTGAGATGGCGATGCCCATTTCATAAGACATTTCGCTGCTAGGAATCGGAATACCGTTTGATTCTAGGTATCTAAAAAGAGGAAAGCTGTAAATTCCTCCTACGATTGTAGCTAGAACGGCATACATCGTACCTTCAAGGGTAAAGAGAAAGGTTACGCGTTTTTTGGTGAAGCCCAATGCGATGTATGTTCCAATTTCTTTCTGACGTTTGAAAACCGAGAATACTTGAGAATCGAAAATGGCAATGAGTGCGATGGTCATGAGAAAGACATACATAAATGCGCCTCCGCCTTTTTTAGTTTCGATCAGTGCTGTAATATCCGAGAGTAATTCTTCTTTAGATTTATGAATCCAAGAAGTATTGTTTTCTCCTTGATATTGCTCATTTGCCACCAAAATGGTCGCATGATCTGTCGAACCAGTCATATCCCAAAGCGTTTCGATTGGTATCCAAATTTGTCCGATATCCACACTCGGAACATTAGTGTCAAATACTCCGACAACGGTGATATTTCGAGCATCGAAAGCCCCATTTTTATCTTTCCAACGAAGAAGAACTTGATCTCCTACTTTCAGATTTGCGGTTTTAGCCATATAACTTCCGAGCATTGCAGGGATTTCCGCTGTGCTATTTTGAAGTAAATCTGTTGGGAGACTTAAAGTCTTTTGATCGATGTCAATACCTTTGATCAGTACGGGAAGCATACGACCTTGCGGATAGATATTTCCTTGGTGCAAAAGAATTGGAGTGAGATTTTCATCTTTCTCAAAAACACCGTGTCCATCTCGAATGGTGAATGGGTCTTCCAAATCATAATCGGGATGAAGGAATTGACCGTTACCATATTCCCAATCGGTACTGTCGTGCATGGCTTGCTTTTCCCATCCATCCATCAGACCGTTGAAGAAGAGTATCATGACGAAGGCAAAAGACAATACACCAATGTTGAGCCACGTTCTCAGTCCTGCACTCAAGATATTTTTAGTGGCAAGGCGAAAACTGAGGACGGTATTAAGCATTAACTTTTTCATTGGCTTCTATGATTTCGTCCTTAATAACTTTTCCATCTTCCAAATGAATGATACGCTCCAAATACTGAATCACTTTCGCATCGTGCGAAGAGAAAAGGAAGGTAATCCCCAATTCACGATTTAGCTTTTGAAGAATATCCATGATGCGATAAGCATTCTTAGAATCTAAGTTTGCAGTTGGCTCATCAGCCAAAACGATATCGGGCTTTTTCACAATTGAGCGGGCAATGGCTACACGTTGTGCTTCTCCACCAGAAATCTGTGAAGGTTTCTTTTGAGCTTTGTCGGAAAGACCAACCCATTCGAGTGCTTCCATCACCATTTTCTTTCTTTCCGCAGAAGGAATGTGTTGGAGTAGAAGAGGGAACTCTACATTTTCGAAAAGTGTGTAAACCGGTAAGAGGTTATAGCTTTGAAAAATAAAGCCAATGTGCTCATTTCTTAATTTGGCAGAAGCTTCGTCCGAATTGCCACCTAGGTCTTTTCCACTGATATTGATTTGTCCTTCGGAAGGATTGTCAAGGGCGCCAACCAAGTTTAGAAGGGTTGTTTTTCCCGAACCACTTGGTCCGACTAATCCAGCAAATTCACCTTTTGAGATGCTCAAATTCACGTGACTCAATGCTGTAAATTCTGATTCTCCAACAGGGAAACGCTTGGAAACGTCTTTGATCGAGATAATTTCACCTTTGCTCATATTCGTTCTCATTTAATGGTTGTACACTAACATGACTCTTGCTCCGAATCCGGGAGACATTTGCGAAAGGTCATTGGTTTGGAATGGCGTTTCTTCCGCTGTCGGATTGTAATAGAGCATGAGGTAAGTTGTAAAAAGATTGAATTGGTGATCGTAACTGATAAAAAATCCAGCTTTTTCTGTGCCCCAATCGTAATACATCATGGTTGAAATATTGTCGAAAAAACCAATTGGATAAGCCAAAGAAGTAGCTGTTGTATTTGTTTTATAATCTGTTTTATTGAATTCTTCTCCGTAAAAACCACTGAGGTGTTCCAAGACTACATTGAGACCATTGCCAAGTCCGAAAGTGTAATCTGTACCAAGATTGACAAGGCTTTGATTAGTCAACATCCCGATGTTTTGATTTTGTTTGGTATAAGTTGCTTCAAACCAAAGCCCGACACCTACGTCCCATTTTCCGTCTAATCCCCATTTATTCTCTATTGTTTCTATGAATAAAGGATTTAGTTCTTCATCAAAAGAATCTAAGGTTGCATTCCGATGATGATAGGTAAAAGCAAGTTCTCCTTTCGGAACAGGGTATTGGAATCTTCCACCAAACTCAGGTGATTTTTTATCTGATTCTAAAAGGTCATAACCTCTTCTACCTTCATTTCCGTAAAGTGTCCAAAGCCAAAGATTGGCATTGTTGGAAAAATAGTAACGCGCTAGTGCTGCATTGATACCATTGGTAAGTCCGAGTGGATCACGAGGATCAATTTCATTGAACCATTGGATTGGGCGAAGAAGTGTTGAAGAACCAAAGTCTATTTTCTGAAGCCCTACTCGTAACTCTGTATTTTTGTATTTATACCTCGCCCACAAACGGTAAGGTTTGACGTATCCATCCCATTCAGCTCCATTTTCATGAGGGTATTGAACAGAGCCATAGATGTTGGCACTTGCCTCAATAGAAAATGATTGGAGGGAGTCGAAAGTGAAATCATAACCTAATTCAGGAATATATCTTGCTCCTGACCACATTGGGTATTCGCCTTCAGCGCCATAATTAGTGAAGCCCGTCAACATTCCTTTAAACTCAAGTTCAGATTGAGCAAAAGCAGAAATATTGAATAGAAAGAATATGGTAAAAAGGAGGTACAGCTTTTTCATAGCTAAAAAGTTTGTGTGCTAATTGTTCTTTTCTCCGATAATTCCGAAAACAAAAAATCGCGTAACCTCTGTAATCAAATCTTGAGGATTAGGATACATGGCTCTCAAAGCTGGATCATTCATCATATTTTGAGCATGAGCCATCATATGAAGAATAAATTCATTGCTTAAGTCGTTTCTGAGGTCGCCTTCAGCTCTTGCACGATCAAGGTCTTGCATAAATAAAGAGATAGAAATCTGACTCATTTCTTGAAGTTTTTCGGCTCCGATACCTCCGTTTAGGTAAACTTCTTCCAAAAAATCTTGACTAAGGTCTTGAGTCATATCGTGTTTCATTTTGACAAGCCTTTGCATTCGTTCCGAGAAAGGACGGTCAGAATTGATAATCTCTTTATAGACTTCTATCGCATTTTCACTTACATAAACGAGGATTTCTATGACTAGCTCCTCTTTATTCTTGAACTGACGGTAGAAAGACATCTTACTCACCTCAGCCTCCTTACAGATATCAACTATACTGACCTTCTTGATACTGTTACTCCAAAAAAGTTTTTTAGCTGCTATTATGATTTTTTCTCTTACCGTCATTTATGTTACTTATTTTTATTTATGTGACTAATTTAGTAACATAAACGTAAATAGGTAACATTGGTTTAATTTTATTTGAAGATTAATAAAGAATTTTATTGTAGATAGGTGAGCATAGCTATTTATCAAATGGTTTTCTACCGTAGCGCTGTTGATAGAGTTGAATGAAGTACGCAGTTTTGGAGAAGCCAACGGCATAGCTAAGTTCTTTGTGGGTTGAATAGACTTTCTGATCGACTAGGGTTTTCGCTTTTTCTAGTTTTACATCTCTCACAAATTCATTAGGGCTAAGTCCTGTAAGTGATTTTACTTTTCGATATAAAGAACTTTGGGATAAAGCCAATTCATCACAAATATCTTGAAGTCCAAAATTTGAGATTGCACAATGATCTTTGATAAATAGCTTCAGTTGTTCGAGGAAAGGATTAACGATCTCCGTTTTTTCTGTTGGAATATCTTCTTTAGTGTTGAAGCTTTTTCTTATGTCGTAATTTTTTAATGCTCTGTTTATACGTATAAGTAATTCTTCTTTGCTGAAAGGTTTATGGAGGTAATCATCAACACCAAGTCTCAATAAATTGAGTTTGCCCTCTAGGTCAATTCTTGCAGTGAGTATTAAAATAGGAATGTCAATATTTAGCGCTTTGATTTTTCTTACCAACTTATGACCATCCATTTTGGGCATCATATAATCGGTAATGATGTAGTCAATCTCTTTCTGAGAAAGAACTTTAAGCGCATCTTCACCATCAGAAGCCTCAAATATTTGGAAGTCTTTTAATAAAGTTTTTAGATACTGTCGCATTTCATCATGATCCTCAACTAGAAGAATTCGTTTGGCATTTTGAGCTGTTTGATGTATATGATCTGATATTTGTGAGTTAGGTAGTTCATTACTCGTAATTGTACCTTCTTGAGATTCGAGAAGGGGGAGATTTACAAAAATTTGAGTACCATTTCCTTCTTTACTTTCAATAGAAATCTTACCATGATGGAGTTCTATGATGTCTTTAGTGAAGGATAAGCCTATTCCACTTCCTTCAGCCGTATTAATATCATTTGTTCCTTGATAGAATCGTTTGAAGATATGTTGTAGGTCTACTTCATTGATACCAATACCGTTATCTATAATTTTGATAAACAATTCATTTTGAAAATCATGGATATTGATTTCAAGACTTCCTCCTGTATTTGTGAACTTAAGCCCATTGTGGATGATATTGTTAAATGCACGCTCAAGGTACAAGTAGTCAGCTTTGATATAGGCCTTTTTAAGGCTTGAATGAAGCGTTAGAGAAATACCTTTTTGCTCGAAGGCTGGTAAAAAAGAGGAATATACTTTGTAGATAAGTTCACAAAAATCAACATCAATTAGCCTTAATTCTAGTTTATTGAATTTAGTTTTAGAGATATCTAACATATCATTCACGATATGCGTCATCTTTTGAGTCTGTTTTGAGATTAGTTGAACTTCATCTAAAGGAGTAGATATTTGGTGAATATATCCGTCAATTAATGTAAGAGGAGTTCTTAATTCATGCGAAATATTGACAAAGAATTTCGTCTGAAATCGATTCAATTCTTCTAGTTCTTTTTTCTGGTTTTCTATAATAACTTTCTGTTGTAGTGCTTCATTCTTTTGCTTTTCGAGTAGTCGTTCATTTTTAGTATTCTGATTCTTGAAGAAAAGAAATGCCAAAAAGAGTACTATGAAGAAAATTGGATTGCTTACTTGATTGAAGGTTTCAATGGGATAATGAAGAAAAAAATAATTAGGGAGGGTAAAGGTGATTGTTGCGACAGTTAAGGTCACATAATAAACCCACTTATCTTCATACAAAACCAAGATTAGAATGAGGGGGAAAATAAGGTAATACTCCATCAGTGTACTTGGCAAAATAACATTGGGGTACAAGTAGCCATGAGCAAAAGACATCAGAATGATCAGACCTCTTGCAAGACTGTACATTCTGAAGGCTTGTAAAATTTGGGAAATAGCACAAAATATAAAGCCTGCAAAAAGAATGATTTGTTCATCCCATCGCCACATATTCAATATGTAATTAAAAATACTGGAAATGATGACGACAACTTGCCAAGCATAAGTGTAGATATTTAAATACCTTACTTTTTTATCATCATCTTTCGTATTTCCGTTTCCAGTCCCAATATCAATAAGATATTCAAGCCAATAGAAAGTCATGTAGTAGTAATGTTCTGCTGTGATCTGAGTATAGTAATCAATTTATATTTTAATAGAATGTATTTCAACTTAAATGAGTGTTTTGTGACCACTATT
Organism: Sediminitomix flava; assembly: GCF_003149185.1. Lineage (NCBI taxonomy): Bacteria > Pseudomonadati > Bacteroidota > Cytophagia > Cytophagales > Flammeovirgaceae > Sediminitomix > Sediminitomix flava. The sequence goes on along the minus strand of NZ_QGDO01000001.1, from coordinate 1,279,171 downwards.
GACTGATTTGTGGCTGTTTATGAATGCTGAGTGGATATAAATGAATGAATCTAGAAATAAAATGAAATGATATTTGTAGTGTTTTTTTTGAATCACTATAAATTTCATTTTATGAAAAAAGTATTGCTTTCAAGTATCATTATTCTGTTTACATGCCATTTGACTACTGCACAGGGGTATTTAGGTAAACTGAAAAAAGCTTATGGTTTGGGACCTAAAAAAGGGGAGACTACAAAAGCAGAGCAAAAGATTTTTAATGATAATCCAGAAATCATGTCTGCGATTACAGGAACAATTGCAATTGTCCCGAACACAGTAAATCGTTTAGAAGATGTCTTCAGTATTTCGAATGGGAAGTTAAGTAGTAAAGGTCTCATTTTAGAAGAGAAGCCAACGCTTAACTTTTGGGAATTAGAAAAGTACACCTTATGTATGATTGAAGATGGTGCAAACTTGTTTATGCAATCAAATCAGCGAGGGGGGTATGTTCTTAATAAGAATAAAGTAGGTGGTAATATTAGTTTTCAAGCAAGCAACGGAACGTCTAAAGTTTTCTGTGGGAAATATTCGGGAGAGTATAACGGTATGGGCTCTATTCATAATCAGAAAGGTGCTTTGACTTATGTTTTTAATGCAGATAATTACTACAGAGATGACCATACCTATAAAAGCTCTGTAGTACGTTTTGAGCTTATGAACTACTATAAAGCTAATGGGAAATTCCCAGAGTCACTCGATTGCAAGATTGAGTTCACTTCTAAAACGGGGAAAACACCAATTAGTAAAGAATTTCAATTAGTTGGTTTTGATGATGAACAAAAAATGATTGATCATATTGCCAAAGAGTGTTGGTTTTCTACCAAGCAAAGGATTAATGATTTGATGTTTCTCACACAAAACGAGATTGATCAGATGGTCACTAAGATTCAAAAACAAGATGAAGATTATGTACATATGATTCTCTATAATGTACATGGAAATTATGATTCTTGGGCGATTAGAAAATTAGATTCTAAGTGGGTAGAAGTAAATTTTATGATGGCAAATAAAGATTATTCAAAGTTTTATAAAGTACCAGCTATTATAAAATATTCATGGGGGAGTGGAGGATATAATGGGAAGCCTTCAATTACAGTGGCTGGAGGAAAGTACATTTACCGCCAAGAAGCAGTTTGGGTAATGGATAGGTTTGGTATTGATCACCAGTTTATAGTGAACAAATAAGAGTTTTAATCTTTTGATTTAAAAAAAGCCCGATTCTATTTCTAGAATCGGGCTTAATATATTTATCGTGTTGATAACGATTATGATTTCTTCGAGTCAGCAAGTGTTCTTTTCACTTCTCTTTCTTCGAATACCTCAATCACATCACCAATTTTGATATCGTTGTAATTTGTTAGGCTCAAACCACACTCGTAACCTTTCTTCACTTCGCTTACGTCGTCTTTGAAACGTTTCAGAGCATTGATTTCACCACCGTTCTCACCACCGTAGATTACGATACCTTCACGGATCAAGCGAATTTTAGAGTTACGCTTGATGTAACCATCTGTAACGAAACATCCGGCAATCGTACCAATTTTAGAGATTTTGAAGACTTCACGAATCTCAACGTTACCCACAACAACTTCTTCGATTTCTGGAGCAAGCATACCTTCCATCGCAGCTTTCACATCGTTGATAGCGTCATAGATTACTGAGTAAGTACGGATTTCGATACCTTCCTTCTCTGCAAGCTTACGCGCATTTGGCGTAGGACGTACTTGGAAACCGATCATAGTAGTTGCTGTTTCTGTATCAGCTGCTGCAAGCATTACATCTGACTCTGAAATCGCACCAACTGCTTTGTGGATAATTCTTACTTCCACTTCGTCTGTTGATAGTTTCAATAATGAATCAGAAAGTGCTTCAACTGAACCATCCACGTCACCCTTGATGATCAAGTTCAACTGCTGGAAGCTACCTTGAGCGATACGCTTACCAATCATATCAAGCGTAGTACGTTGTGTAGTCTTAATAGATTGTGCACGCAAGATTTGCTCACGTTTCGTTGCAATTTCACGAGCTTCACGGTCAGTGTCCATGATGTTCAACTTATCACCTGCTTGAGGTGCTCCGTTTAGACCAAGAACCTGAACTGGTGTAGAAGGACCTACTTTCTTCAAGCGTTTACCTCTGTGGTCAGTCATGGCTTTTACTTTACCGTAGTAAGCACCTGCTAACATTACGTCTCCAACAGATAGTGTACCTGCTTGTACAAGCATTGTAGCTACATAACCTCTACCTTTATCTAGAGAGGCTTCAACTACTGTACCTACTGCTTTTTTCTCAGGGTTAGCTTTCAATTCAAGCATTTCTGCTTCAAGTGATACCCCTTCAAGAAGATCTTCGATACCCAAACCTTTCTTTGCAGAGATTTCGTAGCATTGGTATTTACCACCCCAATCTTCTACAAGGATATTCATTTGAGAAAGCTCTTCCTTGATTTTATTAGAATTTGCACCTGGTTTATCGATTTTGTTAATCGCAAATACGATTGGTACACCGGCAACCTGTGCGTGATTAATTGCTTCAACTGTTTGTGGCATGACATTATCATCGGCCGCAATTACGATAATTGCAACGTCAGTAAGTTTCGCACCACGAGCACGCATCGCTGTAAAGGCTTCGTGACCTGGCGTATCAAGGAATGCAATACGCTTACCACTTTGCGTTGTTACGTCATAAGCACCAATGTGCTGAGTAATACCCCCTGCTTCACCGTCAGCTACATTAGCATTACGGATGTAGTCAAGTAGGGACGTTTTACCGTGGTCAACGTGACCCATGATCGTAACGATTGGAGCTCTTGTTTGAAGATCTTCTTCTTTGTCTTTTTCTTCAAGTTCTACATCGAATTCTTCTTCCGCAGAAGTAAAGACAACTTCAAAGTTAAATTCTTCAGCAATCAATTGGATTTGCTCTTCATCCAAACGTTGGTTGATAGAGATGAACATACCCAATCCCATACATGAAGCGATGATGTCGTTGACACCAACATTCATTAGGGTTGCAAGCTCGTTAGCAGAGATAAACTCTGTTACTCTTAAGATGCTTGCTTCCTTCATTTCACGCTCCATTGCTGCTGCTTGTTGCTCAGCTAATTGAGAACGTTTATCTTTTTTGTATTTGCTACGTTTGGCACCTCTTTGGTTTCCACCTCTACCACCACTCATACGAGCCATAGTAGACTTCATGCCTTGTTTAACGTCTTTAGCAGATACTTCTTTTCTTTTACCTTTTCCGCGGTTGTCGTTTCCTCTACCGCCACCTTGTTGTTGGTTCCCCTGATTTCCTTGGTTACCACCACCTCTGTTGTCAGGACGAGCACCGCCACCTCTGTTATCAGGACGAGCACCGCCGCCTCTGTTGTCAGGGCGATTACCACCACCTCTGTTGTCAGGACGGTTACCACCACCTCTGTTGTCAGGGCGATTTCCTCCGCCTCTGTTATCTTGGCGATTTCCTCCGCCTCTATTGTCATTAGACTTTTGCTGATCTCCTCCTTGCTGTCTTCTTTGACCTGTAGGTTGATCTGAACCGTCTTTTGTTCTTCTCTTCTTCTTTCTATCTTTCTTCGGAGATGCATCTGAAGAAGCAACAGGCTTAGCTTTACGACGTCGAGTATCTGGTAATTCAATTTTACCGACAACCTTAAGACCTTGTAATTTATCAGCTTTTGCCTCTATTGTTTCTAGTTTAGTATCGTCTTCTTGTACTGTCACGTTTTCTTCCTTCTCTTTTGCTGATGATTGTTTGTTTACTTCTTCGGAAGCCTTTGAAGTCGCTTCAGATTTTTTAGGTTCGGTCTTAGGATCATCTTGCTTTACCGTACTCTTTGTAGACTCTTCAGTTTTCTCTCTTTTAGGAGTTGAAGATTCAGACGAAGAAGTAGCTTCTTTAGGAGTTTGCGTCTTCTTAGCTTCCACCTTTGGTGTTTCTTTAGCTGCATTCTCCTTTTTAGGAGTAGCAGAAGAACTAGGCTCAGACGATTTTTGACTTCCTAAATTAGTTTCTTTAGTAGCCTCTTTTGGCTGAGATTGTTGAGTTTTAGTTTCGGTTTTTGGAGCCTCTGTTTTAGGCTTCTCTGGAGCAGGAGGAGTAGTTTTCTCTACCTTAGGCTCTTGCTTAGGAGTAGCGGCTTCTGTTTTTGGAGCAGCTTCTTTCTTAGCTTGGTCAGAAGGGGGAGTGACCTTATCTTCTTTTTTAGGAGTAGATTTTTTACTAGCATCCAGATCAATCTTGCCAAGAACTTTTGGCTTGTGGATGGCACGGTATTTTTCTGGTTCTGCAGTTTTAGCTTCTTCAGAGCTATTGCTCTCTGCTGCGCTTGTCTGTTTTTCTTCTGAAGATGGAGTAGTAGCCTCTTTGTTGGCTTCAGCTTTTTCTTCTTCTGAAGTTTGTTCACCAGATTTGCGGGCAGAAATAACAGTATTCTGTACTTTGGAGCCTATAGAGATATCTGCTGCTTCTTCTTTGTCAGCTTTAGAAGATGCATACATTTTTTCTAGTATAGCATATTGCTCACTCGAAAGTCTAGTATTCGGTGAGTTCTTAATATCAAACCCTTTGTCCTTAAGTTTTTGGACAATAGTTTCTTTTCCTACGTTAAGTTCTCTAGCAACGGCGCCTAATCTCTTTTTCTGATCTGCCATATATGGTTTTAAATGCTAGTAATGTGTTATTGTTGATTTAATTCGATTTTATTTAACTGTAAATTAAATATGAACAGTCAAACAAAAATAACCTATCTCGATTTACAAAGATAGGACGAATCTTTGTAAAACTTAAATTTTGCCTTTGATTATAGACAAAAAAACGACAATTTAAACCTAATGATTCTAAAAAGGAAGCCTGTAAGATGTGACTTACAGGCTTTCTTACTTTTATTCAAATTCCTTTTTCAGGATTTCTAGTACAAATTCGACGGTTTCATCTTCGAGGTCAGTACGTAACACCAACTCATCTTTTGTTAGCGCAAGGACACTTTTCGCAGAATCCAAACCAACATTTCTGAATTCATCGATGATCCACTCATCAATTTCACCAACAAATTCGCTCAAGTCGATATCGTCTTCGCTTTCCTCCATGTCGTTCAACTCACGATAAACGTCAATTTCGTAGCCTACTAATCTACTTGCCAAACGAATGTTTTGTCCACCTTTACCAATTGCAAGAGATACTTGATCTCTTTCTAGATAAACAGCTACACGTTTTTTCTCCTCGTTTACTTCAACTCGGTTGATGTGTGCAGGGCTCAACGCTCTTTGGATATAAAGATCAAGGTTGTCAGTGTAGTTGATTACGTCAATGTTCTCATTTTGTAATTCACGAACGATAGAGTGAATACGAGAACCTTTCATACCAACACAAGCACCTACTGGGTCAATACGATCGTCAAAAGACTCCACAGCAACTTTGGCTCTTTCTCCTGGCTCACGAACAATTTTCTTGATAACGATAAGTCCATCGAAAATTTCAGGAACTTCTTGTTCGAAAAGTCTTTCCAAGAAAGTAGGAGCAGTTCTAGAAAGGATAATCTTAGGGTTGTTATTTACCATTTCTACACGGTTAATAACAGCACGGATTTGATCTCCTTTTCTATAACGGTCTTTAGAGATTTGCTCAGCTTTAGGAAGAGTAAGCTCATTACTTGAACCGTCACTCACTACCAATTCACGGCTAAGTGCTTGATAAACCTCTCCAGTGATAACCTCTCCAACACGGTCTTTGTATTTCTCGAATAGGTGATCTTTCTCCAAATCTTTAACCTTTTGGATCAAGGTCTGACGAGCAGCTTGTACCATTCTTCTACCAAACTCAGGAATTTTCACTTCTTCAGCTACTTCTTCACCAACTTCGAAATCTTCTTCGATTCTTTTGGCATCAGTAAGGAAAATCTGAGTGTTTTCGTCGTAGTCTTCTTGATCGTTGGCTACGATCTCACGATAACGCCAGATTTCAAGGTCACCCTCTTCAACATTAATAATTACATCATAATTTTCGTCATCTCCGTATTGTTTACGGATCATGGCACGAAAGACATCTTCCAAGATTCTGATCATCGTAGGACGATCAATTTTCTTTAACTTGGCAAATTCTTTAAACGACTCGATGAGTTCAGAGCTGTTCATAATCTCTTTTTACTTTTGTTCGGTAAAAAAGTAATTTATACTGTTTCACTTTTCAATTTATGCTTGGCACAAATGTATTTGAGAAGTGAAGTTTATTTATTTAAATGATACTTGGATAATCGCTTTCTCTATTGAAGAAAATGGGAAAGCTACAGGAGGAAGATTCTTAGTTCTTTTTCCTTTCTCTTTCACTTCTTCAGATAAAACGATTTCTTCCTCGTTTACATCGATCAATTCCCCTGTTTTTTCAGATTCATCCTTGAAATAAACAGTGATTTTACGACCTACATTTTTTTTGTATTGACGCATCATCATCAATGGTTCGCCAATACCTGCCGAAGATACTTCTAAAATGTAGGCATCTTCAATGACATTATCTTCCTCTATTTGGTAACCTACCTTTCTGCTCAATCGAGCACATTGGTCAATAGATATTCCGTTATCGCCATCCATTAGGATCAGAACGCGTGGTTTACTTGTGCCTGATACCTGTATATCTACAATAAATAAAGACTCATCTTCGAGGTGAGACTCTACAATTTCTTTGATTCTATTTACCAATTCCATCGTTTGAGGTATTGTATTGATTGAAGGTTCAATTCTTAAGGCAAAGAAAAAAGGGAGCTTCAGCCCCCTTTCTTTATTTTCCCATACTTTCACAAAAGTACATTGAATTTGATAAAAAAACAATTACTATCGTTACAGTTTGAGCATTATATGAAAGTATAGTTTGGAATTAAGTGCCTTTATTTGAAATTCTAAATCAAGATAATCAATAGATTAACAGACTATTTAATCAATTTGGCATCTAATGAATATTTTCCTCCTCCCATCATTAAAAGAACTGTATACATAGAAAGATACATCAGTCCGAGTTCTTTTTTCCCAATAGGGTCGCCTCCATGAACAATAAATACGGCTACTAACATCGTGACAATTAGAGGGATACTTGCCAATCTTGTGAATAATCCTAAAATGAGGAATACGGCACAACCAATTTCAGAAAATACAGCAAGTGCAAGTGAAGAAGCATGTCCGATGTGTAATGGATCAGGAAACTTTGTTGAAAGTTGTTCAAAGTTCATCATTTTACCCCAACCATGTGTCAGCATTAATCCTCCAGAAAATAGACGTAAGATTAATAGTGAAATATGTGCATTGACAATTTTTGTAGAAAAGAGATTTTTAACCTTCATCAAGACCTTTATTATGATTTAAAAAATTTAATCAGTACAATTTTACCCAATTAAATGAGCAAATCATACCTTTAAATTATAGGATGCTTAAAAAAGAAAGTAGGAATATATAAATGGAAAAGAGATATCAGCTTTGTATAATATTTTTCTTGATAGGGATTTTGAGCTTTACATCTCAGCTTGGAGAGGCTCAAAAACGCTATAAGAATGAGTTTGCATTTGGTTTACATTTAGATAGTCTTTTTGTAGCAGAAGGTGCGAATGAGTTTGATACTTTATTTAATAGAAAAATCTTTTTAAGTAGAGTAAAAAGACACCTGAATACAAAAGGGAGCAATGAACCAAAGCTTTTAGATTCTTTGGTTTCTCAACTATTTTTCTCTGATTTCTTATTCAAATTAGATACTGCAGGTGATCGTGCACCACTCGAATTTGTCCAACTTCATCAACAGTCTGGAACACCACTTCTGCGTTTTAGAGATTTATCGAGAGATACGCCAGTTAGTTATATTGACATTTTGTTGAAAAGAACGAAAACGAATTTTCAAATCATCGACTTTTATGATCATTATTCAGCCACTTGGTTTTCTGAGGAAGTTGAACAGGCGTTTATAGGTGAAGAGTTGGCTAGAGCTGCAGATCAGAAGAATGAGCTTTGGCTCACAGATTTATATAGATTGAGAGCGTTGATGGCCGAGAAAGATTACGAAGGTGCGCTTACTTTTTATACTTTATTACCGAAAGAAATAAAACAACAGCAAAGTTTCTTGTTGCTAGCAATACAAGCAAGTGTTTATTTACCTTATTATAAGGAGGAAACTTTGTTGAAGTGGAGTGAAAAGCTATTCGCAGATCAACCTGCTTTTAGTATTACTAAAATTCATTTGGCAGAAGTAAAAGAAGATTATCAATCTTTAATTGAAGAACTTGAAGTTTTGAAATCTTTAATTGGGAATGATCCATATCTTCAGTTATTGAAAGCAGATGCAAATTTCAGAGATAAGGACTACGAGAAAGGGAAATTGATATGTGAGCACTTGATAAAGTCTGATGATCTCGCTTTTGAAGCATCATTATTATGGTATCAATATGCAAAGCTCCGATCAAATGAGAAGGATATGAAAAGAATGTCTTCAAAATTGCAAAAGGAATTTGATTATAGTCCGCTCTAGAATCAGCGAATGTTTGAAACCTCATTAACCTAAAGAATTGTTTTCCACACAAGGAAGCGAACCCATTTTATATGATAAAAATTGAGATAAACTCTTTAAAGTCTTGGATGGAGCAAATTGCCACACAATTAGATTCATCTTTAGAAGACGAAAACTATCTGGAAATAAATGAGAAATTTGGAAAAGGCAGTGTTTGGCGTATTGAACTTGAAGAAGGGCTGATACTTCAACGGGAAGATCTGTGCATGAATGATGATCTATATCTGATACGAGATTTAGAAGATAAAAACGTTGAATCATTTTCTTTTATCTATCAGCTGAGTTCTTTTCATTTAGATGGGCAAGTAGAGGAGAATGAAAAAGTAGGTGAGACTAGAAATACGACTTTTATCTTTAATAACAGGTTCAAGTTCAATGTCAGAATTCCTGCTCACACCCAAATGAATCATTTGCATATTTATATGACGAAAGAGTGGATCGAGAAATTCATAGCTTCCTATAATATTCCAAAGTCTAGTGATTTGCTGAGACTCTTAAACGATCCTGATGTAACTATTTACGATGAAATAGGCCCAGAATTATTGCGTGTCGTTCATCAGATGTTGAGCTATGAACCTATAGAAAAACTGAAAAAAGCTTATCTGAAAATTAAGGTAGAAGAGTCTTTTGTGGTAGCCATAGATATGAATTGGAAGCGTGAAGAGAATTTTGGTGAATTATCTTATGTCCATCAAGCAGATTTTCAGGTGGTAACTAGCATCAAAAAAGACCTTTTAGACAACTTAATCTCACCTCCTTCTCTTGAAGAATTTGCGGATCGTTACTCGATGAGTAAGAGTAAAATTCAGAACCTATTCAAACAAGTATATGGAAGCCCCGTATTCCAATACTTGAAAAAAATTAGACTCGAAAAAGCAATGGAAATGCTCCAAAATCAGAACATATCAATTTCAGAGATTGGGTACCTAGTTGGTTATACATCGCTTGGTCATTTTTCAAAGGCATTCAAGGAATTTCATGGTATTTTGCCCAAAGATGTTAGAAAGCAAAATATAGAAAGTTAGTAACTATAAATTGAGCCAATCCTTGAAGTAAGGAACTTTCTCTCTGCTGACAATCATATCTTTGTCTGAAGCTGGATTTAAAATGAGTTTTAATCTGCTGTTTACATACTGACGAACTTCATGAATAGCATCAATCTGTACTATGTATTTTCTATTGATTCTGAAAAAATAATCTGGATTGAGAAAAAGGTGCTCTAGTTCTTCTAGCGTATGATCAACAATGTATTTTCTTTGACTAGACTTCGTAACAATGTAAACAACTTTTCCATCGGCATAAGCATAAGAAATGTCATCTACTTGTTTAAACTGAAGCTTGTCACCAAACTTTACCATCAGCCTTTTCTTATACCTAGGTTTTTCAGTTTTATTCCATTTTGGATTAAACCTTGAAAGTCTTTTCAGACTGTTCATGATTTGATTGGTGTTCAGAGGATACAGCAAATAATCGAAAGCATTGGCTTTAATAGCTCTGAAAGCATCTTTTTCAGAGTTAGATGTGAAAATAAGTGGATGTTGTACCTCTAGTTCTGCGTCTGATGTAAAAAAAGAACCATCGGATAATTGTGTGTTTATAAATGCTAGATCAATCTGTTGTTTCAGTCGATTTAAAATGTTTAATGCTTCACTTGTGCTAGCTACTACCTTGACGATATTTATTTCTGGATTATATCTTTCTAATAGTAGTTTCAGTTGATCGACTTGTTCACTTCTATGGTTGGCTATCAGTACATTCATTAGTGAAAAAGTTAGTTTCAGAGTACGTGATAAATAACCGAAGACTTCTGATATTGTTTTACCTGTAAAGTATATTTTTTCTTTTTCGGTTCATAAAAAAATACCCCAACTAAAAATTAGCTGGGGTATTGATGTTGGGTCTAAAATCAATTACTCTTTGTGTTTATTGTTCCAATGAAGGGATAAGTACTTTATCGATTACGTGAATCACTCCATTTGTACCATTGATGTTTACCAAGATCACTGATGCGTCTTCGCTATCGCCGCTCTGATCACTTAGAGTGACACCATCTCCAGCGAAATTAACTGTAAGAGTTTGACCATTTACAGTAGTAGCTTCTAAAGCATCTGATAGGTCAGTAGAATAAACTCTTCCAGGAACGACATGGTAGGTAAGTACATCTGATATTTGTTCTGTAGTAAGAGTTGAAGTTACTTCTTCAATTTCTAGGAATGCAGCATCTGTTGGTGCAAAGATTGTAAAGCTTCCTTCCTCATCTGAGATTGCTTCCAATACACCAGCTTGTCCTTCAGCAGTAAGTAAGCCAACTAGTTGTGTGAATTCAGCATCTTCTGTAGCGCTAGCAAGAGCAACAGCTATATCAACAACAGTAGCTGAAGGAGGTACTAATGTCTGATCGATAGTGTGGATTACACCATTTGATTTCTGGATGTCAACATTTGTAACCATTGTTGATCCATTAATATATACCTGATCACCTTTACTCAAGTAGAAGTCTCCACCAAGAGTAGTAACCATTCTTTCAGGAAGATTTCCAGATAGTACTTCTGCACCAACTACGTGATAAAGCAATACTGCTTCAAGCTCTTCCATTGTGAACTCTTCAAGTGAAGTGATTCCAGCAGCTTCAAAAGCATCATTATTTGGAGCAAAAACTGTGAAAGGACCTTCGCCTTTTAGTGTTTCAACTAACTCAGCTTTCATTAAGGCTTTAGTTAGCATGCTATATTCTTTTCTGAACAATGGCACTTCTACGATTGTACCTATTGCCGATGCGTATGTTGATGGTAAAAGTACAGCATCAACTACGTGAAGAACACCGTTTGATGCTTCCATATCAGCTTTTGTAACTGAAGCATTGTCAATCATTACACCACTGCTTAGGTCAACTGTGATAGACTCGCCATTCAAAGTTTCATACATTGTGCTTTGAAGATCAGAGCTCATAGCAACTGAACCAAGGATGTGGTATGTTACAATATCCATCAATACATTCTCAGGAATTTCGCTTAGGTCATCTAAGCCTAAAACATCTAATACTGTTTGGAATGCAGCATCAGTAGGTGCGAAGATTGTAAGTTCAGCGTCTTTATTAGAAGCGGCAGTCAATATATCAGAGAATTCAGGCATCGTAAGGATTTTCTCCAATACCGTAAAGTTTTCATCTTCCACTACAATCTCAGCAAGTGTTTGCTTCATTCCACTCAAATCTAAGTTAGATGGAAGTAATACTTCATTGATAAGGTGAATAACACCATTTGTAGCTTCAACATCTGCTGTAGTCACGGTTGCATTGTTTATCATCACGCTGCTTCCAAGACTTACATTCAAAGATTGTCCTTCATTTACTGTAGGAACAGTCCCAGATGAAAGATCAGTAGACATTACTTTTCCTGCTACAACATGGTAAGTAAGAACTTTTGATAGTTCTTCAGGAGTAGCTAAAAGATAATTTATGATTTCTGCATCTACTTTAGCAAAAGCATCATTTGTAGGAGCAAAAACTGTAAATGGGCCACTGCTTTTTAATGTAGTTCTTAAGCTTGCGGCATCGATTGCTGCTAGAAGTGTAGAAACATTTGAAGTCTGGTCTACAATTTCCATGATGTCAGAAGTTGGTTGGGTATCCATATCCGACATGTTTTCATCTTCATCACATGATGTGAAACCTAGTGACAATCCAATTAAAAAGATGCTTACCAACCATTTGGTAGCTGTAGCGAATTTGTTATTCATCTTGTTTAAGATTTAGCTGAAAAGTATCATTGAATCAGCACATTTCAGATGCTGAAAATTATACAGTTCAAACAGATAGAATTTGATTTTGGATTTATTTAAAGGGATGAGAATCCGTTTTATGGGAGTGAATTGTAGAATAAAAAGAGTGAATTGTTTTTATTTTGTTTAATAATATTTAATAATTGTTAAACAAAATAAGGTTAAGTGTTTATGCTTTTAAGTAGAGTTGATATAGTTGAGTTTAAAAAATAAGGATTAAATGGTTTTGCTATAAAATGATAGCGATTGGTAGGTATACTTTGTTATATCTGGTTTGGTATGGCATGAAAAAGAATCTAGCCAATTTTATCAAAAACGTCTGTAAGATTGCTTTGATAGATTGGTTTTTGAATACAGCAATTCACTCCTTTTTCCTCATACGCATTACGAATTTGATTAAGACTGTATGATGTCATCATAATGATTTTTGTCTGGTGGTGTCGTTCTTCAGGGATTTTCTTTAAGACTTTGTGAATGTCTGTTGCGTTTTCATCAATCAAAATACAGTTTACTTTTTTTCTTTTTAGCAATGCGAAAAAGTGTCCTTCATCTTTTGCGGTAATTACTTCTTGACCTTTTCTTTTCAACATCAGAGATAAATGAGCTGCTTCAATTGGGTTCTTATCGTAGATAATAGAGGTTAATGACATAGTCTAGATGATTGGTGTTATGCTCAGAAACGGATATTTTTCATTTTCAGTTTTTAGTTGTTGATCGTCAGTATGTAAGAAGTGAAATGGTAGTGCGTGTTTTTTATCTTAAAATAAGTCTTTAGGCTATTTTGTATCCTTTAGATAAACTATCAGAATAGATCATTTTTAATACAAAGTGCGATAGCTTTGATGTATATCTACGGATTGATTTTAAGTAGATTGTCCTTATGATTTTGTTAGTAGATAATTTGATTAAACTGATAACATCGTACGTTAGGCTTGAAATTATACAATACTTTATAGTATATATTCATATTTACTTAACATTAGTTTCATCCTCTGATTTAATGAAAGAGATACCTTTGAAACGTTAACAAAGTATAAAATTCAAAATGAATATATATTTTAAGATTGTTACTTTTAGTGTGTTTCTTGTCATAGGTACAGTTTCTACGCTATACTTCTTCGTGAGCCGCGAATCTGAATCTTTTTACCAAGAGAGAGTGCTAACGTCTTTGACAGAACAAGCGCGTGAGGGAACACAGAATATTGATAGGTTTTTGCACCAAAGAATGGCGGATATAAAAGCTGCTGCGCAAGACCCTATTATCAGAAACGAAAACTCAACACCAAAGCAACTTGTAAAACGACTTCGTGAAATTCAATCATTGAATGAGCTATACTACAGTATGTCTTTTTTCAATATGGAACGTATCCGTATTGCCGATTCTAAAGGACTTTCTATTGGTAAAAAACACTCCTTTTCTAAGTATTGGAAAGAAATTACAGAAAGTAATCAGGATGTGGTATTGGATATTTCAAGGTCAGAGTCAGTAGGGGAGATTGTACTTCACTTTGCATCTTTCGTGAAGGATGAAAAAGGTAAGAAAGTAGGTCTGATTGTGTCTCGTATCTTGATTCCAAGATTGTATGAGGTATTCAAACATGAAGAAGTAAAGGGTCATTCTATTTATTCTTCCCCAAATACATTGATCGACTTGGTCAACCAAAATGGCATTTTGCTATATTCTAGCCATAGGCCTCAGTCTGTCTTAAAAGATGGATATTACAATCAAACAGTTTATGGTACATTCTTGAATACCTCTTCAGATTATTTTGAAGATGAGGATATGCTTTATGTGAAATCTGAGGAAAAAGGGTATTTAGGTTATAAAGGTCAGCATTGGACATTATTTGTAGCAGTACCAAAATCAACGATTCTAGCTCCTGTGAAGGAAATGAATCAGAATTTACTTTATGTGGTCTTGTCTGTATTGATGCTATCAATTTTGGGAGCGTTGGTATTTTCTCATTATTACGCATCTCCTGTCGTAAAATTGAGCGAGGCTGCAAGAGAAATTGGAGAAGGAAAATTGGATACACGTATTGAGCTGAGAGGACATGCAAAAGATGAACTTGGTATGTTGGCGAAAAGTATTAACTCAATGGCTTCTCGTTTGAAGATAAGAGTAAATGAGTTGAGTGATTTGAATACACAGCTAAATGGAATGAACTCTAAGCTTCAAGACAACTTGAATAAAATACATGAGCAAAAAGAAGAGATTCTTAGTCAAAGAGATCAGATTCGTTTGCAAAATGTAGCTATGGAAGATGCTTTCAAACGTTTGGAGGTCAGAAATAAACAACAAACAGCTAGTATCAATTATGCGAAACGTATCCAAGAAGCGATGCTTCCACATATTGATCAGTTGAAGCAAGTGTTTCCAAATTCATTTATCTTTAATAGACCTCGTGATATTGTAAGTGGCGATTTCTATTGGTTTGATAAAGTAACTATTCAAGGTAGAGACTTATTTATTCTTGCATGCGCAGATTGTACAGGACATGGTGTTCCTGGAGCTCTGATGTCAATGCTTGGCAGTAATCTTCTGACAAACATTGTTGATTATCAGAAATACATTGAGCCAGCTTATATTCTTCAGAAGCTTCATAAAGATATACAGAGAGAGTTGCACCAAGATGTCAGAAATGATAGTAATGACGGAATGGAAATATCGTTATGTACTATTGATTTGGAGACACTCGAAATGGAATTTACAGGTGCGGGTAGACCAATGCTAGTGATCAGAGATGGTGAATTGATTGAATTCAAAGGTGATCGTATTCCAATTGGTGGATTACAACATCCTCGTCAAAAAACGGTAGATCAGCTTCAGACTTATCGTATGCAATTGGAGGAAGGCGATATGATGTACTTGTACTCAGATGGTTTCAAGGATCAGATTGGAGGACAAGGCAACGGAAGAATCTTTACCACAAGAAGATTTAAGGGCGTACTTCAAGAAATTCATGAGCAATCTCACAGACGTCAAGAAGATTCTCTGCAAGTTGTATATGAAGGCTGGAAAGGAGAACACCATCAAACAGATGATATTTTGGTTTTGGGAGTAAAGGTTGAGCGCGTAAACATGCAAGTAAACTCGCCTAAAGAATTTACAAGACTTAACATTCAGAATGAGTCTGTTGAAGTGTAATCTTAAGAAAAATTAAAATTCATTAATAAATCTATATTGATATAACCTTTAACTTGAAGCTCTTTTAATTGACACTAACATAACAAACGTTGATATGAAGGAAGAGCTTCAAGTGAAAAAAGGGTGGGTAGATAAGTTCCTTGCAGGTGTTGAATATGCAGGAAATGCCCTTCCTCATCCAGCGACATTATTCGCGATATTAGCAGCTATAGTGGTTATACTATCAGCTGTCCTCTCTTATTTCGGTGTAAGTGCCGAGCATCCCGCCAAAGAGGGAGAAATCATCGAAGTCTTTAACCTACTTTCTGTAGAAGGCTTACACATGATGATGACGAAATTAGTCACCAATTTTACTGGGTTTGCACCTCTGGGTGTTGTATTGGTAGCCATGTTGGGTATTGGTATTGCTGAAGGTAGCGGTCTTATTGGGGCAGCTATTCGTCTGTTGGTTTTGAAATCAAGACCTTCAATTATCACTTTTGTTGTGGTTTTGGCTGGTGTACTTTCAAACACAGCATCAGAAGTTGGTTATGTACTTTTAGTGCCTTTGGCTGCTATTATTTTCCATGCTTTCGGACGTCATCCAATTGCAGGTTTGGCAGCGGCATTCGCAGGGGTATCTGGTGGATACTCAGCAAACTTACTTTTAGGTACTGTTGATCCACTTCTTTCAGGAATTTCGCAAGAAGCAGCACAAATCTTAGATCCTAATTATTTGGTGAACCCTGCTGCTAACTACTATTTCATGGCCGTATCTACATTCTTTATTGCGATTGCAGGTACTTTTGTGACCGATAAAATTGTAGAACCTCGTTTAGGTAAATATACAGGAGATGAGGAGCTAGAAGAAATCAAGCAGTTGACATCAGCAGAACGAAAGGGACTGCTTTATGCACTTTTCGTAGTGATTTTCTTTGTGATTATCATACTTGCAGGTATGGTACCCGCTGATGGTTTCCTTAGAGATTTAGACCCAACAGTTGGGGTGTTGCGTTCTCCGTTTATGAAAGGTATTGTGACAGTGATCTTCTTGGTTGCAGCACTTTCTGGAATTGCATATGGAGTTGGAGCAGGAACGATTAAAAGTGATGCAGACGTGATGAAAGGTATGGCTGACTCCATGAAGCAATTGGGTGGTTATATTGTTTTGGTATTTTTTGCAGCACAATTCGTAGCTTATTTCAAGTGGACAAACTTAGGCCTGATCTTGGCTATACAAGGCGCTGAAATGTTGAAAGCTTTGAATGTAGGAACGATTCCAGTACTTATCGGATTTATCGTTTTAACAGCTTTGGTAAACTTGATTATGGGAAGTGCTTCTGCAAAATGGACATTAATGGCTCCTGTATTCATCCCTATGTTTATGCTAAATGGAATTTCACCGGAGTTGACTCAAGTTGTATATCGTATTGGAGATTCAGTTACGAATATCATTTCTCCAATGATGTCATATTTTGCTTTGATTGTAGCTTTTATTCAGAAGTATGATAAGAATGCAGGTATTGGAACTGTGATCGCGACGATGCTTCCGTATACAATTGTATTTATGCTGATTTGGATGGTTATTCTTATCATTTGGTTTATGTTAGGCATCGAGATAGGCCCAGAGTCTCCTTTGTTCTATCAACCATAAGACAATCATAAATTTTTAAACGAAAGAGGTAAATCATATTTGGTTTACCTCTTTTAGTATAATCTCTATGCCATAATTATTATAATTAGATGGAGATTATATTGATGTTACACTTAAAAGTTATGATATTTAAGTAAGTTGTTTACTAAATTATAAGTGTAACAATATGACTATTTAGAGGGTGTTAATTCCATGACTTTTTCTCATTTTCCTGATAATCCCAAAAAATCTTTACTTCTCGCCCAGAGAGTGCGCAAAGACTCTATCATTTCAACTATAGTTGCAATGATAGCATACCCTATTTGGTGCATATCAGACCCCTATGTTGTAGGTGAATTTGCGATGGAATTCATTACAATAAGATTGACCCTTACATTCTGTTTTGGAGTAGGTTTATTCTTATTACGTAATGATGTGATTAAACCTCTTACACAAAACTATTTTTTATTCCTAAGCATCGGAATCAGCCTTGCTTATATGGGAGCTGTAGGCGGTAAAGAGGTGACATTATTTTTCTCTTTGGGGCTTACCACAACCTTTATTGGTGGGAATATCATCGGATTTTGGAATCCGATACATTCATTTATAGTATTATCAATAACTTATATTTGTCTTGCTATTTTTTATGGTTTATGGGGGTATTCAGAAAGCTTTTTGGAATTGGTAAGTGATGGTTTAGGGGTTTTCATATTTGTAGCACCACTTTCTTGCCTTCAAATGTGGATAAGGTATAAAAGTACAAAAAGTGAAATTGAAGCCGTTCTTTCTTTGTCTAAAGTAAACCAAGAGCTGAAAGCTAGTAATCAGAAAATAAATCAGCAGAAATCACAATTAGAATCGGTATATCAGAATATAACCAATAGTGTAACTTATGCTAAAGGTATTCAGGAAGGCTTCCTGCCTACAGATCAAAAGTTAAATGAATTTTTTACCAATTCGGTCATATTATACCAGCCGAGAGATATCGTTTCAGGAGACTTTTATTGGTGGAAAGAAACCTCAAATCATTTTTATGTAGCGTGTTCAGATTGTACAGGACATGGTGTTCCTGGTGCTTTCTTGACTTTGGTTGGGAAAATGATTCTTGACAATATCTTAGAGCGAAAACCTGATATTCTTCCATCAAATTTGTTGGGTGAATTAGACCAGAGGTTTAGAGAGAAAATAGAGAAAACATCTGAAGATCATCAGATAAATGATGGGATGGATATTGCTGTTTTAAGATTAGATAAAGACAAAAATGAATATTTGTTCGCAGGAGCGAAGCGCCCGCTTTGGTTATGTAGAAATGAACAAATTTTGGAATATTCAGCGACAAATCGATCTATTGTTGGGCTTATAGATAAGCAAAATATACCTTTTGAAGATGCCACCTTAGATGTTCAGAAAGGGGATACGATTTATATGTTTACTGACGGTCTTTCCGATCAGTTTGGGGGTGAGAGAGACAAGAAGTTTTTACTGAAAAGGTGTAAAGAATCTCTAATAAAGCCTTCAAATTCAAGTCTAGAAAATCATATTTCTATCTTCCAAAATACTTGGAATGATTGGAAAGGAAATACGAGTCAGACAGATGATATATTGTTGATCGCCCTAGAAGTATAAAGCCTCACTTTATTGCCTACCTACATTTTATACTCTCCACTCTGTTAATAATAAAGAAAGTATTGAAAGTTTGAACTTTATTAGCGTAATTAATACACTAATAATAGTTGAAGGAAATCGATGCGATTCCTTCTCCAAATTATCTTATTTAGTTTAAGTAATATGCTATAATAAAGGTGCTTGGAGTTGAAATCACGGAGATAGGACTTATGTATAAACGAATTAATAACTAGTTTAAAAATAACTATAAGAGAGTGATCAAAGTTGTAAAACATGATTCATTTCAGAATATTGATCTACCCTCTAACACTTCTTTTATTAATCTAACCAATAAGCACAAACATACAATTATGGCAAAATTTAATTTTAATGACGTAAACGTAGGGGATGGCGTTTATTTCAGACTGGACGGTGTACAAAATTTCAATTCATTCTGGACTGTAAAATCAAAACTCAATGGAACAAAGCTTGAAATTGAGGTAGATGAAATCGATGGGACAAAAGACAAAAGGTATATTGACATCAATGATGTTATAAAGGTTCAGCCTAGAAAATAGCTGATAAATCATGGATAGTGAAAAAAGAAGTTCCTAAATCTAATATAGGTTTAGGAACTTTTTCATTTAAAAAGCTTTACAGATGATACGGAATAAATTAGAAAATGTATATCTGTAAAGCCCCTATTTAATTGATGCTCGGTTTTTAGACTTTTTCTATTTCTCTTTAGTAAGACCCTTTCTTCTGCTCAAGTTGCCCCTTGCAACTGTTTGCTACATAATCTATACTCTGAAATAACGATTTGGGTCAAGAAGATAGAACATCTAATACCTTGTACTTAAATAACAGCAAATTGAAGAAATTCATTTCCTTTCCTCCAAGAGAATTTATAATGCTTTGTATTTTTATGGTTTGAGACGGATAATTATTGATTCAGTAAAATGAAAAACTTGAAGGTTAATAAAGGGCAGATCATACAACATAGGGGAGAGTTGGGTACCAAAGTTTACACCGTTGTAAAAGGACTCTTGAGAAGTTATGCAATTGATGCTAAAGGAAAAGAGCATACTTACCTTTTTGCTCCCGAAGGATGGATAATAGCAGATAGTAAAAGAGCATCAGTACCTTCAGAATTGTTTATTGAAGCCTTGGAAGATAGTGAGCTAAAGGTAATGCCTAAAATTTTTGATGAAGATATGGATATAGGCATTGAAGAGTATGAAAAGATTACCCGAAGAATGGAGGTACTTCAAGATCGAATAATCATGTTGATGTCGGCGACTGCTTTAGAGCGTTATGAACACTTTATGGAAACTTATCCTAACATAATTCAGCGTGTCCCTCAGCGAATGGTTGCTTCATATTTGGGCATTACTCCAGAAGCATTGAGTAAGGTGAAAAGGGATTTACAGAAAAAATAATCATTATTGGTATTTCTTAATCTAGATTAATGCTTGCCCGTTTTCTGAGCGCTAGTTTTGTGTTATCAATAAAGAAAATAAGTCATTCACAATTCACTCTAATAAACTTTAGCATTATGAAATTAAGATCAATCATTTCCGCTTTCATCATCTTAGTTAGTCTACAAGCAGTAAATGCACAAAATATAGATACTGGCAATTCAATCGTGACCTTTGAAGTATCCAATATGGCTTTTAAAACTGTAGAAGGAAGCTTTAAAGGAATGAAGGGAGCAGTGAAATTTGATGAGAACAATTTGTCTGAATCATCATTTCAAGTTTGTATAGATGCAGCTACCGTAAATACAGAAAATGAAGATCGTGATAAACATCTGAAAAATGAAGATTTCTTTGAAGTTGAGACTTATCCAGAAATCTGTTTTACGTCTACATCAATAGTTAAATCTACATCGGGATATACAGCAAAAGGGATGCTGAAAATGCATGGTGTTGAAAAAGAAGTTGAAATTCCTTTTTCAGTAAAAGATAATACTTTTGAAGGCACTTTAGTAATCGATAGATATGATTACAAAGTGGGAGGTTCGGGTAAATTTATGGTTGGTAGAGAAATCAACTTAAAAATAAAATCAGTTGTAAAGTCTGATTCTATCTAAGATTATAGACCTGTGAGAAAACGCTAAGTCATATCAGAATGACCTAGCGTTTTTTATTGTTTAATTCATGTTCATCGGAACTTCCATCAATAGAAGTTCAGCATTAGAATCAGCTTTGAAATAGACTTCCTCCAAGTCCCAAAGACCTAATCCGTCTCGTTTATTCAGCGCCTGTCCATTAACTGTAACATCTCCTTCGAGTACGAAAACGTAAAGTCCATTTCCTTTTTTATTGATGTTATAAGAAAGCTCAAAACCTGCTTCCAAATTAGCCATATTGAACCAAGCATCTTGGTGAATCCAAACACCTTCGTCTTCTGCATTTGGCGAGATTACTTGTTGGAAACGGTTAATTCTATCTTCAGCTTTAAAAGAAAGCTGATCGTAACGAGGTTCTACATTTGTTTTGTTTGGTATCACCCAAATTTGTAGGAAGTTCGTCAGACGGTCTTTATTTCTGTTGTATTCTGAGTGGAAAATGCCCGTTCCAGCAGACATAACTTGAACATCTCCTTTCTCGATTACAAATTTATTCCCCATGCTATCTTGATGTTCCAAATCTCCTTCTAGGGGAATTGAAATGATTTCCATATTGTCATGCGGGTGAGTTCCAAATCCTCTTCCTCCAGAAACAATATCATCATTTAAGACACGAAGAACACCGAAGTTCATTCGTTCTGGATCATAATAGTTGGCAAAACTAAATGTGTGGTGAGTGTCTAACCAACCGTGATCTGCATGTCCTCTTGTATTTGCTTTATGTAAAACGCTTTTCATGATGTATCCTTTGTTTTAAATAGTTTTCGTTTTATTGACAATACAAAGGTGGTGCATTTATTAAGCTTAATAAATGGCAGAATTTCGGAAAAGCTTGTAAAAAAGTCGGTTTCTAAAATTGAGTCGGAAGATTTCGGAATTCTGTCATGCTCATGTCGGTGCATTTTTTGAACATTTTGCTCAGATGGGCAGGGTCTTCAAAACCAAGTGCAAAGGCTATTTCTTTGTTGTTTTCATCGGAGAAATGAATCATTCGTTTTGCTTCCAATATAATTCGATCTTGAATAAATTCTTTAGCTTTTGTACTTGTGTATTTTACCAAAACCTCATTCAGATATTTTGCAGTGATAAACATCTGTTCTGCATAAAACTGTACTTTATGTTCTTTAGAAAAATGGACTTCTAGCAAGTTTTTGAACTGTTGAACGAGCTCTTTTCCTTTCACCAAAGACGTGTTCGAATTATCAATGGTAAGATTACAGGATTGATTGCATTCGATAAGGAATAGTTTTAAATAAGCACCAAGTGCAGCATAATTAAACTCATTTGCATGAATTTGTAGTTGAAGCATTTCATCTATGAAAAACTGTAATTTTTGAGCTTTTTCTTCGTCAATTTCTAAAGGCGGATTTTCATTGGAGTTTCTAAAAATCTTCAAATGTGAAATGAAATGTTCCGAAATACCATTGAGCTGTATAAACTCTTGTGAGAATGTAAGTACATAACCTTGCATCCCTTGTTCGGCAACAACTTGATGAACTTGGTGAGGTGAAACAAAAAATATGAAGTTGGGAGCCATTTGATAGCTTTCAAAATCAATCAAATGTGTCCCTTTTCCTTTTTGAGTCCATAAAATGGTATAATATTCATGACGATGAGGTTTGTCTGCTTTGTAGCCATTACGGGCTTCAATTTCTTGCATGCTCTTGAGTAGAAAAGGAACGTCATGAGCTTCATTGTCAGTTAATTCATATTTTTGAATCAAATCTTTCATAATTCAAAAGAAAGCATTTTTTTGGAGATGGAAAATCTTGTTAGATCAAGTATATTCAAAATGTCATTTTACTTAACCTACTAACTGTTATACTATGAATCGGTCTGAATTAATCGAACAAGCCCTTACAAATTGTGAAAAAGTAAGGCTACTAGCAGAAGAAATTGGAACTCATCCAGAAGAATCTTTACGTTTTAAACCTGCCCCCGAAAAATGGTCAGCTCTGGAATGTATTGAACATCTAAATACAGTCTATGAACATTACCTTCCTCGTATTCAGAATGTGTTGAGCCAAGCTGAACCTTCTTCAAATGAGGTATTTTCTTCAGGACTTTTTGGAGGAATGATGACAAGAAGTATGCTTCCTAAAACTGAAGGGGCAACAACAATGTCGATGAAAACCTTCAAAAGAATGGAACCACAAGTAACAGATAAACTGACACGTGTGGTTCTGAAACAATACAGACTCAATGTATCTGAGTTGAAATCATGTATTGAAAAAGCGAATGATTATGACCTTAAAAAGCTAAAAGTAGCGTCTGCAATTGGACCTATATTAAGGTTTAGACTGGGAGATGCCTTTCAATTTGTACTTGCACACGATATGCGTCATTTGAAACAAGCACAACAAATTTTGTCAAAACTCGAAGTGAAAAAGGTGTAAGGTTATACTTTTTCACTTGTCTTTTCTTCGTAATACCTAAGTGTTCGTTTAGCTTGAACGATATGTCTTTGGTTGTGGTAAATCACAACTCGGAATGTATCGCCTAAACGGAGTTTAATCCAATTTGAAATCGAGATACCTGTTTTTACTTTCCGTAAATCGACATTTTGAGCTTCATGTAAGAGATTTAGAATGTCTTTTTGCTGATGGATAAATTTCTCAATGACCTGTTTATTCAGTTGACTTCCGATCGGATTTTTATCCTTGAAAGTCTGTATCTTATTGAGTTTTTCTCTCGGAAGCATCATGTTTGCAAAGTAGTTGCCAAGCCAGCTACTCCTGAAAAACAGGGAAGACTTTCCTGTGTATCTGCTCATCTGTTTTCCAATTTCGGGAATATAGAAATCGCCATAAAGGTTAAGGTGTTCAATACATTCTAGAACAGACCATTTATTTTCTTCCATTCGGAAGTTTAATTCCTTTTCAGAAAGTGACATGAGTTGGGTGCTTTCATTGAGAACTTCGCGTGTTCTGTCGATTAAGTCTTCAATCAGTAATTCAGATGCAATTTTCATAGTGCTTATTATTTTTAGGTAAAGCTCTAGCTTTTCGCAACCCTTTTCCTTGATTGAAATCAAGACTTTTTAATTCTCGAAAGTGTTTCGGGAGTCATCCGAAGGTAAGATGCGATATACTTGAGTGGAATCTCTTGAAAAAGCTGAGGACTTCTTTTGAGCACCCGATTGTATCTTTCTAAAGGAGAATAGGTGAGTATGTCTTTTTCTCTTTCAAGTTGTTGATAAATGAGTTGTTCTAAGATCACAATCCACATTTTTAGTCTTTCTTCATTTTGATGGACAAAAGACATGAAAGATGGTTTTGAGACCATCCAAATTTCCGTTTTCTTCAGTACTTGGATATATAAATCGGAAGATTTTTCAGTGATAAAAGAATCTAATGCGCCAATGATATTTCCTTGATATCCTAATCGGATTGTTTGTTCCTCAAATTCATCTTCAAAGAATATTCTCAAACTTCCACTTTTGATATAATAGATATTGGTATCGGTACTGCCTTTAACTTTTAGATATTCATTTCTGTTGAGTATGAGTTTCTTTTCCCAAAGGCTTTCTTCATTGAGCTGATTGATGAATTCTTGAAAAAGTTGCATGTGCTTTTATTGATATAAACCGCTGTGAAAACTTTTATCCTTTTCAAATGAAAACGGATTGTCCACAAACCAATTGATGAAGTCTTCCCATTTATCTTGATTGATGGAATGCCAAAGGCTAAATTCTTCGGGGTTTCCTTCTGACAAAATCCAATAACTGTATGCTTCAAAAAGTCCCTTTTCTATGAGTAATTCTTTGTATTCAAAAATAGAAACAGGATATTCTTTGCCGTATGACTCTTGGTAAAGCTCGATAAAGTTTTTTCTGATTTGATATAAAGAAGATAGGTCTATTTCTTTTTGATTGGCAAGTGAAACCGCCATAGTTGTTTCATAAACGAGAGTACCGTAAGAGTTTTTGATCAGTTGTTTTGTATCTAGTCCATTGGTCAAATCTTCTAAGGTTATATTAATCGTATTTTGTTTGCTAAAGCTGATGTGGGTAGAGTCTGGATTAATATCAATTTGAGAGGCGTAGGTATCAAAAAGAAGTTTACTGATTTCTTGTGTTCTTTTGCTATTTCTTTCAATATTCATGAAAATTTCACCATAGATCATTCCCCAAACTTTCTCGGTGGAGTTCATATAACAGAGCGTTGCCCGATAATAATTGGATGAAAAGAATGGATCTACTTTTATGCCTTCTTCATAAAAATATAGCGCTTTGCTTAATGATTTCTGATTCCAGAAAAGATTCCCCATCTCTAAATATATTCGTCCTGATTCTGGAAATTTTTTCAGTCCTTTTTCATAAACTTTTAATGCTTTTTTAGGCTTGCCCAAGATGTCATACATATTCCCTAAAGACTGATAGCACTGGTCATTTGCATTGTCATATTGTGTCGCTTTTTTAAATGCTTTGGCTGCACCTTTTAGGTCTTTTCTGAGGTAATTGGCATATCCTATTTCATAATCGTAGATATAATTTCCTTTGTCCATTTTTTTGGTTTGTTCCAAAAGCTCGATAGCAGGTTCAATATCGCCTCTATCCATCCAAAGA
Source organism: Sediminitomix flava (assembly GCF_003149185.1). NCBI lineage: Bacteria > Pseudomonadati > Bacteroidota > Cytophagia > Cytophagales > Flammeovirgaceae > Sediminitomix > Sediminitomix flava. Next base: position 1,253,748 of record NZ_QGDO01000001.1, on the reverse strand, counting down.
ATAGCACTATCAATATTTGCAACAAACAGGGATTTGTCTTGTGAGTACAGAGCAAGGCATTGAAATGTAAAGACAAAGAGAAGTAAAAGTTTAATTTTCATATCTGTATCGCTTGAGATTAAAAAATGTAGAGTTAATTTAATAGGTAATAAAGTAAGGAAGGAGAATGCTGTAAAATTTTTTTATAAATCAGCTCTTTAATTGGGTATTCGAGCTAAATCATATCACAATTCTATTTTTTTATGATTTTATTTTTTGAAATAAGTCATTGAAATCGGTTTCGATAAAGTTCAAAGCATAAATTAAAGAAAGCATAAAATGCTTTTTCTTATTTTAGGTTTTTAAATAAACCACCTAGAGGTCTAATTACGAAATAATGTGGTTTGAGAAATTACACTAACGAACTATGACTGCACCAAGAAGAAAAACTTTTGAAGTCACAGCACCATTAAGCGTAAGACTTTATAATGACGATACGATCTTACGTGAAGACGATTGGAGACTATTTGAGATTTGGACTCGTGAACTTGCCAACATGGGAGTTGATGCGGTTATAGTCCCTATCTCATGGGCAAAAGTGGAACCAGAATACAAGATTGAAGATGGATCAGTCATTGGTTTTAAATGGGAATATTATCAGCATATAGCTGAAATTTTACAGAATAACAGAATCAGTTTTGTTCCTGAGTTTTGTTTCCACTTTCAGGCAGCAGACGTACAGATGGAAAACTTCAATTATGTGAAGCCAATTCCAGAATGGGTATGGGGTTATTTGCTGTCAAATTCGCCAGAGCTAGAACGTGTTAGTGATTTGAAGTATGTCTCTGAAACAGGAGATGCCTCTTTCGAATCATTGTCCCTTTGGGCTGATAAATATACAATACCATTGTACCGTTCGGTCATGGAGAGCTTTAAGTATACGTTTAGTTCTATGGGAATTCCAATTCCTAAGATCATGATTGCGATGGGTACAAGTGGAGAATTACGTTACCCTTCTTTTGATAGCCATGATTGGGGCGGATACCCGAATAGAGGTACGTTACAATGTTATTCCAATCCTGCATTTAAGAGCTGGCAATATTGGCTACAGGCTGAATACGGAACTTTAGAAGAAACGAATAAAGCTTTAGGGCAAAGTTGGGAATCGTGGGATAATGTAAGCTTGCCCAACGAACAGAATGATATTTTCAGCAATCGAGGTTACATGAACACGGCTTATGGTCTTGCCTTTTCGAAATGGTATAATCATGAGTTGTTATCACATGGACGTCGAATGTTAGAAATGACATTTGATGTTTTCCAAGAGGGTGTTTTCAGTAGAGCTAAAATTGGCTTCAGAATTTCTGGAGTACACTGGAAGATAAGTGACGCAGTAATGCCGAGAGCAGCAGAAATTACTTCGGGTATTATTGCAGCTCATCCAGATTTGAGTATGAGTGATCATAAGGAATACTACAAATCGTTGAAGGCAATTGTACCTCAAGAATACCGAAAACGTACGGTACTGCACGTTACTTGTATTGAGAAAGAAAATAAAGATTTTAAAGGTTTTTCAAGAGCAGAAGATCTTTCTATCTGGATTGCAAATGCAGCACATAAATTGGGAATTCGAGTAGTTGCTGAAAATGGAACTTACGGTGGTATTCTTGATAATGCGGGCTGGAATCAGTTAGAAAAGTCGATGTTTGATGTGGCGAGTTACGATGGCTTGAATATCTCACCGCTGAAGGCAATTTTTGACGATACTATTGTGAAAGAGCGTATGTCACGCATGATTGAGCAATATAGAAGTCAAGAAGCTTTTGTGCCGAAACCTCAGAAATATTTCCGTGTAATGGGACCGCTGCATCTTTCGGCAGATAACCCAAGAGGAATTCTTACTTATGATAATTGGAGAGAATTTGATCGTCATCTGAAATTGCTGAAAGATGCAAATGTAGAAGCGATTTCAATTGATGTTTGGTGGGGAATGGTTCAGGAACAAGGACCAAATCACTTCAACTGGGATTATTATGATCGTCTGATTCATCTTATTCAATTGAATGGACTGAATTGGGTACCTATTTTGTCATTCCACCAAGCAGGAGGGAATGTAAATGATAATTTCACACAATGGATTCCAGTTTGGCTTTGGGGAGAGTTGATGCAGAAAAATCCTCATTTGTCATTATCTGATCTTCAGTATGTAAGTGAGTCCGGTGATACTTCTGTAGAGTATGTGTCCTTGTGGGCAGATGCTTATGTAATGCCATACTATCAGAGATTTATGGAAGAGTTTAGAGATAGATATGACTCTTATGCAAACATGACTTCTGAAGTTAATATCAGTATGGGACCTGCAGGAGAGTTGCGTTATCCTTCATACAATGCACATGACTGGGGGAATTATCCAAATAGAGGAACACTTCAATGTTACAGTCGTTTGGCGGTTGAAGATTTCCAACGATATGTGAAGTTCCAGTACAGCGAAGATTTGGATGCCTTGAATGCTCAATGGGAGACAAGCTACATTTCTTTTGAAGAGATTACAATGCCTCGCGATAGTGATAGCTTCTTCGAAAAGCAATATTACTTCAAGTCGGCAATGGGAAAAGACCTTATTGCTTGGTATAACCAATCCCTCATCGATCATGGTAAAAGAATCACTAAGTTGGCGCTTGAGGTATTTAGTAATGAATCTTATGAAAAAGTACCGATAGGTTTTAAAATTGCGGGAATTCACTGGAATATCAGCAATCCGCAAATGCCAAGAGTCTCAGAAGTGACTGCAGGATTGATAAAATCGCATGATCACTTGAATGGATTAGATCAAAGGGAGTATTTGGAAATGCTTCATGCTTTGGTTGATAAAGAAAATAAAGAGCGATTGGTTGTTCATTTCACTTGTTTGGAAAAATACAATCGTGATTATGAAGCTTATTCTCGTGCTGAAGATTTGGTAAGATGGATGGCTGAAGCCGCTTATGATTTAAAAATTAATCTTGCTGGTGAAAATGCAACCCCACATGAATTGAACAGTAATGAAGGTTGGTCTCAGATGGAGAGAGCATTGAAGCGAGTGAAAACATATAATGGATTAACGATTCTTCGTCTGAATGATTTGTTGGCAACCGAATATGGTTTTAACAGATTACGTGAGATGATTAAAGAATTAGGTTAATATATATTTTAGTATCTGATGAAAAGAAGCCGAAGTGTTTGACATTTCGGCTTCTTTTTTATTAGCATAATTCAAATCTTTTTCCAGGTAATGGACGGATGACACCATTTAGTTCTAGAGAAAGAAGTAAAGCAGCCAATTGGGTTTGTGGAATTTTAAGTCTGTAAACCAACTCATCTAGCATTTTTACTCCAGTTTCTAGTTCTTGATAAATTCGTTCTTCGTCTTGGTTATGAAAAGTAGGCTTCTGTTTTTCATGAAATAATGATAATTGCTGACCATCGTCCCCCCAATTCATTAAATATTCAAGATCAGAGAATTCATTGAGCAAATGAGCTTTGTGTTTTTTGATCAATTTATTACATCCTGCCGAATACTTATCGGATGGTCTTCCTGGTACAGCCATAATTTCCCGATCATAAGAATTGGCAAGTTCGGCAGTAATTAATGCACCTCCTTTTTCTGCGGCTTCAATCACAAGCGTAACATCGCATAGTCCAGCAATGATACGATTTCGGGCAGGGAATTTTCCACTATCGGGTTTAGAAAACATTTGTCCTTCTGTAATCAGTCCCCCTTGATGACACATTTCTTCGGCTATTTTATTATGAAATGAAGGATATACTTTTCCCATCCCATTAGCCATTACTCCAATGGTAGGTATATTTGATTTTAGACTTGCTTTATGTGCTTCAACATCAATTCCAATGGCTAAACCACTTACTATGGTAAGGTCATTGAATTTCTGAAGTTCATAAATCAGTTCTCTACAAAACTTTCTCCCCGCTTCAGTCGCTTTTCGAGTACCTACAACAGCAACCATTTTCTGGTTTTCTAATGATTCTTTTTGCCCTTTAAAGTAAAATAGGGTAGGAGCATCTGGAATTTGTTTTAACTTATAAGGGTAGTTATCTTCTGAATAAAAGTAGAGAGAAATATCGTGTTTTTGGGTTAACTCATATTCTTCTTTTGCTCTTTCTAAAAGCATTTTATCAAAAAGGTTATGAATAATCCCTTCGCCAATCTGTGGTATTTTCTGTAATGACTGTTTGGTCTGTGAAAATATATTTTCAGCAGATTCAAAGTGACCTAATAAAACTCTAGATAATCTACTTCCTATTTTTGGGGTAAGGTGAAGTGCCAAACGGTAGATTTGTTCTTTTTCGCTGAGCATAGTTTTTGGGTTAAAAAATAAGTTGGTTGTTTAAGATAATTCCTTTCGAAGTCTTGCGAAAGTTAGACATAAAAAAAATCCGTTGAAATCGAGTTCCAACGGATGAAATACCTATATGATTTTTTGTTAGCTGAATAATTCAGAGGACAAATAGCGATCTCCTCTGTCGCAAACAATAAATACAATTGTTCCTTCTTCAATCTGTTCAGCAACCTTTAAAGCAGCAGTCAGGGCTCCACCGCTACTTACACCGCTAAAAATTCCTTCTTCTTTGGCTAATCTACGCGCATTGTTTTCAGCGTCAGTTTGAGATACATCAATCACTTGATCTACTCTCTCTTTCTCAAAAATTGCTGGAAGATATGCTTCTGGCCATCGGCGAATACCTGGAATACGAGAACCTTCTTGAGGTTGCGTACCTACAATCTGTATATTATTATTTTTCTCTTTCAAGAATCTGGAAGTCCCCATAATTGTCCCTGTTGTTCCCATTGCCGAAACAAAATGCGTCACTGTTCCTTCGGTATCTCTCCAAATTTCTGGGCCAGTAGTACGGTAGTGAGCCATGTAATTATCAGGATTCCCGAACTGATTAAGCATTACATAACCATCTTCTTCCACTTTCTGACGGGCATAGTCAATGGCTGTCTCCATAGAACCTTCAGCAGGAGTAAGCGTAACTTTTGCGCCATAGGCTCTCATAGTTTTTACTCTTTCTGCGGTAGAATTTTCTGGCATTACCAATTCAATATTCAAATTGTAAAGGCGAGCAATCATAGCCAAAGCAATTCCTGTATTTCCGCTAGTAGGCTCAATGAGTTTTGTGTGCTGATCTATTTCATTTCGATCTAAGGCTCCTTTTATCATGCTAAATGCAGCTCTATCTTTTACACTACCACCTGGGTTGTGTCCTTCAAGTTTTGCTAAAAGTCTGACCTTAGGATTCGGATTAATATTTTTAATTTCGACTAGAGGGGTATTCCCTACAAAATCTAATAAAGATGCCATGCAATGAACTTATTTACTCAATAAATATAAAATATTGAAAGTTTGATGTTTCGTAAACTCAAAAATCAAGTTAGCAGTTTATACGAAACTTTTGACTTTGAGATAACTAATTTCAGCTTAAAAAGTTAAATTATTATTCAGAGCTACGACCAACTCATCTTTTTATAGTCGTCAAGCTATGTTTTGATTTCATCTGGGGGCGGATGGAAATTATTTTTAACTCATAAACTTATTATACACTAACGAATCCATGCTGGAAACTAAAAACAAGGACTTGGTTGATTCCTTCAATCAAATCGTTCAAGAACGCCGTTCGGTCAGAGTCTATGATACAGAATTCGATTTTGATCATGAGGCTGTCCAACGGAGTTTGGAGCTGGCAATACTTTCTCCAAATAGCTCTAATATGCAACTTTGGGAATTTTATAGAATAAAAAGTGAGCGAATGAAAGCCGCAATGGTTCCGATTTGTCTCAATCAGTCTGCTGCAAAAACAGCAAGTGAATTGGTAGTTGCTGTCATTAGGCCAGATCTGTGGAAAGAACGAGCGAAGTTTAATTACGATCAATTGAAAATTCAATATGGAGATCGGATTGAAGAACTTAAAAAAGTAGGGGCTTATTACGGTAAACTGATGCCATTACTTTATCGGAATGATTCTTTAGGGCTTATGGGAAGTATCCGTAAAATGATATTTGCCACCGTAGGTTTATTTAGACCGAGTGTGAGAGAAACTTCTAAAAGTGATGTATGGACGGTATTGCATAAAACCTGCGGATTAGCTTGTATGACTTTTATGTATGCCATGAAAGCTGAGGGTTATGATACTTGTCCTATGGAAGGTTTTGATAGTGTAAGGTTGAAACGATTGTTACGATTACCCTCTTCAGCAGGTATTTGTATGGTCATCTCTTGTGGTAAAGGAAAACAGGAAGGGATTTGGGGAAAACGTCTGAGGGTTTCAAACGAGCAAATCATAAAAACGATATAATTATTTTGAATTAGGATAATAGAAAAGGCAGTAAATATTGTTTTGCTGTCTTTTTTTCATTTTCAGCCTTTTACAAAGAGTTCATTCACATACATTAATAATTGTTAAAGAGTATTCTTCTGATATTTGCCACCGATTTGAATATTTACTCACATTTGAAATTATCAAACGTCATATTATCATTATGAATAGGCTTTATAGTAGACTTTTTTTCCTGTTTTTTACCTTAATCACTACATCATTGTTTGCTCAGGAAAAAGAAGAAGAGTCTAAAGTAACTTTTGAACCTCTAAAGTTCTCATTAAATGAGGATGGAAGTAGCTACGTAAGAGTGTTAGCTTGGGGGCAATTTAAGATTGATGGAACTCAAGGACAGGAAGATTTTACTATTACACCTCAGATCAGAAGAGCAAGAGCATTGGCATATGCACAGATTTCTTCTAAATTTTTGGTATTGGCACACGCTGGTTTGAACAGCTTGAGCCCAAATAAACTTACTAAACTAGGTACTGAATCGAATGCTTCTCAAGTTTTTCTACATGATTTATGGGGAGAATATAACTGGACAAAGTCTGAAGCATTCACATTTACAACTGGTGGAGGTTTACACTATTGGAATGGAATTAACCGTATGGGAAACCACAGTACAATTTCTATGCTGACCATGGATAACCCAACTTTTGGATGGCCACAAATTGGATTCTCAGATCAGATGGCTAGACATATTGGTTTGTTTGCCAAAGGTAATATTGATCGTTTGGAGTATCGTGTGGCGTGGAACGTTCCGATGAGCAATAGTGCTGATGTAGGGAATACGCTGACAGAAGATTCGTATTCGTATAATACAAGAAAACTATACAGTGCTGTAGGTTCAAACAAAGGGATGAGCATCTTTCAAGGTTATTTTGCATACCAATTTAAGGACAGAGAATCTACTACATTACCTTTTAAAACAGGTACATACTTAGGTAAGAAAAGTGTCTTCAATATTGGAGCAGGATTCTTCCACCACAAAGATGGAGTTATTAAACTTGCTGAAGGAGGAAGTATAGATGCTTTGAACACATTTGAAGGTCTTGAAAAAAATACCATAACAAGTAATGTAACACACCTTTCTGTAGATGCATTTTATGATGCACCACTAGGCAATGGAGCATTGACAGCTTATGCTACATATATGCACATGAATTATGGTGAAGATTTTACAGGAAGAGTAAGTAGTGGAGATATAGCTTATGCTCATTTAGGTTACCTTTTACCTCCTTCAATTGGAGATGGGAAACTTCAGCCTTATGTAAGTTATGGCTATACTGGCTATGAAGCTTATGAAAATGCAGGGAATGAGTTTGGAGCAGGTTTGAATTATTATTTCAGTGGTCATAATGCGAAAGTAACTTTTGAGTATAAGTACTCTCAAGCAGCTTATGACGGTCTTGAAAAGGAGGATTCAAATGTATTTGCTATTCAAACACAAATCTGTTTATAGAAACAGAAAAGATATTCATAAAATAGAAAATCCTGATAGCGTTAAACCTATCAGGATTTTTTTATTGATTCTGAAGTAGAAAAAAAGGTTTCACAATGTGAAACCTCTTTATAGTAACCCAAAAACTAACTATTACTCATTGCTACTTTCTACTATGTTCTTATATATCTTGAAAGTCCTTTTCAGAACTTATTTTGTCATTGATAACACTTCAAATATACTAGGCTCAACAGTAAAAATCTAGAACGAATGCATAGTGTTAGGATTTGTTATTACAAGAAATCGTTGGTTTAACGTTTATTCGATAAAACGGCGATTTTACTACTATAAAGAGGGATTTTTAGGCGTGTACAACATTCTTCATAATCAACAGTTCGTAGTCATTTAAGTTGAGGGCAAGCATTGCTCCCATGTCTTCTCGCATACCATCAAACACACAACCATTATCTATATTTATGATTTGATCATTATTTTTTAATTGCTGTTGTATTCTTCTTAAAGTGGTAGGTGTATGCCCATGAATGAGCTTTTTGCCATTTAGCCAATTTGAGCTAGAAGGAAGTTCTCTTGTCCAAATCATAGCGTTGGTATCCGAAAGCGGATCATCAATTTCAAAATTGAAACCAGCATGAACAAGGTAAGCATTATCTAGCTCAAAATAGTATGGTAATTCTTCAAAGAAGTTTAAAAATCGACTCGGGATTTGTTCGTTCTCATCTAACAAAGGGAGTACGCCATGTATCAGAGCATATTCACGGAGTGTGCTTGAATAATTATAGACATGGTCAAGAAGCATTTCTTCATGATTTCCTCTCAAGCAGTGAATCTGATAACCGCTTTCCTTAAGCTCAATGATACGGTTGAGTAGCCCTTTACTATCGGGGCCTCGATCAATGAGATCACCTAAAAGGAAGAGTTGATCTTGAGTTTTAAAATGGATTTCATCTAGGAGTTTATCAAATGTCATCAGACAGCCGTGAAGGTCTGAGATCGCCCATCTTTTTCCGCTATCTGAGGTTGATGGAATGTTATATGTGAGAGGATATTTTTTCATGGTAGAGGTCGGGTTAGGAGTTCAAGTGTGGTAAGATTTGAAAGAGATCATATGTAAGTTATTCCTCTTATTTAAAGATAATATTTTTATCCTATTTCAGAGCCTATTTATTCGATTAATCTAAAACCAAAGTCTTTTTTGAGCTGATATTTCAATTACGACTTTATATAGTGAAATATTATGCGGTGTTATTTTCAGAACAGATTCTTCTAGCGTAAGATTTGGTGAGAAAACCTTCAAAACAGCCTTTATTTATACATTAACAAGGTTTTTAGCGTATATGCCCCCTTTTTTTGTGTATTTTGCACCCTTAAACTAGCGTCCCATTGTGCTTTTTTTGATAAAACGCATTATTACTAAAATAAGCACGTATTGTTTACGATCAGTGAAACTGATTTTTTAACCAACTGGAGGACTTGATATGAAAATGAGGAGGTATTTAATACAGTCTATTCTTTTTTTGATATGCCTAATTAGTGGCTCATTATTACAAGCTCAAAATGCATTATCATTCCAAAATATTTCTTTAAAAACAGATATCCCACAAGCATCAATTAATTGTATCACTCAAGATCAGGAAGGGTACATTTGGATAGGAACTTGGTCGGGTTTATATCGGTATGATGGTTATGAAGCAGTCAATTATTCGTTTGTCAGTCCAGAGAAATTTAACAGTAGAAAGATTACCTGTTTGCTCATGGATGACGATGGGATTCTTTGGATTGGTACGCATGTAGATGGTCTTTTTTCTTATGACACGAAACAGCATATTTTTACCAAGTATGACAGACGTAGCTCCTTTAAAGTAAATATCAATAATATACTTACGATTAATAAGGCTGATCAAAAGATTTGGGTCGGTACAGAATATAATGGACTTTACATTCTTGATTTAGAACATAAGAAAAGTTTAAATATTCGTCAGGGTGAAGAAGATGGGAAATCACTTTTAAGAAATCAGGTTTCCAAAATTTATACTGACAACTACGGAAATACTTGGATAGGAACAGGAGCTGGTTTGCAGTTTTACGATGAAGTCGAGAATAGTTTTCATACCATTTTCAAACATGATGTAGTTGAGTATGTCTATGAAATGAAAGAAGGAAGAGGTGGTGAGATTTGGGTTTCATCTAAGCATGGCTTGTTATCTTTTATTCCTGATGTAGAAAAAATAAGGAAGGGAGAGCCTGTATTTTATCAAGTACACTCTTCTTCTAAAGACTATAATAAAGCAAAAAATACATGGATTGTTCAGCCTATTTTACTTCTAAACGGACATGAGCAAGAAGAGGTATTGGCAGGGACAAGTAAAGGCTTTTTACAGTTGTCTTTGAATGGAAAAGGAAAACACCTAGAAATAAAGGAAAGTGGTTTAAGTAGTTTGGTTATTCGTTCTTTGTATCAAGATGCGCAACAGAATATTTGGGTAGGAACAGAGCAAGGTTTACATCTTTTAAACAGCAATCAGAAAGATTTTCAAAGTATTGAAATAGGAGGAGAAACAAGAAGTCTTCAAGCAATTAGTAGCATCGCAGTGACGGATGAACAAATTTGGTTGGGCACATGGGGTACAGGATTGATGCTGAAAGAAAAAGGAAAAGCATTAAAGTCTGTTTCGTTAAGCTCTTCTATTAAAGCTTTAGAAGATAACCTAGGTATCATCTATGATATTATGCTCGATTTTGATGATAATCTATGGGTGATTACAAAAGGTGGAGGGATTTTTTGCGTGAACCCTCACAATCATAAAAATGGAAAATTAGAAGATGTAAAGCATTACTATATTTCAGAGGGAGGAGTAAGGTTTGATTACGATCATCCTATTACAATCTCAAAAGATACAAGAGGTAGAGTTTATTTTGGTTCTTGGAATGGAAGGATTTATTTCCATGATTCATACAGTGAGGGCATTGAAGATTTAGAGTTGCCCGAAGCAATGAAAGAATCGACAAATTCTTACCCAATTACTTCAATTCTCAGAGATCAGTCAGGCTTACTTTGGGTAGGTACTCGCGGTGGCGGAGTGTGGGCTTTGGAATTATCTCAGTCTCAAAAGAAAGTAGTCAAAGCTGTTCCTTATACCTATCAAAATGGCTTATCCGATAATTTTGTCAATCAAGTTTACCAGTCTAAAAATGGTACAATCTGGATTGCTACAGAAAATGGTTTGAGTTATTTTGATGGAAATGAATTGGCTAAAATTAATTTCATTACAGTCAGTCAGAAAAATCCTGTAATGGAAATTAATGGGATGATCGAAGATGATAATGGCTTTCTTTGGTTGACCACTCCGAAAGAATTGATCAGAATGAGTTCAAGTCACCCTGAACAGAACAACTACAGCTTTTTTGATAGAAGAGATGGTCTGATTAACTCTGCCTTTATGCCCACAGCCAATGCAAAAGGAGACGATGGTGAAATTTATTTGGGAGGAATAGAAGGTGTAGACCATTTTAATCCTGTGGATATCGAATTGAATTATCAGTTACCTCAACCGCAGCTTACTAAGTTTTATTTGCAAAATAGAGTGATTCAAGTTGGAGATTCTATCGGTTCAAAAGCGATCTTACCGAAGGCATTGAGTACCATTGAAGAAATTGAATTGGAATCTGATCAGAATGCGTTTTCATTTGAATTTTCGGGTTTGCAACATGCATTGTCAGAAAAATGTCTTTATGCTTTTCGTTTAAAAGGTTTTGAAGAAGAATGGACTTATACCAATTCGATTCGTAGAAAAGCGACTTACACCAATATTCCTTCAGGTGCATATACTTTCGAATTGTTAGCATCTAACAATGATGGAATTTGGAATAAAAAACCAATGCAAGTCGAGATTAGGGTATTGCCTCCAATTTGGGAAAGACCTTTGGCTTACCTGATTTATGCGAGCTTTTTAGTTCTTCTGATTGGATATTTCTGGAGGCAACAACAACTTAAAAGAGTTGAAGAACTTCGTAAAGTATCTGAACAAAAAGAAAAAGAAGTTGATCAACTAAAACTTCGATTTTTTACCAATATCTCTCATGAGTTTAGAACTCCACTAACATTGATCATGGGACCTCTCGGGAAGTTAGTCTCAGATACTAAAAATCCATATCATGATTATCACTTGATGATGTATCGGAATACACACCGATTGTTGATGTTGATCAATCGTCTGATGGATTTTAATAAGAATGAAACGATTGGTCTTGATTTGAATGTAGGGCAATCTGATTTTCATGTTTTCATAAAAAATACATTTGAACAATTCCAATACAAGGCGATTGATCGAAATATTAAGTACGATCTTCAAGTATCTGAAGAAGTGCCAAAAGAAATATGGTACAGCAAGGAGATAGTTGAAAATGTATTGTATAACCTCTTGTCAAATGCTTTCAAATTTACGCCTAAAAGTAAAAGGATTCAGGTGGCTGTTGGTATCGAGCAGAAAGAAGCACAGCCTTTTGTAAGTATTTCAGTAATTGATGAAGGAAAAGGAATCAAGAAAGACACACTTCCATTTATTTTTGATCGCTATTACAGCAAAGGAGAGTCTGAAGGATATAGCACAGGGATTGGCTTAAGTTTTTCTAAACGATTGGCTCAAGTGCATAAAGGAGAGTTGGTGGTTGATAGCAAGGTAGGATTTGGAACAACTTTCAAGTTTATGATTCCTCTCACAGATGTGTATAGTGCGAATGAGAAGACACAAAAAGATGCAACATCAGTGGATAGCATTGTGAATTGGGAAAATGTGAATACAATTCTGAAAGAAAGACTCCGAGAGCAAAGTTCTGAAGAATACATTTCAGGTAGAAAAATAGCGTTGGTTGTAGATGATAATTCTGAAGTCAGAAACTTTGTAAGGAGTTTATTGGAGCCAGACTTTAAGGTCGTGACAGCAGAAAACGGTTTAGTCGGATTGGAAAAAGCACAAGAGAATATTCCAGATGTTATCATCAGTGATGTGATGATGCCTGAAATGGATGGTTTTGAGTTCTGTGAGAAAGTAAAATCAGACCCGAAAACAGACCATATTCCAGTCATTTTATTGACCGCTTTAGCCTCTGAGGATAACCGTTTGAAAGGCTTGATGCATGGTGCAGATTCTTACATTCCAAAACCATTGAATTCAAATCACTTGATGATTCGAGTGAATAAACTCATTGAAAGGTCTTCAAAGCTTCAGAAAAAATTCAATGCCATTCAATCCAATCCTAAATCAGAAATTCCTTCCACAAAGAACAATGAGCCTACGGTAGAAATGGTAGGTGAAACAAAAGAAACAAAGCTTACTGTCGATCAACTCCCGCCTATGTTGCAAAAAGCAATAGCTGTGATTGAAGCAAATGTTTCTGAGCCAGAATGGGGTGTCGATGAATTCTGTGATGAAATGAATTTGAGTAGAATGCAATTGTACAGAAAGTTAAAAGCAACCACTGGACTTTCTGCAAATGCATTGATCAGAAAAATAAAACTCAAAAGATCAGCAGAACTATTACTTGAAGGAGAATTGAATATCAAGCAAGTAACTTATGAAGTTGGTTTTGCAGATCTGAAATACTTCCGTAAGTGCTTCAAAGAAGAGTTTGGGGTGACTCCTTCAGAATATATCAAACGAGAATCGAATACTGAGGACAAAGAATTGAATTTGAGTATCAGTATAGAACGAAACTAGGGGGACTAATATTTATTTTACTTAAAGACCACTGAGCAACACATTAATATTTAAGGGAGAGAAAGGGGGAGTAGTAGAAAAACTGGAGGGGTGTTTTTAACACGTACAAAATACCCTTCTGTTATGAAAAGATCCTCCCTTTAAATGTCTTTCATACACTTTCATATTTGTGTCATACTTTTTATAAAACTTTTTTTAGTATGAAACGACTTAGACATACGACAAAAACACTGCTGACATTTATATGTGCAATGTTGTTTATCTCTCAAACCGCTTTAGGGCAAGAGAGAGTCATTAAAGGAAAAGTCATTGACAATTCTACAGGAATGGCTGTTCCTGGAGCAAACATTGTCATTGAAGGCACAACACAAGGTACTATCTCCGATTTTGATGGAAACTTCACAATCGAGGTAGGTGACAAAGTAAATCTGACTGTTTCTTACATCGGTTACATCACCAAAACCGTGACCCTAGAAAATTCAGATTATATAGAAGTATCTCTAGAAGTCGATACGCAAGAGCTTGAAGAGGTGGTTGTTGTTGGTTACGGTACAATGCGTAAAAGCGATGTAACAGGTTCGGTAGCCACAGTAAAAACAGAACAACTCACTCAAGTAGCAACTGTAGATGTTGCAGAGTCTTTACAAGGACGAGTAGCAGGTGTACAGGTTGTTTCCAACTCGGGTTATGCGGGTAGTGGTATGAAAGTCCGTATCAGAGGTGTGGGTACCATCAACAATTCTGATCCACTTTATGTAGTTGACGGATTTCCTACTTCAGACATCAGTAATATCGCACCAACAGATATTGCTTCTATGGAAATTCTGAAAGATGCTTCCGCTACTGCAATCTATGGTTCGAGAGGAGCAAATGGTGTTGTTCTTATCACGACTAAAACGGGAAAGCAGAACACAAAGACCAAGTTTAACCTACATGTTTACTCAGGTATTTCGAGTCCTTCGAAAACCATGAATATGGTAAATGCTAGTGAGTATGCAACGCTAAAATTAGAGGCTTATGACAATGACGGTATCACGCCAAGTACAAGAGAATTAGAGCAACTTACTTTTGTAAGAGATGGTGCTTATGAAGGAACTGATTGGCAAAGTGAAATCTACAATACAGCAGCACCAATGCATAACGTAAACTTCCAAGCTATGGGAGGAGGTGAAAAATCGAATTACGTTTTTACTGCAACTTACTTTAACCAAGAAGGAACAATTGATAATTCTGGACTTGAGAAAATGATTGTTCGTTTGAACAACGATTTTAAGTTAACTGATAAGATTTCTGCAGGTATGAACACTTCATACACATTTGCAGATATTCAGTCATATAATGGAGACCTTTATTCGGGTGTGGGACCATCAGTACTTCGTATTGACCCAATCACGCCAGTTTGGGATGACCACTTGAACAACTATGGAAACTCTGATGGAATTTCAGATATCCGTAACCCAGCTCGAATTGTAGATGATATGGAAAACAAGTGGAAAAAAGAGCATAAGCTTATGTCTAACTTGTTTGCGAACTACAATATCACAAAAGGTCTAGATTTCAGAACTCAATACGGTATTGACTTGAAAACATACCAAGATCACAATTATAGTTCTGAATACTTTATTGGTAGCAAGGATAATAATCCGAGAAGTAGCCTAGTAGAAAAAACTGGAACAGGCCTTGGTTGGGTATGGAACGCAACCTTGAATTATCAGAAAGAATTTGGAAATATTCATAGAATCAATGGTTTGATTGGGGTTGAAACACAATCAAATACGTGGTCTAGTCTAGAAGGTAAGGCATATGATGTTCCTGCTGAAAAAGAGTTACAGCATTTGAATAATGCTCAGAGTACAGATGATATTACTGTACTTAGTTCTCAAGCAACGGAAACAATCGTTTCATACTTTGCGAGAGCAAACTATTCGTTACTTGACAGGTATAAATTGACAGCAACTGTTCGTCAAGATGGTTCTTCAAAGTTTGCAGCAGATCACCGTTGGGGGATATTC